>JAQBAU010000185.1:0-2526 GCA_032126655.1 Desulfobacterales bacterium
ATGACCGGGTTTCTGTGGATGCAGACAGCGCAGTTGTCCTGCAGCACTTCGGCCTTGGGGAAAGACTCCTCCACGCCCCTGCCCTTTGCTGTGATCTTGCTCCCACCTTCTGTCACTTCAAGGATATCCGCGTCACTCATCCCTTTCGTGACCTTCCGGCGATCCACCATTCCTGTGCACGGAACGCCTATGACGAAAATCTGGTCCCGCCTGATCTGGTTCTCCAGGAGATGTACAACAATGTTTCGTGCATCACATCCCTTGGCCACAATAGCGAGACGGTCCTGGCGTTTGGGCAGGTAGTTCGCCAGATTAACGCTGCAGAAACTGTCCCAGTGAAGCGTGTCAACCTCTTCGGAGCCTGTGATGAGCACCGGTTGACAAATCATGGGAACACTTCCCCGTTTGAATCCAAGGACGGCATCTACGCGGTCTTCAGCAAACAACCGTCTGGCAGTATCGCGAATCTTTGCAGTGTACTTCTGCATCAAGCCACCTTCAGCATTGTCTTGACGAGATGTCTCGCCGGACCCAATGCCTTCACCTCTGCAGTCACTTTGCTGGCAATGTCCGCAAACTTGGTTGCCTCAGAAGACGAAACCCACGAAAACCGGACACGTCCCGGTTCAATGCCTGTGTGCTCCAGGAAACTCTTGAGCAGGGCAAATTTCCGCCGAGCATAGTAATTCCCTTCCAGGTAATGGCACTCCCCGGGATGGCACCCCGACACCCACACCCCGTCCGCGCCGTGACGAAGGGCATCCAGGACAAACTTCGCACTCATGCGTCCTGTACAAGGGATACGAATAATCCGGATATTCGACGGATAAGCCAAACGACTGACGCCAGCCAGATCCGCCGCGCTATAGCTGCACCAGTTGCAGAGAAAAGCGATTATTCGAGGTTCCCAGTTTTCCATGTGTCATAGTCCGTTTGTATCAGATGTTGTAGTGGTTGAGCCCGTCTTTCTCGGCACGGCGCATGGCGCATAGAGCATAGCGTTTCTTCTTCCACGCTCTGCGCTCTGCGCTTTGCGCTATGCGTTTTTTTCATTCCGTACTCCGCACTCCGCATTCGTCTCATTCCGCACTCCGAATGCCGCATTACGCAAGTGCTTCTTCTATCATGGCAAACGTCTGGGCCTGATCAAATCCTTTTAAATTCAGCGCCCCCGAACGACATGATGCCACACACAACCCGCACCCCTTGCACTGGGCCGGGTTGATCAGCGCCCTCTCTGTCTCAGTGTCAAAACTTGCGGCGCCAAAGGGACAGACATCGACGCACACGCCGCAACCCGTGCAGAAAGCCTCATGTGTGTATGCCACAACGGCGCTTGTGTATATGGTCTTCGATGCAAGCAGAGCTGCCGATCGGGCTGCCGCAGCCTGGGCCTGGGCAATGCTTTCTTCAACAGGTTTTGGACCATGGGCAAGACCGGCCATGTAAACACCGTCTGTTGCAAAATCCACAGGCCGCAGTTTTGCGTGGGCCTCTTGGAAGAAACCTTCGTCGTTTACTGCAAGTTTGTAGAGCCTGGCAATGGCCGTTCCGTCCGCCGTTGGTACAATAGCCGAGGCCAGGGTGATGATGTCTGTGTCAATCCGAACCGGCACGCCAAGCATCTGATCGATGAGCGTCACGGTGAGCCTGTTGTCATTTATATCCACCTCTGGTTTCTGATCAACGCTGTACCGAATAAACGCCACCCCCTTGGAGCGAGCCTCTCTATATAAATCTTCTCTTTGGGCATAGGTGCGGATGTCGCGAAATAGGACATATATGTTCATGTCGGGGTTAAGTTCTTTTAGTCTCAAGGCGCCCTGAATCGAGTGGGTACAGCAGACCTTGCTGCAATATGGCCTCTCGGGTTCCCTGGAGCCTACGCACTGTATGAAAACTGCTGACTCAACATCCTTGAACCTTTGTGGATCTGTTCCAAGGGCCCGGTCAAAGTCCAAAGAGAGGAAGATATTCTGATGTCTACGGAACGCATATTCATCGGGTGTGAACTGATGGGCGCCAATTGCCATAATAGTCGCCCCGTGCTCTACGATCTCCCTCTCGTCCCCGGTTTCTATGGTTGTCCTGAAATTGCCGACGAACCCATCAGCCTCCACCACAGTCGATTGCAGGTGCATCGAAATCAGAGGGTGGTTCTCTACCCTCTGAACAATCTCCAACAGAAGAACCCCCATGTCTTCGCCTTGCCATGTCTGTGAAAGCTTGCGGCCATGGCCCCCCAGTGCTTCATCCTTTTCTACCAGATGGACTGGAAAGCCCTGATCCGCCAATCCAAGCGCTGCCGTCATGCCTGCCAGTCCACCCCCGATCACAAGGCCGGCCTGGATTACATCCAGCCTCACCTCGTCCAGAGGGTCCAGGCGCACGGCTTTGGCTATAGCCATGCGAACCAGATCTTTTGCCTTTGCTGTGGCTGCCTCTGAATCCGCGCTGTGAACCCACGAGCACTGGTTCCGAATATTGGCCATCTCAAAGAGATATTTGTTCAGTCCAACCTGAGTC
>JAQBAU010000186.1:0-10811 GCA_032126655.1 Desulfobacterales bacterium
GTTAGTCCCAAGATAAAGATCGCGAATGAGGCGGAAGTGATCGAGGTTGTGCTACAGGCCTTAAAACAAGGCAATGCCGCCTCCGATCTGGCTACGGCAATCTGGAGCCAGGCGAGAACCCTGCGAGTCAGGCGCAGGGAGCCAATCCTGACGGCTGGAGGCAAACAGGTACCCCTGCACGTGATACCACCGCCTGGCCTGTGAGAGTCATAAGATTGTTGGTCATGAATCACTATGGTCCTATTACCGTTAGAAGTTCCAAGTAGGTTACGTATCAGAACAGACGGCTCGCACGTAATAGTAGCAGCTGAAGTCCTGCCACGAAACATATCCCATGTCTGCACTCACGTACCAGGCAGCCACAAACGAGCGCCGGTCAGAACTCCAGAGCCACCTCTTGCCCCGATCAAATACAGGCTCGATACAAAGGTCACCTGCCCGGGGCACATCTGTGAGGAGAGACATCAGTTCATTGATGGTGGGTAATCTCCAGTTATCCCGGCCTGCAAAGGACTTCTGGTTCAGTGTCTCGACGTAATCGCGGGCCTCATGCCACGTCATGGCAAAGTCGGAGCCGGCCTGCTGCCAGGTTAATCTGGTGGCCCGATCGGTGACAGTACCATCCTCGTTAACCTGAAAATCGTTGGTAACGTATTGCGCAGGCCGCCACCGGTCATCTGCCCCGAAAACTCTTCGCGCCTCTCCGGGCCGGACCTTGACACTCTCACTGCGTCGCTTTCCTTCGGCGCCTGTTGGTGCCCCCTTAATGGAGACGTCTTCCAGGGGCATCTCGCATACCTTGTCTTTTTTCTCCTCCCAGGCGATTCGCAGCTCATCAAGCGCTCCGAGCATGTCATTCGCACTCGCAAACCGGTCTTCTCTCTTTGTGGCGATGGCTTTTACCAGGAAGTCATCCCAATCTGTATCCAGGTCCGGATTGCTTTTGCTCAGGCTTTGGTACGAATCAATGGGGAGCGTGCCGGTCAACATTCGGTAAAACATGATTCCCACAGGATACAGGTCAGCCCGCACGTCGACGTTGTTCGGGTCCTCTTCCTGCTCAGGCGGTGCATAGTAAGGGGAACCTACATTCAGGTTTTCGGGTCCCTCGAAAATCTCGCCACGCAGCTTGGAAAGTCCGAAATCGGTAATCTTAGCCGTGTCTTGGTCGGTCACCAGGATGTTGAATGGTTTGATATCCCGGTGGATAATCCCGGCCTGGTGAAGCCGGGAAAGTCCTTCGAGGATTTGCCGGGTATAGTGCAATGTTTTATCAACGCTCACCATGCGGGACGGCTCTTCCACAATATAAGTCTCGCCGATGATAACCCCCAGGTTGTTGCAGAAGTACTCCATGATGAAATAGGTGAGATCTTTGGATTCGTGGAAGTCCCAGATGTCAACGATGTTGGGATGCCGCAGCCCTGCCATGGTCACCGCTTCAGTAACAAAGAGCCTCTTCAATTGCTCTTCACCCAAGAGGGCAACGAGGTTGGGGTGGGGCGATAGGAGTTTCAGTGCTACGATCTTGCCCACCACCGGCATGCGGACTTTGTAAACCATCCCCATACCGCCTTTGCCGAGCAACCCGCAGACTTCGTACTTGTCAATCTTCTTCATGCGAAACTTTTACTCGCACCATGGGGACTTGGAGCTGTTTTTGAGATGGTTCCAGTCTCGTGTCCCAGCAATTACTCATAAAAGTCAAAGCAAAACATGGGTTCCGTCTTGAGTCGATAAGATATAAGATCCGAAGCACTAAATTCGTACTGTCTTCAAGACGAAAGCCCCAATATTCAATGACCGAAAAAGAGTTACTGGCTATTGATGCCCTATGACACCGGTTTGGGATTTGCGGCCTCCGCCTTGAAAACAGGAGGAATTCTGGTCATTGTTATTTGTTTGCGGCTGCGCCTTGAAAACAGTAGCGGCTTACGCCTTGAGACCATTAGTTATTTGGTGCTTTCAGTTCTTGGGTCCTGTGCGATCGTGGGAATTATGCAAGCTATTTATAAGACGCAACGATAGAAGCTATCTCAAAAAAATATGAATCAGGTTTCAGGGCCCCGGCTGCTGGCTTCAGCAGGAGTACTGGAGTAATGGAGTGTTGGTTTTCTTTCATTACTCCATCACTCCATTACTCCCGCTCTTTGTGCCTTCGGGGGGACCATGTAGTCTTAGACGTCTTTTTGAGATGGCTTGTAGTTAGGATTACCACAGCCGTCTGGCATTAAACTCGGGAAACCCCAATGCAATAATCTTATTTGCTGTAGCAGCTATATCGTACGGAACAAACCGAACCTCAATGCTTTCCGAGGCTGTGTCCCAAATCACGTACTTGGCGTGGTTATTGCTATCCCGAGGTTGTCCCACACTCCCCACGTTGATGATGTACTGGTGGTCTTTATGCAGGGAGACAATGCCGTTGCCCAACGATGCCTGGATAACCTCATCTCCATCAAAGCTGATGATTAACAGATCGTGGGTATGACCCAGAAAACATACCCTCTCCTCCATTGCGAGAAAGGCCTCCTTGAGTTGCGCCCTCGAGAGTTGAAACAGGTAGGTGACGACCGAGTCGGGGGGGCAGCCGTGCACACACAAGCTCCCATGATATGTCATAGCGGGCGGTAAAGTGCGGATATAGTCGATTGAGTTTTCGGAAAGGCGTTCGTGCGTCATGACCAGGGATTTTCGGGCTGTTGCATTCATCCAGTCCAAACACTTCACATCTACGACCGCCAGTTCGTGATTCCCCATGACAGACGGAATGTCTCGTTCGCGAACCAGTTCGATGACTCGTTCAGAGTCCGGGCCGTAACCGATGTTGTCCCCCAGGCAAGCCAATCCATCGATTTGAGATCGATCGATGTCAGCCAGGACTTCCTTGAATGCCTCAAGGTTGCCATGGATGTCAGAAATAATGGCTAATCTCATTAATTATGCCTGTCATGAACTCACAGAATTAGTGGATCTATCATCCCGATCCAAGAATAGTCGCTTCTTCACAGGGTGCTTGAGCACTTTCACAATCGGCAAGGCCTCATCACCTTCAAGCATCTTTTGGACAACGTCACGTTTATCCTGCCCCATAACGATAATGACTACCTCTCGTGCGTGACAGATGACACCCATCCCAAGGGTAATCCTCTCCTTCGGAGGATTGGGGCTTTGCGTTTGCAGGACCCACGACGCATAGTCATCAAGGTGGGGGGTTCCCGGAAAAAGACTTGCCGTGTGCCCATCACCACCTACCCCAAGAAAGATTAGATCAAATTCCGGCATGGGTCGGTAAAAAGTTAACCGCAGAAGCTTTTCATAATCGTCAACCGCACGCTCGCTCATACTTTCCACAAAGCAGCGCATTGAACCAGGCCAATCAAGTGGATCGAACAAGAGCTCTTGCACCATTCCCCAATTACTTTCAGGGCTGTCAAAGGGGACCATCCGCTCATCCACCGGAAAGAGCTTGATGTGAAAAGCGCCAAGGTTTTTTTGCCAAACATTGAGGACCTTCCTGTACGTCGTGCCTCCTGAGACCGCCACCGTGGCATCGGGAGAAAGCGCCTTGATCATCCCGGCTGTTTTCAAGGCGACTAGATCAAGATTATCTGCGCGAACAATCTGAAGGTTCGGAAAATCCATGGTGGACGGCCAGAATGCTCCTATGAAATGATCCTTTGGAACACCAATGCTCCTGACAGGACCAATCCCAGGACAAGGTGTGTCTGGATCGTCAGAGCCTGGGCGGGGATGATTTCATCATAGGTCTGGTAGTGGGCATAAAGGATCTTAATTGCTTTCAGAGCGATTGGGATGGTCAAGACCGCCGCAAGATAGGGCCAGGAGCCCGGCTGGGTCAGGACCCAAAAGAGCACCACAGCGTAGGGCCCAAGCATGAGGAGAGCATAGATGAACCGGGAGCGATCACGTCCCAGGCGCACCACGCAGTTCCGTTTCCCCGCATCTCGGTCAGCCTCAAGGTCGGGAAACTGGTTGATCCAGATGACCGCAGTAATCAGAAAGCCGAGAGGGATGCCCAATAGGAAGGCCTCCAAAGTAAGAAGCCCCGTCATTGCATAGTAGGTTCCCCATGTTATCAAAGGCCCAAAGGCCAAAAAGATGGTAATCTCCCCCAGCCCTCGGGACATAAGGCTGATAGGGCTTGCCGAGTAGAGGTATCCCGCCAGGAATCCCATCAGACCGATCACTGCGACAAATGGTCGTCCTGTCAAGACCAGCCACACGCCAGTAGCTGTCCCCAGCACGAAAAACCCCATGGCCATGGCCCACACTGTCTTGGCATCCATCAGTTGTTCCTGGATAACCCGGCTACCTCCGCTAAAAGGGGTGGGATGCAGGTTGATCTGGTCGCTTCCGGGATCATCATAGTAGTCATTGATCATGTTGGCTGCAATTTGCAGAGATCCCACTCCAATCAACACCAGGACAAGCCGCCCGAAGTCGAGAGACCCGTGCAGCCAACTGAATGCTGCAGCCAGAATGACCGGGATGAGAGAGCCCGTCAAAAAAGGGAGGCGCATCGCTTTGACATAAGTATTCATGCATATTCTCCGTGTCTGTTTTCAGATTCCTACCGTCAGGTACCATAGCCTTCCTGGCAATGCAAGGGGCTCCCGGATGTACGCGGCCGTTTGTTCTTGACACCAGTCAGGTCCCTGGCATAAGAAGGTGGTGGTGCCCCATGGGGCTTAATAGGGAATCCCGTTAAACTCGGGAGCGGACCCGCCGCTGTAACCCCGCCCTTTTCTCTGCAGAAAAGGGGACTCTTTTAGCATTTTTTGCACCACTGTTCCATAGACTCGGGATGGGAAGGTAGCTAGAAGGGCGGGGGAGCCAGAAAACCTGCCACAAGAAGTGGTGTTCTGCAAGCCTCGCGTGCCGGGTTGAGGACACAAAAACGGTTTGAGGATAAAAAAGGGCAATCCCCGGATCGATTCTTATCGGTTCGGGGATTTTTTTCGGTTTCGTCCAAAGGGAAGGGAGTAAAAAGCTCCCGCCGCCCCGCGACTGTAATCGGGACGAAAGCCGCAGGTATGCCACTGATCCGTGGAGCGGATTGGGAAGGCGCGGCAAGTAGGACGAACGTAAGCCAGGAGACCTGGGCGAAACCATGGGAGACACTTTTTCTTCGAGGGAAGAAAGGAGGCAAAAGATGTTTCGACACGGTTTTGGTTGTTCTAAATGGGTTGGCTTGTTCTGTTTTTGTGTTCTGGCAAAGGCATTGGTCCTCTCTCCCCCCTGGGTCAGGGCGGATGAAAGAAAACCCGTCGTTATGGATGAAATCGTGGTCTCTGCCACAAAGACAGAGGAAATGCGCAAGGACGTTCCCAACGCCGTCATCATCAAGGACGACGTCGACATTGAGGAATCGTCAGCCAGAGGCCTTGGTGAATTCTTGGTCAATGAACCCGGTCTCGATTGGAGGACACAAGGCGACTATGGGGGCGCTGTGGCCGAGATCCATATCAGGGGGATGAGCGGCAATGCCACACAAGTAAGGATCAACGGCGTTAGCGTCAATTCTCCTTCTGTTGGTGTTGCTGATGTGAGCCGGATCCCTCTTAATGGCATTGAGCGGGTAGAGGTCGTAAAAGGTTCTGGATCGGTTCTCTATGGTTCGGGTGCAATGGGTGGAACGGTCAACATTATAACGAAACGGCCAAAAAAGGAGAAAATGGACCTCAAGGTTTCAGCCGGTTACGGTTCTCAGAATACTTATCAGATTTCAGCCGAGAACGGGATGTTCCCTGTTGGTGACTTTGGGTACTACTTGACGGCAAACCGGGGAGAGACCGACGGTTTTCGTGACAATGCAGATATGGAGCAAAACGACGCTTCCCTGAACCTGGTGTTGGACAAGGGAGATGCCTTAGATCTGAGCCTCTATGGAGACTACTTTGACCGGGAATACGGACGGCCCGGCGTCAGGCCCCCTGAGGGAACAGAATCCTTCTTTGTGAACGGCATAGAAGTATATAACAGCGATTCAGCCAGTTTGCTAGACTCAGGAAAGGATGAGGATTACCACGTTGTGCTCGAGGCAAAGAGCAAACCGTGGAAGTGGTTGGGCCTTCTGGTAAGGGGCGACTACACTGAGCTGGAGAACTACAACTATCTTCGTTATGTTGATTTCTTCGGGTCACTCGTAGGATCGGAAACCTGGACCACGAATAAAGTTCTCGGAGCTGAAGGAAACATTGATATCAGACCCTTTGAAGGTCTGAATTTCCTGCTGGGGGCGGAATACAACAACTTCGATTGGAATAACCAGAGTGTGGCCCTGGATCCAAATGGCGCCGAGCTCCCGGCAACGCAAGCAACGACCAAGGCGGATCGGAACACCACGGGGGTCTTTGCAGAGGCGCAATACCGACCTTTCAAGTATTTCAAGGCGCTGCTCGGGGTGCGGCACGAAGACGACTCTGAATTTGGAACGGTCGATCTGCCGCGGTTTGGCGCAATTGTGAATCCATTGGACGATGCGGCACTCAAGTTGACCCACGGGAAGCACTTCCTCGCGCCAACGCTCAACGACCTGTTCTGGCCTGCGGACTCGTTCGCAAGAGGAAACCCGGATCTTTTACCCGAAGAAGGATGGCATTCAGACGTCACCTGGGAACAATCTCTTGTTGACCGCAGACTGTTTTACGCCCTTACCTATTTTCATTGGGACGTGGACAACAAGATCCAGTGGGGTCCTGACTCGAGCGGGATCTTTACACCGCAGAATCTGCGTACATACGAGGCGGATGGTCTGGAAGTGGGGACGACCATTGGCCCCTTTTACAATACTACTCTGGGCTTTTACTACACATACGTAAGTGCAGAAGAAGAAACCAAAGATTACACAAAACAGCAATACTACGACCCGGGCGGATGGCTGGCACCAGGAGTCCCACCCCCAACGCCAGCGGATTTCGAGTATACATGGGTAAAACGCCGGGCCGCTTATACGCCTGAGCACCTGTTCAGAACCGACTTGACCTACTGGAGCGACTACGGCATGACCGCCAAGGTCACGCTTCGCTACGTGAGTGACCGCCTCTGGTATCGCACTGAGACGGACGTGGTTTACCCGGCAACCAAGACGGTTAGATACAGTCTAGATCCCTATTGGACTATGGATGCAAAAGTCGAGCAGCGGGTACATGACCACTGGTTCGTTTCACTTCAGATCAACAATTTCTTGGGCGAGGAATATTATACTTATTTTGGAACATTTCAGGACACGCCCCCCTTTGGTTCAACGACTGTGGAAGGGTTTCCCGGCGCCGGCAGATCTGTCTACTTCAATGTCAGGTACGAATACTGATTCGGTAGTGAGATATGGTGGTAACCAAGTCTAAGATCCTGAGAATTATAATTCTTCTGGCAGGGCTGGGCATCATTGTCGGTCTCGGGACCCTTTGCATGGGTGCTGCTGACATTCCAGTTTACGCAGTTCTTAGAGACCTATTCCTGTCCAAGGCAGTGGACCCCTCTTCAGAGGCTATCCTCTTTGAGATTCGCCTTCCGAGAATTCTGATGGCGGCCGCCATTGGTGCCACCCTTTCAATCTGCGGCGTAGTGATGCAGGCCATTCTGCGAAACCCCCTGGCAGAGCCTTTTGTTCTTGGTCTTTCAGGGGGCGCTGCAGTTGGTGCGATACTCTTTATCCTGCTGGGAATATCGGTTGCGGGAGGGAGCTTCTTGTTTTCTTTTATTGGGGCAATGGTTACCCTCTTCCTTGTTCTGGCTTTGAGCAAAAGGAGGACCGGATTTTCCACAACCCGCATCATACTTACAGGCGTGATAGTAAATGCGTTCTTCACTGCCTTCATCATGTTTGTGATCACCACCACCTCAGATGAGCTCCTGTATGCCATTCTTTTTTGGCTTTACGGAGACCTCAGCGGTTCCGTGTATGCCAACGTTGGAATCCTGTTGACAGTCCTCGTGCCTGGCTTTGGTGTAGTATATGTCTTCTCAAGGTATCTGAATATCCTTGGTGTCAACGAAGAACTCGGCTACCAGCTGGGAATAGAAGTTGAAAAGGTGAAGTATCTGCTACTGATCATCGTTTCCATATTGACCGCCTTCACAGTTTCCCTTGGCGGGATTATAGGATTTGTGGGGCTCATTGTTCCTCATCTCATGAGAATGGCCTTCGGAAATGATCACCGGTTGCTCCTGCCCACCTCGGCCCTGTTCGGGGCCATCTTCATGATGCTTGCCGACACAGCGGCCCGTACGATTGTTTACCCGAGTGAACTTCCAGTCGGCGTCATCACGGCCTTCTTGGGAGCTCCATTCTTTCTGATGCTCATGTTTAAGGACACACGAGGATGGAGCCAATAATCAAAGTAGAGGGCTTGAGCTTCGCCTATACAGATGAGATGGTCTTGGAAGACATTTCATTCGAAGTTGTATCCGGCGAGTTCCTCTCTGTAATCGGGCCAAACGGATCAGGGAAGACCACTCTGCTCAAGCTGCTCTATCGACACCTATCCCCTATATCGGGCGCCATCTACTTGAACAACGCACCGATAGAAACCATCTCAAGAAGAAATCTGTCTCAGAAGATTGCAGTGGTTTCACAGGTGTCTCAGTTTCACTTTGGTCTCACTGCCCTTGAATTGGTCATGATGGGACGGTCCCCTCATATGGCCCTACTTGCTTTTGAAGGAAAAGAGGACTTTGAGATTGCCCGGGAAGCCATGGCTTTGACAGATGTTTCGGACTTCAAGGAAAGAAGCATCTTTAGTCTTAGCGGGGGGGAATTGCAGAGGGTAGTCATTGCAAGAGCCCTGACCCAGGAGCCTCAAGCAATGCTCCTTGACGAACCGACAAGTTACCTTGATATCAAACACCAGATAGGCATATGTCAACTACTAAAGACGATGAACAAGGACAAAGGCATTACCATTGTTGCAGTCTTCCATGACATTAACCTTGCCTCCTGTTTCAGCGATCGGGTTATGATCATGAAGGATGGGAAGATTCACGGGGTTGGATCACCAGAAGACATGATCACGAAAGAAACCCTTGAGTCTGTTTACGACTGCAAGGTCTTTGTGGATGAGAATCCCTTAATAGGGAAACCTAGGGTAACGCTCGTGGGGGAATAGGGATAAAGTGTTTTGTTCATTTGACAACTACAGGGTTCGACCTGTTCTCTGTCTCTGCTTCTTTGTGCTAGTCATTGCTGCAACCCTTGTTGGTTCTTCTGTGCTTCAAGCCCAACCCGTGTTTGAGGATGCACTCGGAAGGAAAATCACCGTCGCAAAGCCTCCGCGTCGAATTGTCTCCCTGGCGCCTAATATCACTGAAATTCTTTACGCACTGGACATAGGCCATCGTATCGTGGGTGTGACGATATATAGCGATTACCCTGATGAGGCAAAACAGAAACCGAAGGTAGGCAGCTATGTCAATCTGAATATTGAGAGGATTATCAGTCTGAAACCAGATCTCATTATCGGAACCTACGGTGGTAATCCAAGGGCAACGGTTCTGCATCTGGAGCAACTGGGTTTCCCGGTCTACGTCACCAGAACGGAAACCGCGGCTGAAATGCTTGCCATGATAGAAGATATTGGCACAATCACCCATACATCTGAAAAGGCGGGTATCCTGGCAAATATGTTGAGGCAACGGATCAATGCGGTAACCAGCAAGGTCAAAAATGCCCGGCACCCCCTGGTATTTCTTGAGATCAATGCAAAGCCTTTGATCACCACGGGTGCCGGGTCTTTTCAGCATGAGGTTATTACACTGGCTGGAGGGAGGAATCTTGCAGCCGACAGCCCCGCACGTTACCCCCAATACAGTTTAGAAGATGTGGTCAAGAAGGGGCCTGACGTTATTCTGATTTCCACCATGGACCGGGCGGGCCTCTTTGAACAGCAGAAGGCACAATGGATGCGCTGGGAGAATATTCCGGCCGTGCAGAACAACAGAATATATCTCATTGATTCTGATCTGGTAGACCGGGCCTCTCCGCGTGTCGTTGACGGCCTGGAGGAGATGGCAAGATTGATCCATCCGACACTGTTTTAGCTGACGCTGTTCGCTGCAACATGACAAGAAGTTACTCGGGCATTCTTCTTAGATCACAATCTTCAAAGGAGCTTGAACGATCATGTTAGACTTATTTCAAAAAGGGGGAGTAGTCATGTATCCCCTCCTCGCCTGCTCGTTGGTCTCTTTGACGGTCATTGTTGAAAGAGGCCTCTTTTGGGTCCAGGAAAAGAGACGCACAGACGACTTGCTCATCAATGAAGTGCTTGAGCTGGCTCGATTGCGAAAACACCAGGAGATAAAGACAAAGGTGCAAGGCGCCGCCGATCACGCGATGAAGGTACTCGTGTGCGGCCTGGTACACAGGGAGTACTCACTTTCCAAGGCTATGGAAATGGCTGCAATGGAGGAAATAAAGCGGATGAAGCGCTACCTCCCCGTGCTGGACACCATCATCACTGCTGCGCCTCTGTTGGGTATACTCGGTACGGTTATCGGGATCATTCACTCCTTTGACATGCTAGGGACGGCGGGTATTCAGGATCCGCAGGCAGTAACTTCGGGCATAGCCCAGGCCTTGATTACTACTGCAGCAGGGCTGGTTATAGCTATCCTTACCCTGTTTCCTTACAACTATTTCACGTCAAAGGTGGAAAGAGCTGGCGCTCGCATCGAAAAGTATGCGACGTCGCTCGAAATCGTCTGCGGGGGACACAAACAGGAATGATGACGATTCACCGCGCAGCGCAAACAGAAACCGGAGTATTGGAGTGTTGGAGTGTTGGAGT
>JAQBAU010000187.1:0-5678 GCA_032126655.1 Desulfobacterales bacterium
GACCATTTCAGATTTTGAAATAGCCGGTAAAACGCCTTCCACTTCTGTTACCTTGAGACGCAGTGGTGTGCAATTTGGGAAACTCACCGACCACCAGACATCCCAACTGGAGCATTTCTTACATAGTCTCACCTTGGGCGAGGCCTAAGCAAACCGTTTTACACGGTAATGAAACACAGATAGGTCTTCGTGTTTATCCTCGTTGGGTTCAGTCAGAAATCACGTGATGAGCCAATCGAAAGGAGTTAGTAAGATGAAGAACAGAGCGCTTGCATTGGTGGGTAGTCTACTATTGTTTTCACTGTTTCTGTTGGCGTCATGCGTCAGCACGAAACTGACCTCGTCCTGGCAAGATGCCGAGTACCAGGGAAGCGTGGTGGACAATGTCTTGGTTGTCGGGATTTCGGACAACCTCGAGAATCGAAAACTGTTCGAGGATGCGCTGGTGAAGGAACTGCAGAAAAACGGGGTTGTGGCAATTGCCAGCGCCGATGCCATCTCTGCGGAAAAGGAGTTGGACAAAGACACGATAAAGGCCGAGGCGGCAAGACTTGGCATGGGTGCTGTGATGGTCACACATGTCAACAGCGTGGCCGCGGAATCGGTCTATGAACCCCCTCCAACCGGCCGCGCACCTTATGCTTACTATGGGCAACTTGATACTGATCTTCCCGCAATCTCCCAGGACATTTACCGACCCGGAGCCTATCGTTCGGAAACGTTGGCAAGACTGAGCACCAATTTGTATGACAGGGAGACAGAGAAGTTGATCTGGACTGCTTCGTCTGAGACCGTTGATCCAAAATCCGTAAAAGATGTCGTGGGACCATTGTCCAAGCTTCTTGTGAAGGATTTGCGGGACAAGAAACTGATCAAATGATCGAAGGCCCCGAACCCATGGACGCACTTGCCCAGTTCCTTGATATCCTCGGGCTCGACGAAGAGCCGATGGGCATCTTCTACACGGATGAAAAGCCGAGCACCGGCTTTTCACCCAAGCCGGGAGACCTGCCTACCCAGGAAAAAGAGACAAAGAACGAGATCGACTGGCAAAGCGTCTTCGGTGATTTCTCCTGCGTTATAGGTCATATCTGGCGTGCCCGAAAGAAGAAAACCGCTGCCTATTTTGATGCTGAACGCTTTGGCTGTCCTGGCGGAGCGCTCTGGCTGGGGTATATGAAGCCACAGACAGAAACGATCATCCACTATGTGTCAACCGGGATCCCGGGGCGCATGCAAGGCGAGCTGTACTGTGACTCGCCCGATGCACTGCGGCGGATCTTTGATGAGATCGATCCTAGGCCTGCCCCCAAGAGATACTGTGTCGTAAAACCAGTCAGCCTCTTCGGTGCCGATGAGGAGCCGGAGCTAGTGGCCTTCTTCGCGAGGCCCGAAGTCCTGTCCGGCCTCCATCAGCTGGCCGCGTTTGTGACCAACGATCCTGAAGTCGTGGCCTCTCCGTGGGGCGCAGCCTGTACCGGTCTAATCACGTGGCCCCTGAAGTATCTGGCTCAGGGTGACAACAGGGCCGTTCTGGGGGGCTGGGATCCGTCGGCCCGCAAGTTCTTCAAGACTGATGAGTTGACTTTCACTGTGTCAAACGCCATGTTCACCCAGATGCTTGAGCGATTCAGGGAGTCTTTCCTGACTACCAAAACTTGGCAGACAGTCCGAAAGAAGATTGTCCGGAGTAAGAGAGCTTGGGGGGAAAGCAATAGGGGGAAAGTGGAAACAGACACGTCCCGGTAGCCCTGTGCAGCTTGGAATAGAAGTGACAAGGCGGATCAGAAATAGCGTGCTTTTTTTTGTCTGCATATTTTCACATACAGGATCGTGTTTTTAGCCGCGACGCCCCGCATTTGTATCTGCGCTCATTGAAATGATCCGCAAATTGTGCTATGGACACGCATCTCAACTTTCCGGGCCTTAGACGCATCTTTGAGATGCCTAGTTCCCTAATCCTGACAGACCGAGCACCACAGAATTCTGCATCCCCCAATCGCATGAAGCGCTCAAGAGGTGGTGAATATGGATCCTCAAGCCAGGCGAAGGCTGATAACAGTTTTTGCTTTCATCGCAGGAGCCCTCATCGTAGGCGCCTTATGTACCCAGCAATACCTTACCTACCGCAGTGAGAGCCAGACCTTAGCCGCGGCGATCCGCTGGGTCGATCATCAACTCGGAAAGGTCCAAGCAGTGGAGCGCCAGCCGGGCAGGCTAGATCAGGTCATCAAGGGTGTTGAGGAAAAGCTATCTCAACAGCGTCTTCAAGTGCCGGCAACGTTGGATGTGGGAGGATTTCTCGATCATTTTTCGGCCATGGCCAGTCGCTTTTACGTTAAGGTGAAGGCAAGTCAGGGAGAGTCTTCACCGCGCGACTTCTATGACCAGGCGACACTGCGGCTAAAGCTTACAGGGGATGATAAGGATGTCAGGGCACTCCTTGAGAAACTCAGCACAGGTGACCGCTTAACGCAATGCAAAGTGTTGCAGTGTGCCAATAAGGAATGTGACATAGAGCTGTCGATTTTCTCTATCCCCGATCCTGAAGAAGAACCTTTGAGTGTATTCGATATACAAGCATGCGCTGAGTTCAACAGCAAGGTCTGGTTGTGGCCTTTCAAAGACCGGATTCAAGACACGTATGAGGAATTGAACAGCCTTTGCAAAGAGCGACTAAGGCAAAGCAGTGCTATCCGGTCGACCGAGGAACTCATGGAGAAGCTGCGTCTTTCTCGGTTTATTGAAGAAGTGGTCAAGCACCTGGCGAAAGCTGAGACTGCTTTGCAAACCGAGTGACTGACGCTGGAATCGTTTTATAGAAAAGAAAGGAGGACGTTATGAGAGCATCAAGAGGTTGTGGATTGGCAGGGAAGGGAGCACTGTTGTTGACACTGATTTCATTCGTTTTACTTCTTCCCTTGTACTCTCAGGCAGGCACCTATGGCGACACTTATAACAGCTGCCTCAATGATTGCACTGGCCCGTGTTGTAAAGAGAAATGCGCGTATGCGGCATGCGTAGCCGAAACAGTGGCAAGAGGCGTGGGTATGAAGGAAATGACCGATTCCCGAGCGTGGGGCGAGGCCCTCAGAGCGTGTTCTTCTCAGAGGGAGCAAATCGCGCAGTGTGCGAAGGAACATCCTGCCGAAAGGCGTCAAGCACGCCCCGCCCCGCCTCCTCCAACTGTCAGCCGGGGAATGGAATATAACGTCGACCGTATGGGTCAGGACTACGAAAACTTTGATTTGCCCGAGGCCGATCCCGGAATCTGTCAGGAAAGATGTGCCGCAGATCCAAAGTGCATGGCCTGGACGTACGTGAAGCCCAACACGATCCAGGGTCCTCGGCCACGCTGCTGGTTGAAGCATTCGGTGCCGGCTCCCAGAGAAAGCGATTGCTGTGTGTCTGGCGTGAAAAAGGCACCTCCACCACCCACGAGACATGTGTTTAGTAAGCCGATGGTGAACCGATATCGTCTCGACTGGTGTCATAAGTGGGCTACAGACTGCGGGCAGAGCGCAGCAGACGCATTCTGCCGTTCAAAAGGATTGCGAAGAGCCAAGGCCTTTGAACAGGATCCTGACATAGGGCAGAAGTCTCCGACGTATGTCCTTGGAACCGGACAGATTTGCGATCAGGGCGCTTGTGATGGTTTCAAGTTTATCGAATGTGAATAGCAAACAAAACTTCGCATGATTCCGGCATATTAGGGTGTCTGCACCGGATCGGTCTTGAGGCTGGGATACGGACAAGAAATTGGCACTTTGGGCTGGACAAATGGAATACAACATGTTTGAATAATATGAGTAACCCTTTTATGATTGGAAAAAGGGGGCCACCCGTCTCTTTTCCATGCGAAACAACTGAATTTCCATCCGCACTCCGCCCGTAGCGAGACTGGTGGTGTCTCTGGTAAGGTTTCTGGCATGATAGACATTACCCTTAGAGGAAGTCTGCATCATGACCCAGATGAATAACCCGGTTGAACAGAGGAGACACAGGCGGCTCCAGGCACGAGATGGTGCATTTGTCTTGCTCGGGCCTGATTCTACAAAGCTGGGGCGAATTATAGACATTAGCAGAAGCGGGCTGGCGTTCAGTCACATGGCCAGGACCAGACCGTCAGACGACCTAGTTGAACTGGACCTGTTTCTCATCGATATGGATTTCTATCTGAGCGAGGTCCCTTTCCAGACCGTCTGGGACGTCAAAACCCATGAAAACCCTTTCAGCTCAATAACCATGAGGCGATGCGGGGTCCAATTCGGAGACCTCAACTCCAGCCAGCAAACTGAGCTGGACAATTTCATCCATAACCACACTGTGGGATAGGTGCGGGTAAGGCGACAGCGGGAGCCCCGATCTGTGACATGAGACTGTACGAAGGTCGCTCTTAAGTCCTTGTCTTCTGACCTTTCGGCCTTGAGCTGCTCACTTCATAACCCCGTTTCTTTGAAAGAGAGCGGGGTTTTCTCGTATTGACGCAGGAGATTGGAAGACAACTCTTCAGAGAGGATTGACCAAATAAGCTGGCTGAGAGAGTTCGCTAACTCGAAGAAGAGACCATTAGAGGTGACTATCGCTTTGTAGCCTGAAAGGGGAGATTCATTCATGGACACATTCACGTTGCTTATTACGGTGTTTCTTCTGATACTTGTTTTGGGGATGCAGATTCAGATCGGTGACATGACTAAGAAGATCGATGAGCTCCTGGGGACGAAGCCCAAGCCTAAGAAGCGATGACGGGTCGCGCATGGTTTGTGGGAGTTTCAATTTGTGCGATGATTCGCTGTCTGCTTTGGGCTTTGACCTGTCTGTGTTTTCCTGCCGCAAAGGAATCGAGATCACGTGAAACAGGTCTATAGAATTACAACCTTGGTCTTGGCTATGGTGGTCCTTCTCTCTTCTAATGCCAAGTGTGGAGAAGGGGAAGTCCTTCAAGCATTGGACGCAGTCAAAACACATGTGGAGAGCGGGGTCTCACCCGACACGCTGGCCAGGCTGTTGGATGAAGCCAAGGTTCAGATTGATATTCTAGAGCAAGAGAACTTGGCGGATGATTGTTTCCGAGAGGCGGCAGCAAACTGCTATTACTGGTATACGCTGGCAAGAAGAAACCGCGAGACTATGACAGCAAACCAGGTGCAAAGGGATAAATACGATCAAGAAGCCATATTCGGCGACGTTAGTATGAGACCAACGTATGAGAAGATCGTCGCAAACTACGAGGAACTCATAAGACACGCCTACGAGGCACTCCCATCCAAATGGAGCTACGGCAATGCCGGATTGCAGATTGCCCGTGAGTGCCTGGCAGACAAAGAAAACTAGGGGTTATTTGTTAGGGACAGTATTGGACTTTTGGGAGCCACCCTTGCTTGACAGAGGATTATCCGAAACGTGCCGCCAAAGTAATGGCGGGTAAACCTTGGGACAGAATGGATAAGAAAAGCCGGCTCTTGTTAGCCGGCTTCTTGTTTGGGATTTGTCCGTTTACGTTATCAGCAGGTGCCAGAACCGCATGTGCTGCAGGTCGATGGGTTGCACGCGGACTGAGTTGCCTCATCGTTGATCTCAAGGATTTCTATATCAAAGGTGAGAGTCTCCCCTGCCAGGGGGTGATTTAGATCGACAGTGATATTTTCGGCATCCGCATGCTTAACTCTTGCTGGAAT
>JAQBAU010000188.1:0-21147 GCA_032126655.1 Desulfobacterales bacterium
AGCCTCTCTTTCCGCTTCCTTCGCTTGCTTCTCGGCATCTGCGAGCACGTCTAGGGCGGCAGCCACCTCTGCCGCTTTTCCTTCTTCCGGCTCGGCGTCCAGTTCTATATCCTGGGCTGCCAACACAGCCGCCACAACTGGCAACCGTGAAAGCATGTCTGCCAAAGGCTCCCCCAGACGATCCACGATTTGACTGCCTGTTAGACGAAACGGGAGAAACACCAGTGCTGCGTCAGCCGAATGTTCTACGATGACATCCATATTTGCCTTCGGCAACACCTCTGGTTTGGCGTCAATCCGCACCTCTTCCAGCATCTTCTCAATTCCTTCGAGGGTCTCTTCCTGTCCGTTTTCAGCTGCAACCGCAAACAGCCTGATGGTTGCTTCATGCCAGGTTTCATTTCGCTTCATCAAGTATGCGAGCAGCAGCATCAATCGGCTCGTTGCATCGCCCCACCACCACACGTCAATGCGGCGTCCCCCGGGCGGTAAAGCTTCCAGGGCCTTCCATGCCTCCTCCTGAGCACATAGAATGATGATGTTGCTTCCCAGTCGGAAGGCCACACGGAGGTTCCGGCTGTAGCGCTGTTCCTTTAGGCCAAGAATGCCTCCCGGAAGATCGCCGAGCCAGTTGAGCAAAACAGTGTTTGCTTTCAGCGGTCCCACACCAAAACTTTGAACCAGCGTATGAATGCCGATTTGAAGATTTGGTGCCACGACAACCAGGGGAAACGCTTTTGAGCCGTGTGCGGCGAGATCACTGCGAAGCTCTTCTTCTGCTTGCTCCCGGAGCCTGAGCATTTTCACCCCTTCTCCCTCCAAAAACCTGACGGCCGTGGTCAGGCCGCTGCCGCCCTCGATCCATGAGGCAAAAGTCAGGAGCTGCCCGCGCCTGTGCGAATCGTTGGAGAAGGCGAGGAGCTGGGGCCGCCAGTCTCTGGGATGCTCTGGTGCGGCAGCCGCGGCCAGGAGATGTTCCCGCAGATGCTGAAAATGGTACGAGCGGGTGCTGTCGGCCCAGCGGGCCGGCCCAGGCGAACGCTTGAGGTAATGGTAGATGGCGAAAAGGACGGCTATTCCAACGGCACCGGATTTCACATCAATCGCTAACATGGTTCCCAAACATACGATGAAGCCCAACAGGCTCAGTCTCCGGTCGAACCATCGGAAACGGGGACGAAAGGAAGGACTTTCCGTGCGTGCTTCGTAAAACGTGGCGTAATTGAGAAGACCGTAGGAAATCAAAAAGAACATGGATACCACTGGTGCAATAAGGTTCAGCTTGCCAAGGCCGATGGTAGCAAAGGCAATGGCAGTGCAAAGCAACACGCCACGCCGCGGGTTATTTGTTGGACCGATACCCTGCGCAAACGGCAGCAAGGATGGAAAGATTCGATCACTTGCCATGGATTGCAGAATCCGGGGTGCGCCTAAGAAAGATGCCATGGCTGACGACAGGGTTGCACCGATCACGCCGGCCACTATGAGAAAATTGATGCTGGCTACCCGTTTCATCGCTCCATAGTCTTGCATCAGAAGATCGTTTGGCATAACTCCGGCAAAGACAATCGCCACGCCAAAATAAATAAGGATCGACAACCCCACAGCTAGGAATGTTCCCATGGGGAGGCTCTTGCCCGGGTCTTTCAGGTCACCGGACATGCTCACACCTTGCGTGAAACCAGTGACGGCCGGAAAGAAAATGGCAAATAGAATCCAAAAACCGGAACCCCCGGATGGTGAGGCCCAATTCCTGGCCAGTATTGCTGCATCCCAGTTGTTCAGTCCCCCTATGAAAAACGATAAAAGCGCGGCAGCCAGCAGGGCCATGACCACATACTGGAACCTTGTCGCCCAATCAGCTCCCAGCCAGGCAAAGATAAAGAGGAACGAAACCGCCAGGACGGCGATCACTTGAGGAGTTGCCAGGAGAATCCCGGGGACCATGTCAGAGACTGCCTCGCCAAAACCGATGCAGTAGAAAGCGATTGAGACAGACTGTGCCAAAAAAAGGACGATGCCAATGGCTCCCCCAAACTCAACGCCGAGGGTACGAGAAATGAGGTAGTAATCCCCACCGCCCTTTACCTTCAGATTCGTGGCAATGGCTGATAGGGACACACTCGTAAGGACTGAAATGGCGTTGGCCAAACCAATGATGATCAGTGCCCGTCCTAAGCCCGCACTGCCGACGACATACCCGAGGCGCAAGAAGAGAATAATCCCGAGAATCGTGAGGATGCTCGGTGTAAAAACACCCGCGAAGGTTCCCAGAGTTCCCTGTGCAGCCTTGGGGGCAAGCCTTTTGTGTAAACGACCAAGTCGTGTCATCTCACTTGGCTTCGGATTCGGGTTCCTTTCTCCCCAACCATCCTGTTAACCAGCCGGCAAAAAGCCCGACAGCGAAAGTTCCAAGCAAGACCAAAGCTCTTGATGCCTCTGTTCTCCAGAAAAGGAATTCTACTTCTACGACCTCAGCATTTTGCGCCACAAATGTGGCAAAGAGTATTGCAACTGCCATAATAAGAATCCGTTTTGGTGTCATCTCCAATCCTCCTTCCAGTGTATAAGACAGGGTGCAGGTGAATTGATTGAGCTCCTGACATGCCCACGCCCCATTCTTCTTAATTTGTTGATACGGAATGTTGGCTGCTATGCCTGCAAAATGGACTGGTAAAGATCCAGGTACCTTTGTGCTGATCGGTCCCAGGAGAAGTCTTCACTCATACCGTTTGCCATGAGTCGCTTCCATGCTTTGGAATCTTTAAAAAGCGCCACGGCTGACTGGACGGTCTCCAAAAAGGCGTCAGCTTCATACGGTTCAAATTTGAAACCATTCCCTTTTCCTGTTAAAGGATCAAACGAAGCAATTGTGTCATCCAACCCTCCAGTGGCCCGCACCAGGGGCACCGCCCCGTACCGCAATGCGTACATCTGAGTCAAGCCGCAGGGCTCGTAGTACGAGGGGATCAAAAAGACGTCCGCACCAGCCATAATGCGGTGGGCCAGGGGTTCATCAAAGCCAATCTTGAGCCCGACGCGTCGCGGATGACGCCGGGCGGCCCCCGCAATCGCCTGTTGGATGCTTTCATCGCCTGAACCCAGGACCACAAGCCCTATGTCCAGGTCCAACATGTCATCCAAGATCTCGACCAAGAGGTCCAGCCCCTTCTGGGTACTCAGCCGGGAGATCATCCCGAAAAGGGGCCGCTCTTTCAGGGATGCATCCAGGTTCATCTCTTTCATGAGAGACTGCCTACAGCGGGCTTTTCCACCCACCTTTCGTTGAGAATACTGCACGGGAATGTGGGGATCCCGCACGGGATCCCAGACACGGTAGTCCACGCCATTTAGTATCCCGTGGAGGTCCGCACTTCGATGGGTAAGAATGCCCTCCATGCCCATGCCGTATTCAGGGGTTTGAAGCTCCTGGCTGTACTTCGGGCTCACCGTCGTTATGGCGTCAGAGAAGACAATACCCGCTTTCAGAAGACTGATGTTGTCCCAGTACTCAAGACCGTCTGGATGAAGAGTACTGGTTGGAAGATTGCAAGTGCTGAGTTTCTCTCGAGGAAAGATTCCCGGGTATCCGATGTTGTGAATCGTAAACACCGAAGCAGCAGTCGAGAAGAAAGGATCATCCGTGTAAACAGTTTTGAGGTAGGCAGGAACTAGCCCGGTTTGCCAATCATGGCAGTGCACGACATGAAAATCAAAGCTGGTTTCTTTTGCAAAAAGGAGGGCGGCCCGACTGAAATAGGTGAAACGCTCCAAGTTGTCGTAATAGTCACCTTGGGGTGTCCCATACAAATTGGGGCGGTCAAAGAGGTCTTCCCGCTCGAAGAAATACACGGCAATCCCATCTTCAGTTTCTGCTTCAAGCACGTCACCCCGCAAGACCAAATCTCCAACAGGAACCTCAAGTTCTGGCAGAACCGTCTTCGTGGATAGCCCTTGTTCCTTGATCGTCCGATAGAAAGGGAGCCCCACGCGCACGTCCACACCAAGCTTCTTAAGAGCTGCGGGCAGAGAACCGGCCACATCAGCCAATCCGCCGGTCTTGGCAAAAGGAACCACTTCTGATGAGAGAAAAAGAACTCTGAGCGTGTCAGCCATGCAAGTCTCCTACTCTAAGAATGAGGCCGAAAAAAAGGAGTCCTCTGAACGAGGGGTGATGCGCATTCCACGGATGAGGCGGCAATAACAGGGATATGCAAAAGACCCTGTACGCGACTGCCGGCAGAATCATCATTAATGGCGTTGCTTAAGGGAGCTTCTGTTTGCCCTTTTCATCCCAGACTTGAATCAGATAATCTTTATATTGTTCGAAAACCTCTGCCTGCTGTTCTACCACTTGCTCTGCCTGGCCTGAGTTCATCTTCTTGGTCTGGTTAATGAATGAAGCCACGCGCCCCAGATATATGGGCGTAACCAAATTGACGAGCTGGGTCCGATTGTCTTTCCATTGATGAAACGTGGCGGCAACTTCATACAGGACCATGACCCAGGTCTTGACCGGCATGACAAATTTCGTCTTGGCGTTGGTGGCACATTTCTTGAGTTCTGCGTAACAGTCTTCGCAGAAGATGTTCTTGTAAAGTCCCTTGAAATGCCGGAATCCCGTTTTGTATTCCTTTACCAGGCGTTCAAGGTCTACGTGGATAGGATCCGGTTCTTTGAGCTTTTCAAGGCCGAAGACGGGCACGGTCCTGCTTCCTTTCACTGCCCTCCAGAAGGCTTCATTTTGCTCCATGAGGACGAAAAGCGTGTGTATGACCTGCCGGAACATGGGCCCCAAAGACTCTGCCGGGTCTTTTGCATCATGTATTTTCACCCCCAGGTTGGACTGACAGATTCTGAGGTTTTTGGCAATGGCGTTCGTGGTCATCCAGATGTCAATTCCGTAGCGGGCCACATCTGTCTCCCAGACGTCCTGATCGATGTAGTAATCTGCCAGCTCACCCGTAAAGGCAAAATCCCCGCCAATAGGCTGCCGGATGCGAAGGCCGTAGAGGGCTCGAGTCAGGTTGTAGACGATATTGTTGGTAATGGTTCCGTCATACTTGTACCGGGAATAAAGCGGAGAAACGTATTGATAGTCCATCTCCAGAATGGGCTGGAGAAGATACTTCACCCAGTCGCCGTCGATAGAACGCAGGTCTGAATCCACGACCATACAGGCCTTGACGTTCAAGCGCGCTGCCGCCTCAAAGATGGAACGAAAGGCGGAACCTTTTCCACCGGGTCCCCGGTAGATAGAGACGATCTTTTCCTGCCAAGGCTTGATCTGAAACTCCCTTGCCACCTCCCGCGTATCGTCAGTGGAACCTCCGTCAGCCACCATGATCACGGACCGAAAGTCCTTATAATGGTTGTGAAGGCCGTGCGTCACCATCCGTATGACGTGTTCGATAGTCCCCTGGTTATAGTAGCAAGGGATTCCGACAAGGATGTCTGCCTCTCCAATCTCTTCAACCCGTTTGGCTGTGTAGGCTCTTAGTGCGGTGTCGTAGCCCATGGTTTTCTTATCTCCCCTCTTATTTGCCTTCGCCTGGCTGTCTATCGATATAACATCATAATTGGCGTCCCGAGCGGACTCCGCTCACACCCTATTCGGGCACCACCTTGTATTTTCTGATCTTGATTATTTGTTCACCCCGGGTGTTTTCACGCACAACGCCGGTTACTTCCACCTTTTTGTAGGCCAGCTGGAACAGGCTCTTACCCATGGAATCCTTGGCGATGATATACTCCTCGCCCTTTTTCGTTGCAATTGCCGCAGCAAAGACGTTGTCGCTGCCATCCCACGCTATGGGATGGACCGTCCCGGTCATCGTAATCTCATCGGCTGCCATCACACCGGCGACAAGCACGAACATCAAGCACAGCCCCAGTGCCAAGGATCTGTTGTGCGAATGCACGGTCGCGTTTCCTCTATGGTCGAACCTCTGTTTCCGGGCTGAGTTCCAGCCTGCGGACAGAGAAATTCATGGATCAAGAACATACCGCACTCCTTTGACTATGCAATCCAAGACATCGTATGTCAAGTGTCAAGGGCTTACTGAACGACCGACTGATGTCTCGCCCGGGCCCCTTGCGAACCGTTGGACCTTTTGCGGAGTGTTGGCTTGCCGGGGTTTATGTGGTATTAGAGTGCAGAGTCCGTCGACACAACGGGTGAATTCCTATGCCGAAACTTACATTGACATCCATGGCCCAAGAGGTCTTGCAGAAGCGCTACCTCATTCGGGACAGTCAAGGCGACATCCTGGAGACCCCGGAACAGCTGTTTCAAAGGGTAGCGCACGCCATTGCTGAGGCAGACCGCCTTTTTGAAGCAAACGCTGCGGTGGGAGCCACGGCGGAAGTTTTTGAAGACGCCATGGCGTCCCTTTCTTTCCTTCCCAATTCTCCGTGTTTAATCAATGCAGGGAGACCGCCCGGCCAACTGGCGGCGTGTTTCGTTCTTCCCATGGAAGACAGCCTGGACGCTATATTTCAAACACTGCGCGATGCTGCGATCATTCATCAAAATGGCGGCGGCACGGGCTTTTCATTCAGCAGGTTGCGTCCGCAAGGCGATATGATCCTGCCGGCTTACGGAGTAGCTGGTGGGCCTGTTTCTTTCATAAGCCTTTTTGATTCAGCCACCTATTTGATCGACAGACACAGGGTTCGGCCCGGAGCAAACATGGGCGTTCTTCATGCAAGTCATCCCGATATTGAAGAATTTGTACGAGCAAAAGAGAAGCTGGGCCAGCTGTCCAACTTCAACCTCTCTGTGGCCCTTGATGATGTGTTTATCAAGAGCCTGAAGCAAGGTGACGACTATCCCCTGTTGAACCCAAGGACCAAAGCGATGGTCGAACACCGGTCGGCCGATAAAATCCTTGAGATGATGGCAGAATGTGCCTGGAAGTCCGGGGATCCGGGTGTTCTGTTCATCGACCGGATCAACCGCACCAATCCGACCCCCAAACTGGGGGAGATTGAGGCCACTAATCCCTGTGGGGAGCAGCCCCTCCTCCCTTACGAATCGTGCACCCTGGGCTCAATCAACCTGGCAAGCGTGGTGCATGAGAACGGGGTCAACTATACAAGATTGAGGGATCTGGTTGATCTGGGCGTCCATTTCCTGGACAACGTCATTGAGATAAGCCGGTATCCGATGAGACGCATTGAGGAGGTGAGCAAGAACAACCGCAAGATTGCGTTAGGTGTGATGGGGTTTGCTGACATGCTTATCCTTCTCGAAATCCCTTACCAGAGCAAAGAAGCCATCGAACTTGCCGGGAACCTGATGTCGTTTATCCAGTCATGTGCTGAGGAGGCCTCCACGCGCCTGGCAGAAAAAAGAGGAAACTTTCCTGCCTTTGATGCAAGCATTTATCCGGCGGCAGGGATCAAGAACAGACGAAATGCCACGGTCACCACGGTAGCACCTACCGGGACCATCAGTCTGATTGCGGGTGTGAGCAGCGGCATCGAGCCCGTCTTTGCGTTTAAGATAAAGAGGCGAATTGTTGACGATGTTTTAGAAGAAGTGCACCCGATTTTCCAGCGCTATCAGGAGGAGGGGAGACCGATCTCGGAAAAGATCTTCCAGACGGCCTGGGACATAGCTCCCGAGTGGCACCTCAAGATCCAGGAAGCCTTTCAGAAGCATACGGACAATGCCGTGTCAAAGACCGTGAACTTCCCTGAATCGGCCACCGCGGCTGACATCAAGAAAATTTACCTTATGGCTGTTGACATGGAACTGAAAGGGGTTACCGTATATCGGGACAAATCACTGCCGGACCAGACCATTGCTGCTTGTTCCATCAAAAGGGAGGAGTGCTGCTGAACGCCGCAACCTCAATGAGAAAGGGTTTCATATATGGAGGGCTGCCGTTAACATGGAACTCACGATTTACCGGTAGCATAGCGAAACTTACTTCGTCCTCCTCTTATAAGGATCAAACGTCATGAGCAGTACCAGAGTAATTCTGATTACACTGTGGGTGTTTTTTTTGAGTGTCATGCCGGCCTGGTGTGCCGAGATCCACGATGCGGCAGAAAAGGGAGACGTTTCTGAAGTCGAGTCTTTGTTAAGAGAAAAACCGGGACGCATTAACGCCAGAAATGAGAAAGGTGAGACGCCCCTCCACAGGGCCGCCCAGGAAGGGCAGACAGCAGTGGTGGCGCTCCTCATTGCCAAGGGAGCAGACGTCAATGCCAAAAACAAGGAAGGTTATACCCCCTTATTTTGCGATGAGAAAGAGGTAGTGGAGCTTCTGATTGCTGGAGGTGCAGCTGTCAACGCAAAGGGAGGGGACGGTGAGACGCCTCTGCACCGTGCAGCTTATGAGGCTCCCAGAGACGTGGTAGAAATCCTCATTGCCCATGGAGCCGACGTCAATGCCAAAGACATGGACGGTCAAACACCTCTGCACAGCGCGACTATGCAACGAGACGAGAAGGTCAAAGACGTGGTTATGCTTCTTGTTGCCAACGGAGCGGAGGTTAATACAAAGGATGACATGCTGTGGACTCCTCTGCACGGTGCCGCCTGGCATGGACGTCTGGGTGTGGCAGAAGTCCTCATCGGCCATGGCGCGGATGTCAATGCCCGTGATGAGGACGGAGAAACCCCTCTGCACAAGGCCGCTTATAAAGGCCACGGGGAGATGGTCAGTTTTCTGATTGAAAAGGGGGGTAATGTGAACGAGCGAGATAACAAAGGCTTTACGCCCCTGCATCAGGCCACGAGGGAAGGCCATGACCCTGTGGTCTTTCTGATCCGAGAGCACGGCGGAGTAGAGTAACGCAATATGGATATGTTGCCACTTGAACAGGAAAACTGGCGATTTGCAGGAAATAGTCTCTGAAACAGCTAAATGCGAAGTAATGCCATAGTATCCCCAATCCTGGACGGGCCCCAGTTTTTATGATGTGAATCTGTAGTGTTTGGTTGGATAGTGAAGATAAAGGGAAGCAATGCTGGAAGAGAGTCGGGCTGAGACATCTAAAGCTTCTGGCAAATAGCTTGAGCTGTTTTCGGCTTCCGATTGGTCGAATAGTGTTAGGTTGAATCGGGACGCACCTTCACTGAGGCATATGAACTGGAATATTTTGAGTCTTAGTTCACAACCTTAATAAATTCTCGTGTGAAGTTTTTTCGTGGCATCTGTCCGGATTACGCATAGGCGCTCTATTCCGGTGCTGTTAGAAACAAACAATGTAGGGAGGAAGATTCATGGTGCTCAAAGTTGGAGAAAAGATTCATGTTATCGTCCGCCGCAAATGGGAAGATGATGTTCGACGGCACTTCGTGGGAGAAGTCGCGGAGGCAGCAGAAAATGTCGCAAGGGTAAAAGGTTATGTGTTTGTGTTTAACCCGGCAAAATATGAGTATGTCAAGAGGCCTGAATTTAGAGACAGAATTGTGTCCCTGACCGATGGTGGAAACATCATAAACATCATTCCATCCACTGTAGATTTGGACAATGTGTCTTACCAAATGTCCAAGAGCAACCGCCTTGTCTTTACGGCCGGAGAGTACTCCTTGGATATAAATGAATTCGGACCCAGTTTCTGAGTCATAACGGAAGTCTTGCGTCTTCATGGCCGGTGGTTACGATGTCTGGCGCGCCGAAGGAGAGTCCTGACGTTATCACCGACTTGCGATTATCTGCCGTATCTTGCGTCGGGTTATGTTTAGGATTCTGCCATATCTCTTTCCTTAACCCCACCAAACGGAACAAACTTACCAATATGACTCTCCCCAAAGCCACTTTCATCTACTTCCTCCAATAATGGCAATACCTGCAAGTCGTATCCGCTTTTAAATGACTGTAGATCGTTCGCAGAATTTCTTTGGCTATACCTCAGCCTGATTCCTGGCACTTGATCACGCTTGGTATGAAATCCCTATCCATTGCCGGTCTATTTAGGAGTATCGGATTTGGTGGGGGATTTCTTGGATGGAATGTCGTCAAACTCTTCATGAAAAGCCTCAAGCGTTTCAACAACCCGAGTCAGTTTGGAGACGCATGCAACATGAAAAAGGGCGTCTCCCCTGTGCACAAGTGGCAGGTTTAGTCGGCCGATAACTACTCCTGATTCGGGTGAGGGTATGTCTATCTCGTTTTCTCCAAAAGGATCTGCAATGATTCCCAGGTTGGAACCTCGCGTGACCTTGGATCCCAAAGCGACTTTGCTGTGAAATATCCCGCTCGCAGGTGCCCGAGCCCAGGCGCTTGACCGGGCAACCACAGGCTCAATGCGGGATTTGGTGTGCCGACCCGCAGGAAGCATACCGATAGCTCGCATAACAGATAGGATGCCTCTTACGCCAACCCGAATCCCGACCTCGTCAAACCGCAGAGCCTCTCCTGCCTCGTAGAGCAGCATGGGTATCCCTTTGTCCTCAACAGCGCTGCGAAGGGAGCCTTCATGGTGATTGGCATTCAGCACCACTGGCGCTCCAAAAGCCATGGATAGCCGCTGGTTCTCTGAATCGTCCAGATTCGCTCTGATATGAGGCAGGTTGACCCGATGGTTTGAAGCCGTATGAAGGTCAATACCATGCGTGCAACCTTTAACAACCTCATTCATGAATATGTTTGCAAGTTGGGATGTGAGGGATCCCTTTTCCGAGCCTGGGAAAAAACGGTTGAGATCTCTCCTGTCAGGGGAGTATCTCGACTGGTCAAGAAAACCGTAGACATTGACCACAGGTACTGCAATTAGAGTCCCCCGGAGGTGTTTAAGTTTCTTTAACTTGAGGAGACGGCGGACAATTTCAACCCCAAGAATCTCATCGCCGTGAATGCCCGCACAGACAAACAGGCTTGGCCCGTCTTTCTTTCCGCAGAGGACATGGGCCGGCATATTCATCTCTGCGTGTGTATAAAGACGGGCCACCGGAACATTGATCGTCGCACGCTGGCCTGGTTTTACTCCTTTTCCTGCGATAGTGACTTTCCGCATATCTCTGGATGCTACCCCCGTCCTGTCGTTCTGGTTTTGCCAGGTTCTGCATTCTTTTCAATATACTCGATGATCTTGCTGGCAACGTCTACACCGGTGGTCTTTTCGACACCCTCCAATCCGGGGGAAGAGTTCACCTCCATAACCACAGGGCCATGGTTTGAGCGCAAGATGTCAACACCACAGATCCTCAGTCCCATGATACGGGCGGCACGAACAGCCGTGGATCGTTCCTCGGGAGTAATGCGTGCACGGGCAGCTTTGCCACCCCGGTGGAGATTAGAGCGGAATTCTCCTTCTGCCCCGTGACGTATCATGGATGCCACAACGCGTTTACCTACGACAAAACAGCGGATGTCACTGCCAGCAGCCTCTTTAATGAACTGCTGAACGAGAATGTCCGCTTTGAGTCCGCGAAAAGCCTGGATAACGCTTTGGGCAGCGTTGTTGGTCTCAGCCAGAACAACGCCGATACCTTGTGTGCCTTCCACGAGTTTAACAACTAGAGGAGACCCTCCCACAAGGTCTATCAGGTCTTTGGCAAACTTCGTGGAGTGGGCAAAACCAGTAACCGGCATCCCGATACCCTTGCGGGCCAGGAGTTGCAGGCTCCTGAGTTTGTCTCTGGATCGACTTATGGCCACTGACTCGTTAATACAATACACCCCCATCATTTCAAACTGACGAACCACAGCCGTGCCATAGAAGGTCGTTGAAGCACCCACACGAGGAATGACCGCATCAAAACTGTCCAGCTTCTTGCCCATATAGTGGATGGAGGGATGATGCGAGGTGATGTTCATGTAACACCTCAGGTGATCGACGACATAGACTTCATGGCCTCGTGCCTTGGCGGCTTCCACAAGTCGGCTGGTGGAATAGAGTTCGGGCTTCCGGGAAAGGATTCCTATTTTCACGTCTTTCTCCGTGGCTTTCCACCTTCAGGATAGGATCGGGCCAACGAACGACCCGTGAGATAAGAGCTGTCCGGATCAACGATAACCCTACCCCGTATCGCAGTTCGACCAATGAGCATTCGGAACAACATGGTATCCCGATTGGTGAGCGTAATTTCTATAGGCCAGATCGTATTGCCCAACCGAACCGGGGTAGAGATCACATAGCGGAGTTCCCGATGTCCTCCGGAATCGCTCACGACGCGTCTGTCCGCCACATCGGCCACGCAAAACAGTTCTATGTCACGACGCTTCTGCAATGGGTGAATCCCAAAGCGGACTTTGGGTCGTCCGTGACTGAGGAAGCTCTCAATGGAAAAGGTGTGCAATGCTGAGGTGCGGGCCCCAGTGTCCAGCTTAGCCTTAATCGCTGGGATGCCCAGCTCGGGAAAAGCCAACCATTCCCGCCAACCGACGGTCACACTCTGTGTTTCTTGTCTTCCATGCCTTTTCATCCAACAAACACCAAAGTTATGGGACTACAGATGCCATGTTCCGGCAGTCATCCGTCAAGACTCATTCTCAAAGTTGTGGCTTCGACCATCCTGCGCAGACCCAAGTTCCTTAGGCAGGTTGAAATAGACAGTTGCTCCACTTCCCTTTTTGGATTTAATCCAGACCTTTCCACCGTGGCTCTTGACTATTCTTTCAACTATGGAAAGTCCCAGGCCGGTTCCTTCCTTGTCTTCTACTTCTCCTAACCGGTGGAACAAGTCAAATATCTTCCGGTGATGCTTGGGATCAACGCCGATGCCGTTGTCTTTTACAAAAAACTCGTGGTGGTCTCCTCGATCCCGGTATCCGATCTCGATCTTGGGTTTGCCCGTATTTCGACTGAATTTGATGGCATTGGATAAGAGGTTTTCGAAAACGTGGTGGATCCTGTCTGCATTGCAACGGAGGACCGGAAGCTCTTTGGGCATGGTAATCGCTATACCTCTTTCTTCAATTCTGTCTTGGAGGTGTGAGATGATGTCGTGGACAACCTCCGCAGACGAAACATCGCAAAAAGCAGATACGACTTGTTCGATTCTTGACAAAGCAAGGAGGTCATTGACCAGTAGCTGCATACGTGCGGCATTTGACTTGATATGTGCAAGGTAAGTCAGAGCCCTCTCGTCAAGTGCCACGGAATGTTTCCTGAGTAGACGAGAAGAAAAGCCCTGTATGGCAATGATAGGGTTCTTAAGGTCATGAGAAACAAGACGGATAAAGCTTCTAAGCTCTTCGTTTGTCTTCTGGAGTTCTCGCTCCGCCTGTTTCTTCTGGCTGATGTCCACAAATGAGGCCATTCTGCCGACTATCTTGCCTGTGTGGTCGGCAACATTCGAGGATGCAACCTCCACAGGAAAAGCTGCTCCACCTTTCCGGTGAGCCTCAAACTCCTCGGTCTCTCCCCGTGTTTCATCGATGATTGTCTGAACATCGGAAAATTTTGTCACCTCGTCTGTTGCGAACAAACCCGCTGCATTCTTGCCCAAGATTTCAGCTTTATCGTGATAATCGAATATCCTCAAAAATGCGGGATTCACGTATGTAATCTTTCCATCCGGGTTGGTGATGATGACTCCACTGACCGATGAATTTAACGCATCATACACAAGACTCAGCTCTTCTTGGGCCTGTTTGTGGCCAAGAAGAGCTGCCCTTGGTTTTTTATTCACCATACATGACTCCTCATGTGATGGTTGCTCAGCCATCAAAGCTTTTTGCGGTTGTCAAGAAAACGGAAAGTACCTTAGACTTATATTTTGTTGGAAAGCAGAGTCGTGCCAAGCGCTGAGGGGCTACCGGAGACGCATGTTAGGTGTCTAACTACTGCCCCGATGGGCAGTCCTCCTCACTTTCACACTCCTTGCTGACGTGTTGAACAGGGGGGACGTGAAGTCCCCCCTAGGCGGAGGCCGCCGTCGGGGCTTTCCCTGTATGTTTTCCCCTGAGGCTCCCATGATCCTAATCTGTGATTAATGTGAAGTTGACAACCGTGATCGTCAGCCTGCCCTCGTTGTCTTCTTTCACCGCCCCATTGACCTGGACATCTTTGCCTGCCAGTTTAAGCAATTGCCGTCCAACTGCATTGTCAACAACAGCAAAGTCCCCGGCCTCGTTCATGATGACTACTTCGGTCGGGTTGGCGTTGTCATCCAACGCTGACGGATAGAGTGTTCCGGTTATCGTGACCTCATCTGCTGCAAAAGCATTTGCAGCGAGGGCCAGTATGATGCAAAGCCCGAGTGTGATAATCCTGTTGCTCGGTTTCATTCAATGGTCCTCCTTATTTTGCAGACCCGCGAACGGACTTCTAATCATAAGTATTGACTATCTCATAAGCCTTTAAAGTAATGCTGTTCCAACCTTTCCTCCCTTTTCCAACCACACCAATGACTTCTACCTCTTGGCGCATAAACCCTTTCAATTCTATTCCCAGTGAATTCTGTTCAACGATATACTGTTTCTCACCCGGCGCAGAGACGGCAATCGTAAGAACGTTTCCAGCGTCATCCCAATCGGCTGGAATCACGATCCCCCTGACGGTTTTCGATGTATCATTCACAGTTCTTCTCGTTGCCCTCCTCATGGGTGTCTTGATTGTCACCCTTGGGGCGTTTTTGTGTCAGGTGTTGGTTCCTTGTCAGTGTTCGAATGCCAGGGGATTTATCGCCTGCAAGCAGGCGTGCGTATATTGCGCTACACCTGAGCATTATCCGTGCCAAGGCTTTAACTCTCTAATATTTAAAGGATTGTGAGTCCTAACTGAGGATTTGTTATCGGAACCGGTAGTTCCGGTGTTGACAAATGAACGGTGTTTTTTTTAGTGAACGAGAGTCCTTAAGGTTGTTACTCCTTGAAATAATAGCGTATTCCTACGTCAGAACTGAGAATTCTGGTATTTCTCATAACTGGAACTCAAAGTTCTTTTTTTGTTGAAGGTTGCAGGCTTCTGTATAAGAATGGGCCACACCATTCAGCGGTGTTTGGCCCTGGCGAAAAGCCGGGCTGTCTTGATCGTATCGATTTGAAACAGGAGGGACGGGTGCAGTCGGTTCTGGTGGCTTCCAAGAATCAGCAGGCTAGTAAGGTAATCCGGGATAGCATGGGTTCGGAGTACAGGGTCGAAGTGCTCTCAAGCAAAGAGGCCTGCTTAGAAATGTTTCGGAAGAAACGATATGAGTTCCTGTTCATAGATGTGGAGATTCTTTGTGAGTTACGGCCTGCCTGTAACTACAAAAGCGAAATGCAACCGTTTTGGTTGGCCTATCCGTCTGTTCATATCGTCGCAATGTCATCTCAAGAAATGATCAGAGAAGCGGTCAAGGCGGTCAAAGCAGGAGCAGGGGATTACCTTACCTATCCTCTCAACGCCGAAGAGGTGTTGTTGGTCACAGAAAGCCTGCATGAATCCATCATCATGGAATCCGAACGGGATTATCTCCGGGATAGATTCTGGCAAACCGACTCATTAGAATTGGTTAGAACAACAAGCCCCTCAATGCAGAAAGTGTTTCAGAAAGTCCGTTCTGTTGCCCCGACCAGAAGTACTGTTCTGCTCATTGGTGAAACCGGAACCGGGAAGGGTCTGCTGGCCAGACTGGTCCATCAGCACAGCAACCGCAAAGACGGTCCGTTCATTAGCGTTCATTGCGGGGCTATTCCCGACACCCTTTTGGAGAGCGAGCTGTTTGGACATGAAAAGGGGGCGTTTACAGGGGCCACCCGGAGAAAGCTCGGCAAATTTGAGATCGCGCATGGTGGCACAATTTTCCTGGATGAGGTTGGGACCATTTCGCCCTCTGCCCAGATCAAACTCCTGGAGATATTGCAGGACGGGACGTTTCATCGCGTTGGAGGAGAAGCCACCATTGAGGCAGATGTGCGCATCATCGCTGCCACCAATGCAGACTTGCAGGAAATGTGTCAAGAAGGGCGATTCCGAAAAGACTTGTATTATCGACTCAACGTGTTCCCCATTGAGATTCCTCCACTGAGAGAGCGGGTGAGCGACGTTCCATACATTATGGAAGTCATCCTTAGGAGGCTGAACAAGTCGCACCTGCAAGAAATTCATAACATTCACCCGGATGTGATAGAAGCCTTCCAATTATACTCTTGGCCAGGCAACATCCGCGAACTTGAGAATCTTATGGAGCGTGCCTATGTACTCGAGGGCTCCTCAGTGTTGACGGCCGAGGGGTTTCCCGATGAGCTCTTCACGCAAAAAGACCTGCACCTTCAGCTCAAACCCGACCTCTCAATGAGTCTGGCTGAGGCCCGGCGCAAAGGCGTTGAGGACATCGAAAGGCGCTATCTGGAAGAACTGTTAGCCCTGAAAAAGGGCAAGATAAAAGAGTCCGCGGAGGCGGCGGGGATCAGCACGCGTCAATTGCACAAATTACTGACCAAATATGCCATAAAGAAGGAAGCTTACAAGGCGCCACCCCCTTAAAAGAAACATTTCAGTACTCCAAGTTCCGGTCCTTCAGAAAAACCGGAACTTCAAGATCCCCTTTCTTATATTCCCCACTATTTCAAACTGTTAAGGTCTCCCACCAGCTCTTGTTCGGCCCCTCACCGTCCACGCAGAGGCACTTGTCGGAACTGATAGTTCCGATGTTATGTCCACGAAACAACATAAACCCCTTAATAATCAGATAGTTATGACCACGGTACGTCCCTTGCTATACAGTATACAACCCAAATCAGGCTGATCCATATTTGCTAAAGGGAGCAAAAAGGAGATGGGAGATGAATAATAAGAAGGGCAAAAAAAGGGCAATTACCGGCGTTGTTACACCAATCGACTGGAATGATTCCTCCGATGTTCTTCGTGTGCTTATCAAGACACCGGATCGTGAAGAGTATGTGGTTGAACCCAACAAACTGGGTAAACAGCTGATGTCTATGGTTGACCGTACAGTACGTGTCAGAGGCGCGGTAAGACAACGGTTGAACGGGGATTGGACTGTGAGTGTGGACAACTGCAAACTGATTCAGGAAGAGGAGGAAGGCCAATATGTTGCAGAAGAACACGACAACCGAAGCGAAAAAACAGGATTTCAAAAGCATCCTCACCCGATCATTAGATGATCTCCTGTCAGAAAAGGAAAAGAATACCCACGGTTTGACTTTCTACAAAGATGACGGAGGTGATTACAGTGATCTGGCGTCTCTGGACACTGACAGTAATCTTGACTTCCGCTTTAGGGAAAGAGAGAGCAGGTTAGCTGAAAAGATCGCAAGCGCCCTTAGAAAAATCGAAGACGGGACTTTTGGCATTTGTGAAGAATGCGGCAGGCGTATTTCTGAAAAGAGGCTCATGGCTCGACCCATAGCCAGGTTGTGTATCAAATGCAAAGAAAAGGAAGAAACGGAGGAAAGGATTTGGGAGCAGTAATCTGCCGGAAGCATGGAGCAAGATCGCGAGAACGGCTTCAGATAGCTTTCAGGCGTATTCGGAAAAACGGAGAGAGGCAGCTATATGAACACGGGCGCCTCCAAAGGGAGGAAACAATGACGAGAGCTACGAACGATTATGGAATCAAGAAACAATATCTTAAGAGCAGAAACACATGTAAAGTGACATTCAAGCTTAGCCGGATTGCGACTCCCCAAGCGGACAAAGTATGTATTGCCGGGGAGTTCAACAACTGGAATACCCGTGCTACTCCTATGAAGAAACTCAAGAGTGGAGACTTCAGCATTACACTCGAACTTGAACCCGGAAGGAAGTACCAGTTCCGCTATTTGATCGATGACGCTAGATGGGAAAACGACTGGAATGCCGATGCATACGTCACGAGCTCTTACGGATACTGTGATAACTCGGTTGTATTGATCTGACGTGTTTGGTATTTACTTAAGGCACCGGTCTATCGGATTAGTTGCCAAAAAGGAGAGGAGGTGAAAAATGAGTATGAGAGTATTTATTGTAGTTGCCGTGCTCATCATCCCCGTGATGCTCTTTGGTGTTTCATGCAAAAAGGAGACGCCAGCATCGCAAGAACTCGCATTCGAAAGCTCTCTTGAGGTCTCCATGAGTAAACAGCCTCTGTACGCAGAAGCCGAGGAAGATGAGGCCGGAACCGCGTACGAGTCCGAAGAAGAGGAAGGCGAAGATCAGGATGCAGGGTACGAGTCCGATGAAGAGGAAAGCGAAGATCAAGACGTTGGGCACGAACCCGAGGACGAAGTCGAGGATGAAGACCCTGCCCACGGGTCGGACGAAGATGAGCAAGCATAGCGCTCGAAAATGCTGGCCGAGGGTTTCTATCCGGCATGCTTCTTTCGAAACAGTGACCCCCGCCCGGAAGGGCGGGGGTATTCATGTGTTCACACTCCGTCAATGACAACGTCGGCCATAGCGGATCTAATATGAAAGAGAAAAAGACCAAAGGCCAACTCATAGACGAGTTGAGTCAACTGCGGCATCGAATCGGGGAGCTGGAAACCTCGGAGGCTGAGTTCAATACACTCCGGGGGGCCTTGAGCATTGTGTATGACGCGATTGATTCAACCGTGGGTGGCGTTTTGATAGCGAACCTTGAAGGGAGGATTTCCTACGTCAACCCGTCCTTTCTCAGGATGTTCGAATACACTGACAGACATGAAGTCATAGGAAACGACGTTGCCGATTTTTTTGTTTCCAAGGAAATAAAGAGCCTGGCCGACGTGAAATCAATGATTGATTTGACAAAAGGCGAAACCGGAGAATTCATCGTCGTCCGCAGCGACGATACAAGGTTTTATGTTGAGGCCTCATCCTCAACTGTTACAAATGAAAAAGGGAATATAGTAGGTGTAATGGCTTCGTTTGTGGACGTTACCCGACGCAAGCAAACGGAGATGGAAAGAGAAGATCTTATCCACCAACTTCAGGCTGCCCTTGCCAAAATCAAGACATTACGAGGCCTGGTCCCAATTTGCGCTTCGTGCAAGAAAGTACGTGATGATCGCGGTTTCTGGCATCAAGTTGAAGTCTATGTCCGTGATCATTCTGCTGCGCAGTTTTCTCATAGCATTTGTCCAGATTGTGCAAGGACCCTTTATCCTGATTCCGTGAGAAACAAATAAAGCAGGGGAAAGGATCCTTTCAAGTTTGACCGGTTCGCTCCCCGGACACGAAGCACTGCCGCAAGGCAGAACCCCCGCCCTTCAGGGCGGGGAAGCTTCACTTAAACGGAAACCGAAACACTCAAGACATCGTGGTGTCGCTGTGACATCACAGAGAGGGGATTTCTCCATGACTGAGCCCGCATCCAAAGAACTGAAGCAACGGGTCGTGGAACTGGAAGCGGAGGTGGCAAAACGAAAGTTGGCGGAGAAGGCCTTAGACGCTCAGAGGCAGGAACTAACGTCCATCTTTGATAGTATTGACGAGGCCATCTACGTTTGTGACCCTGAAAGCTATGAACTACTCTACGTCAATTCAGCAACCAGGGCCATATTCGGGCCGGATATTGTTGGGAAGAAATGTCACCAAGCCCTCCAGGGTCTGGACAAGCCCTGTGACTTCTGCACAAATCCCATGATTTTTGGAGAGAATCTGGGAAACTCCCATGTCTGGCAATTCCAAAACAAGATAGATGGGCGATGGTACCGCTGCATTGACAAAGCCATCAGTTGGCCGAACGGCAGGATGCTTCGTTTTGAGATTGCCATAGACATCCACGACCTGAATCTGGCCAGTGAAGCAATTCGTGAGAGCGAAGATAGATACCGACGCATTGCTGAGGCTGTTACAGACTACATTTATCACGTGCGTATAGAAGACGGACTGCCTATCGAAACTATCCACGGGCCTGCCTGTGTAGCGATAACAGGCTACACCGCCGAGGAGTTTAGAGATAACCCGTACCTCTGGATACAGATGGTTCATGAGGAGGCCCGTGGCGCGGTGAAAGAGCAGGCTGTTCACACACTCTCGGGCGAGAAGGTGGAACCGCTAGAACACCGCATTGTCAGGAAAGATGGTGCTATTCGTTGGGTAAGAAACACACCTGTCCCCAATTTCGACAGCCAGGGAAGGCTGCTATTCTATGATGGTTTGATACGGGATATTACAGACCATAAGGTGGCTGAGGAGGCTCTGCGGGAGAGTGAAGCCAATTATCGGTTGCTGTTCTCTGCCGAGTCCGACGCCATCGTGGTGGTGGATGCAGAGACCATGGGAATCGTGGATGCCAATGAGGCGGCTCTATCGTTATATGGATATCAACGGGATGAGCTTCTGGGCCTCAGGGCCCTCGAGTTGTCGGCTGAGCCGGAAAAGACAGCCGCACATATCAAGAAGGTTGCGTTGGGAAAGCCTTCGGAGGTTTTTCCGGGACCCGCGCAGCGCCTTCATAAGAGAAAAAACGGTATGACATTTCCCGCGGAAATCTCGTCCGGAGTTTACGCCCTTGAGAACCGCCAAATAGTTTGCACCATCATCAGAGACATAACCGAGCGAAAACGGATGGAGAAAGCCCTTGAAACATCTCTTCATGACATGGAACTGAGATTAGAGGAACGAACGGATGAACTGGTAAAGGCAAATGAAAAACTGACGCAGGAAATAGAAGAGCGGAAGCGGGTGCAGAAGGGTTTGTGGCAGACCGAAACGCCATTGCACGAGGAAGAAAGACGGATGGAGATGTTGAAGTTCGCAAATGACGTGGCCCTGAAGTTGATGCATGAATTGAGGAATCCCCTGGTTACAATTGGAGGCTTTTCGAGGCGCATCTCAAGCGGGGATTATTCGGAGGAGAAGTTGAAAGAATATGCAAGCGTCATTCTTGAAGGGTCTATGAGACTGGACAATGTGCTTAATGAAGTCCTGGCTCATTTGCGAACCGCTGCCGAGCGAACATAGAAAGATATTACACACACGCTGTTCATCGATGATCAGCCTTTCTTTGGAAAGGTGCCTCCAGTGTCCAGAAGTAGGACAGGACAGGTATCGATACCTGGAAAGGCCACTTCTTCTTGTTGACACTTGACTAGTGCCCATCGTCTTGTACTTAGACGTCTTCTCAACCCCCGGTCCTTCCTGCGGCATTGACATATTGAATTTACCACACAAGTGTTTTGTGATAGAAGTAAAGCCATGGAGTTTTGGGGGGCCGCGTGTGTCAATGAGGCGGAAGAAAGGCGTTCTTTACCAAGGCCTCTCTTCCGTCATAGGCAATCCGTGGATGCTTGATACGCCGGGTGTGGCGCACCTGTCGACAGTTTGGCGGAT
>JAQBAU010000189.1:0-16441 GCA_032126655.1 Desulfobacterales bacterium
CACACGCCGTTTTTCAATGGCTATCGTCCGCAGTTTTATTTCAGGACAACGGACGTGACAGGAGTGGTGACGCTTCCTGAGGGCACAGAGATGGTGATGCCTGGGGACAATGTAACGATTTCTGCTGAGTTGATCACGCCAATCGCGATGGAAAAAGAGCTTAGGTTTGCCATCCGTGAAGGTGGCCGTACTGTCGGCGCAGGCGTCATCAGCGAAGTCGTAGAATAGGGGGACCTGTTGTGAGAATCATTGTTACACTAGCCTGCAGTGAGTGCAAACGCCGAAATTATACAACCACTAAGAACAAGCGAAGTACCCCGGACAAACTCGCGTTCAAGAAGTACTGCAGATTCTGTAGAACCCATACCCTACACAAGGAGACCAAGTAAGCAGTATACCTTCTTGCAGGCCAGTAGCTCTAACGGTTAGAGCACCGGACTCCAAATCCGGGTGATGGGGGTTCGAATCCCTCCTGGCCTGCCAAGGTGAACTCAGGGAATTCACGCACCCCGCTGAAGCAGAGCGTATTGGAGAAATGCAGTATCAGGATTGATTGGTCTCGGGTGTTACTTGTTCAAATCTGAAAGGACCTTGACTCGTAACTCGTAACGGATGTTATTTATATGGCGCGTCTAAAGAAAAAAAAACCTGCATCAACAAAGAAGAAGAAAAAAGGCGGAACCAAGTCGGATAATCAGCAAGTGGCTGTGAGGCAAGAAAACGCCACGGTGTCGGCTGTCCAGCAGAGGCCCGCCCAGAACCGTGAGAGTCTGCCCAGGAGTGAAGTCCCCAAGGCGATCAAACCCTCGGGGCGTAAGCTGCAACCGGCTTTCTTGGCAAAGAGTGTGCAGTTTCTCCGTGAGGTGAAGATAGAACTGAAGAAGGTAGCCTGGCCCTCCAGAAAAGAGACTTTGGCCTCTACAGGTGTGGTCATCATTATCGTGGTCATTATTTCTGCGTTTCTCGGTCTTGTGGACATGGGCCTGTCGAGCCTGATTCGCTTTGTACTCGGATAGGACCCTAATTGATCGGAAGTATAGGATCCCCCAGACCCCCAAGGCAGCAAGATTGTTGTGAGAGTGTATCCGAACTTACAAAATGTATAATAAACTAAACACACAAATCATTTTACCCGTTTTGCTTACGATCACTTAGGGTAGGAGCTTTGAGGAGAAGGCACGGTGGCTTTGAAGTGGTATGTTGTTCATACGTACTCAGGATACGAAAACAAGGTTAAGACTGCCCTGGAAGAGCGGATAGTTTCATCCGGACAGTCTGAGAACTTTGGCAAGATCTTGATTCCCACGGAACAAGTCGTTGAGTTGGTCAGGGGGAAGAGAAAAACCTCAGCACGAAAGTTCTACCCCGGTTATATCTTAGTGCAAATGGAGTTGACCAAGGAGTCCTGGCATGTGGTGCAGGAAACACCAAGGGTCACAGGATTCCTTGGGGGAAGGGATGCCCCGACTTCTCTTACCGATGAGGAGGCTGAGAAGATCATAGGCCAAGTTGAGGAGGGTAAGCTAAAACCGCAGCCCAAGTTCTTTTTTGAACCTGGGGACGAGGTTCGTGTGATAGATGGCCCTTTCACTAACTTTACGGGCACCGTAGAGGATGTGAAGCCTGACAAAGGGAAGATCCGGGTCCTGGTGAGCATCTTTGGACGGGCTACGCCTGTAGAACTCGAGTTTGTTCAGGTGAGCAAGGCATAGCCCGTGATTCGGTTGAATATGGATGATCGGTAAGGAGTAATTAGCATGGCCAAGAAGATAATAGGTGCGATAAAACTTCAGGTTCCGGCGGGGCAAGCCAATCCTTCCCCGCCCATCGGCCCTGCTCTGGGCCAGCAAGGCGTCAACATCATGGAGTTTTGCAAGGCGTTTAATTCCAAAACGGCTGGTCAAGAAGGAATGATCATACCTGTGGTTGTCACGGTTTATCATGATCGGTCTTTCTCGTTTATTACCAAGACCCCACCTGCCGCGATTCTTCTGAAGAAAGCAGCGAAGATTGCCAAGGGTTCTGGTGATCCAAAGCGTGAGAAAGTTGGACAGGTAACTCGAGCCCAGGTTGAGGAGATTGCAAAGATGAAAATGGTCGACCTGAATGCTTACGACGTAGAAAACGCTTGCAGGATCATCGAGGGGACTGCCCGAAGTATGGGCATTGAGGTTGTCTGATTGCAGGAGGAGTTCTGGAGGGAGCCACGAAAACATGTCAAGAAAAGGGAAAAAATACAATTCGGCGAGACAGAGGATAGACGCAGAGAAGGGATACGACTTCTCAGAGGCTTTGAAATTGGCACTGGACACGTCCTACGCCAAGTTCGATGAAAGCGTGGATGTCGCTGTTCGCTTAGGTGTCGATCCCCGGCATGCAGATCAGATGGTTCGAGGGTCCGTGATGCTGCCAAATGGGACGGGCAAAGAAGTGAAGGTGTTGGTGTTTGCCAAGGGAGAGAAGGAAAAGGAAGCTGAAGAGGCGGGTGCGGACTTTGTTGGCAATGATGAAATCATCGAAAAGATTAAAGGTGGATGGTTCGGGTTTGACAAAGCTGTTTCCACTCCAGACATGATGGGCACCGTAGGGAGAATCGGCAAAGTGCTGGGCCCCAGAGGGCTGATGCCGAATGCAAAAGCTGGAACGGTGACTTTCGATGTGGGTCGGGCTGTCAAGGAATTAAAAGCGGGCAAGATCGATTTCAGAGTAGAAAAGGCTGGTATTGTTCATGCTTCCGTGGGGAAAGTCTCTTTTGGTGTGGAAAGGCTCGTGGAAAACCTTACTTCGTTTATGGAAACCATCGTCCGCCTCAAGCCGACCAGCAGTAAAGGGACATACCTGAAGAGCATAGCCATCTCAACAACCATGGGCGCCGGGATCAGAATTGATCCCGTTCATGTAAAGACGGCCTTACGATAAGAACCAGGCAGTGAAGGCGTTGCAGATCAAGAAAGGAGGCGTGGCAGACCTTTGAAACGATCGGAAAAAGAAAAGGCTGTTGAGGCCTTACATGACAAGTTTTCCAGGGCCAGAACGGTGTTGCTTACAGATTACAGAGGCCTGAACATGTCGGCCATGAGTGAGTTGCGAAGTCAACTGAGGGAAGCCTCGGTTGAGTATCGAGTAGTAAAGAATACGCTCATGAACAGGGCTGCGGATGGAACCGACATGATACTGTTGAAGGAGCATTTCTCTGGTCCGTGTGCGCTGGCCTTTAGCTACGAAGATCCCGTAGCTCCGGCTAAAGTGCTCGTGAAGTTCAGCGAAGACAATGCCGCTTTGGAAGTGATGGCTGGGATTGTAGAAGGCAAGCTTGTTGATTCCTCGGGTATCAAAAGACTCTCCAAGCTTCCGTCCCAGGAAGTTTTGTTAACGCAGCTACTTATGGTGATGAACGCGCCGGTTGGCAGCCTGGTGATGGTTCTAGGGGGTGTGTTGACCAAGTTCATGGGTGTGCTAGAGGCAATCAAGCGGCAGAAAGAAGGTTGAGCGGTCGGATAGTCAGATGGTCAGGCAGTCAATGACTCACCCACTCGACTGGTTGCGAAGAGAAGCGCAGCTAACTTCAATTATATAGATGAGGAGGATACACAGAATGGCTAATGTAACGAAAGACGAGGTCATTGAATTCATTTCGGGCATGTCGGTACTCGAGCTTTCCGATCTGGTAAAGGAACTGGAAGAGAAATTCGGTGTTTCAGCAGCAGCCCCGGTTGCCGTGGCTGCTGCGTCCGGTGGACAACCCGCTCAAGCCGAGGCTGAAGAGCAGACCGAGTTCGATGTGATCCTGAGTGAGATCGGAGACAAGAAGATCCAGGTCATCAAGACGATCAGGGCACTTACCGGCCTTGGCCTTAAGGAGGCAAAGGCACTGGTCGACGAAGCTCCTAAACCGGTGAAAGAAGGGGTCTCGAGGGAAGAAGCTGAAAACGTTAAAGGACAACTGGAAGAGGCTGGAGCAACCGTTGACATCAAATAACGGTGCAATTGTGTCCCGTGTAATCGTGAATCGGGCAACGACTTGGCGTAAGATGGTGTCTATCGGCTTGATACGAGGTACAGCCTTTAAAGCCGCCTGACGGCACCCCGCGTCAGAAAAACCACAACGTGTCCGAACAACGAATAACGAATAACGAATATGGAGATCTTATGCCCAAGCATTTCTTAACAGGTGAACAGGTAAGAAGAGACTTTGGCAAGATTGCGAAGATCATCGGATTTCCCAATTTGGTTGAGATGCAGAAGGAGTCCTACGCCCGATTTCTCCAAAAGGATGTCCCGCCTGAAAAGAGAAAAGAAGAGGGACTTCAGGGTGCCTTCATAAGTGTCTTTCCCATAAAGGATTTTACAGGTACCGCTTCTTTAGAGTTTGTTTCTTACGGCTTTGGGGAAGTCAAATATGATGAGCAAGAGTGCACCGACAAAGGGATGACCTATGAGATCCCCGTTCGTATAACCGTTCGGCTGGTTGTCTATGAAGGTGACAGAGAGACCGAGGTCCAGAATATTCGGGACATCAAGGAACAGGAGATCTATTTTGGGACTATTCCGCTCATGACCAGGAGGGGTACGTTCATCATCAACGGGACTGAGCGCGTTGTTGTGAGTCAGCTCCACCGGTCACCAGGGGTGTTTTTTGACCATGACAAGGGCAAGACCCATTCAAGTGGCAAAGTACTTTACACAGCCAGGGTCATTCCAGTCCGAGGATCTTGGATTGATCTAGAAATTGATCCGAAAGACGTGGTCCAAGTTCGAATTGATCGCCGCCGTAAATTCCCCGCCACGTTGCTTCTGAAGGCCTTTGGGTATTTGGCAGAGGACATCTTGTCCTACTTCTACCGCACAGAAAAGATCGAGATTGCGAGAAAGCACCTGTACAAGGTGGTTGACGAAGATCTCCTGGTGGGCCAACGAGCGGCAAAGCTGATAAAACACCCGAAGACTGGTGGGACCATTGCGAAAAAAGGACATCGCTTCACAAAAAAGGCAGTCAAACAACTTGTGGAAGCGAAGGTGAAGAGTGTCCCCATTGTGTTTGAAGACATCGAAGGAAAGATCCTTGCCCACAAATTGGTAGACGCCAAGAGTGGAGAAGTCATCGCATCCTGCAATGAGCCGATTGATGAGAAGCTCTTTGAGGAGATCTTGGCGGGCAACGTATCCAGTCTCCAGATACTTTACATAGATAACGTTAACACGAGCGATTCTATCAGCAAAACCCTACTCCTTGACAAGGTGGAGAGCCAGGAGGATGCACTCCTGGAAATATATCGAAGACTTCGACCCAGCAATCCTCCTACCGTTGAGGTCGCCCAGCAGCTTTGTAACCAGCTGTTTTTCAGCGCATCTCACTACGATCTGTCCACGGTGGGACGATTGAAAACCAACCTCCGCCTGGGATTGGGCCAGGATGGCGTACCCCTGGATATGCGTACGCTTCGCAAAGAGGACATCCTGCTTACGACCAAGATCCTCGTCGATTTGAAAGACAGCCAAGGGCCGGTTGACGATATTGATCATCTGGGTAATCGACGGGTGCGAGCAGTCGGAGAGCTTCTGGGGAATCAATACCGTATAGGTCTGGTGAGAATGGAACGTGCCATCAGGGAACGAATGAGCCTTCAGGAGATTGAGGCACTGATGCCGCATGACCTGGTCAATTCTAAGCCGGTTTCTGCAGTCATCAAAGAGTTCTTTGGGACCAGTCAGCTTTCCCAGTTTATGGACCAAACGAATCCACTCTCCGAAATTACCCATAAGCGGCGTTTGAGTGCGTTGGGTCCTGGCGGTCTTACACGGGAACGCGCGGGATTTGAGGTTCGGGATGTTCATCCCACACACTACGGGCGTATCTGTCCCATTGAGACCCCGGAAGGGCCTAACATCGGATTGATTGTCTCGCTGAGCACATATGCCCGCGTGAACGACTACAGCTTCATTGAGACGCCCTATCGAGTTGTAGAAAAGGGTCGGGTAACTGACCAGGTAAGGTTTCTGACCGCACTGGACGAAGAGAAACACCCGATTGCTCAGGCCAATGCACCCCTGGACGAAAACAACCGATTTAAGAACCCGCTGGTGTCAGCACGCGTTACAGGTGAGTTCTTGATGGTCAAGCGGGAAGAAATCGAACTGATGGACGTCTCGCCCCATCAGTTGGTGAGCGTGGCTGCATCATTGATTCCTTTTCTGGAAAACGATGACGCTAACAGGGCTCTCATGGGCTCCAACATGCAACGCCAGGCTGTGCCTCTCCTTGTGAACAACGCTCCGCTTGTCGCCACGGGTGTGGAAGGGGTAGTGGCGAGAGATTCAGGGGTGACCGTCATGGCTGACAATGACGGTGAAGTGTCGGACGTGGATGCCAAACGCATCGTCGTGAAAAACCGCGGAAACGGTGGCGGCGATAGCCGACAGGTAAGCATCTATAACCTAAGAAAGTTCTCTCGTTCCAATCAGAACACGTGTTTCAATCACCGACCAATCGTCAGTAAGGGCGACCTCGTTGCGAGAGGAGATGTGATCGCAGATGGCCCCGCAACCAAACAGGGAGAGCTGGCACTGGGAAAAAACGTGATGGTCGCTTTCATGCCCTGGGGGGGATACAACTTTGAGGATTCTATCCTCGTAAGCGAACGTTTGGTTCGAGATGGGGTTTTTACCTCGATTCACATTGAACAGTTCGACACTGTTTCCCGTGATACCAAACTGGGTAAGGAGGAGATTACACGCGACATACCCAATGTTGGAGAAGAGGCATTAGGGAATCTGGACGAAAGCGGCATCATTCGGCTCGGTGCTGAAGTGAATCCGGGAGACGTCTTGGTGGGCAAGATCACCCCAAAGGGTGAGACCCAGCTATCTCCGGAGGAGAAGCTGCTCAGGGCTATTTTTGGAGAGAAAGCGGGTGAAGTGAAGGACACTTCCCTTCGGGTTCCACCCGGTGTGACCGGCGTCGTGATTGATGCCAAAGTCTTCTCCAGGAAAGGTGTGGAAAAGGATTCCCGTACTCTGAGCATTGAAGAACATGAGATTGAGGCTCTCCAGAGGAATCGGGAGGATGAACTTGCAATCCTTGAGGAGATAACCAGAGAAAACCTTGAAGGGCTGTTAGTGCGGCACACATGCGTCGCTCCGATCAAGAAGGGGAAGGTTGAGCTCGTCAAGAAGGGCGACCGTATTACTGCCGAGGCGCTTTCGAAGATATCCTTGTCTCAAGTGGGTCGGATAGAGTTGAAGAACGCCAAGGTTGCTGCAGAAATGAACGAAATACTGGAACGGTATCGGCAGCAATGCGATGAAGTTCGAAAGCGTTTCGAGAATACGGTGAGTCGATATGAAAGGGGCGACGATCTCCCGCCTGGGATCATAAAAATGGTCAAGGTCTATGTCGCCATGAAGCGAAGGCTTTCAGTGGGAGACAAGATGGCAGGCCGACACGGGAACAAAGGAGTGGTTTCCTGCCTCTTGCCCGAGGAGGATCTGCCGCATTTTGAGGACGGGACAACAGTTGACATCATACTGAACCCTCTGGGTGTGCCGTCACGTATGAATGTCGGGCAGATCCTGGAAACTCACTTGGGTTGGGCAGCGAAAGGATTGGGTGACCAAATCAACGAACTCGTTCGTTCTGAGAACTACAAGGCTCTCAGGAACAAACTTAGGTCGGTTTTTCCTTCCACCAAACAGAAACAAATAATTAGGGATTTGGACGACAAAGAATTGTGCGGTTTCGCAAAGCGTTACCAAGACGGGGCTGGCATGCTTACCCCTGTCTTTGACGGGGCCAAGGAGACAGAGATCAAGGAGTTACTGGTTGAGGCCGGCTATCCCTCAAAAGGACAGGCCACGCTCTATGATGGGCGGACTGGAGATCCCTTTGCCACCAAAGTCACGGTCGGGATTATGTATATGATGAAGCTGCACCATCTCGTTGATGATAAAATTCATGCTCGTTCTATAGGGCCTTACTCCTTGGTCACTCAGCAACCCTTGGGAGGAAAGGCTCAGTTCGGGGGACAACGACTCGGCGAGATGGAGGTTTGGGCTACAGAGGCCTATGGCGCGGCTTATTGCCTTCAGGAGTTCTTGACGGTCAAGTCAGACGACATGGCGGGAAGAACGCGCATGTACGAAAAAATTGTCAAAGGAGAGAACGTTCTCGAGGCTGGACTTCCGGAATCGTTCAACGTGTTGGTCAAGGAGCTTCAGGGTTTGGGTTTGGATATTGAGCTTGTGGAAAAAAAGAAGGAAAAGTAAGCGTAAGAAAAGGAGAACGCCTTGGAAGACCTATATAGTTTCTTTGCGAGACCCAAGGACCCGCTGAGCTACACGGCAGTTCGTATTTCTCTAGCATCTCCAGAAAAGATCAGAGAGTGGTCCTATGGGGAAATCAAGAAGCCTGAAACGATTAACTACCGAACCTTTAAACCGGAGAGGGATGGGCTTTTTTGTGCAAAGATCTTTGGCCCTACCAAGGATTATGAATGCAACTGCGGCAAATACAAGAGAATGAAACACAGGGGTGTGGTTTGTGAGAAGTGCGGAGTGGAGGTCATTCAGTCCAAGGTTCGCCGGGAACGGATGGGCCACATTCAACTGGCCACACCGGTAGCCCACATATGGTTTTTGAGAAGCCTGCCTGGCAAGATCGGAAACCTGCTGGATCTAACTCTCAAGGAGCTTGAGAAGGTTCTGTACTTCGACGCTTATATCGTCGTCGATCCTAAAGAGACCGACCTCACCCCTCGCCAGCTTCTTACCGAGGACAAATACCGGGAAGCGAGAGAGAAGTATGGCCAAACGTTTGAGGCTGGGATCGGGGCCGAAGCAGTCAAGATCCTTCTGGAACAGCTTAACTTAGAAGATGAGTACAAGAGGCTGCGGAGCGAGATTCTATCGACGGGTTCTGAGACAAAGCGCAAGAAACTCTCCAAACAACTCAAGATCGTCGAGGCATTTCGGAACTCCGGGAATCGGCCGGAGTGGATGATCATGGACGTTATCCCTGTGCTCCCTCCTGACGTGCGACCGCTGGTTCCCCTGGAAGGGGGCCGATTCGCCACTTCTGATTTGAACGATCTATACCGGAGAGTAATTAATCGAAACAACCGCTTGAAGCGGCTTCTGGACTTGCGGGCTCCTAACATCATCATTCGGAATGAAAAGAGGATGCTCCAGGAGGCCGTCGACGTCCTGTTTGACAATGGCCGGTATGGCAGAGTTGTTACAGGGCCAAATAGACGTCCCCTCAAGTCCCTGAGTGATTCGCTAAGGGGCAAACAGGGACGTTTCCGCCAAAATCTGTTGGGCAAGCGTGTTGACTATTCAGGACGAAGTGTAATTGTGGTTGGGCCGGAATTGCGCCTGCATCAATGTGGGCTTCCCAAAAAGATGGCCCTGGAGCTCTTTAAGCCCTTCTTGTTTTACAGGCTCGAAGAGAAGGGACTTGTCACCACAGTTAAGAGCGCTAAGAAGCTTGTCGAACGGGAAACGCCGGAAGTGTGGGATACGTTGGACGAGGTAGTCAAAGAATACCCAGTCATTCTCAACCGGGCCCCAACGCTGCATCGGCTGGGTTTGCAAGCATTTGAGCCCATCCTCATCGAAGGCAAGGCAATCCAGCTTCATCCCTTGGTCTGCACGGCCTTCAACGCTGATTTTGACGGAGACCAGATGGCCGTTCACGTCCCTCTTTCTATTGAATCCCAGATCGAGGCACGCGTTCTGATGTTGTCATCGAACAACATTCTTTCTCCGGCTCATGGCGATCCCATCATTGTCCCTTCGCAGGATATCGTGTTGGGAATCTATTACATGACGAGAGAGGTCCCCGGAGCGAAAGGAGAAGGAAAGATCTTTGCCAATTCGGAAGAGGTCAGGTCTGCTTACGACTCGGATGAGGTAGACCTTCATGCGAAAATCGTCGTCCGCATTAATGAGGGCCGTGTGGAGACCACGGTTGGACGTATCATACTTCGAGAAATCCTTCCCGATGAAACGATTGTGCAGTTATCTCATATTGAGGTTTCATCTCAGAAGGAGGCTAAAAGCGCCATGGCCGACCTGAAGGAAGGCATGGATTTCGTTCAGATGGCACAGACGATCTCCAAAAGCAGAGATCGTGCTCAAGACGGTGATATGGGATTCGTACTGCGCGAACAACTTGAAGAGGTTTATAGAGTCAGCCCGTCCGATATAGACGCTATCTTTTCTCTTGACGTTGGCGAAGTCAGTGACGTCGTAGAGGCTAACGGGGACTATCACATCTTCAGGCTCTTGGCAAAGAAAGTGGAGATTCCCTTTGAACTCATAAATCAGGTGATGAACAAAAAGGCCCTTAGTTTCCTGGCCAACTACTGTTATCGAACTCTTGGGGGCAAGGCGACCGTTGTCCTTTCGGACCGATTGAAAGATATAGGCTTTAGATATGCTACTCGGGCAGGCATTTCCATATGCATCGACGACATGGTCATTCCTGAGAAGAAATGGGAAATCATTGATAAGGCCGGGCAAGAGGTTGCTCAGATCAACGAGCAATACACAGAGGGTTTGATAACCCGTGGGGAGAAGTATAACAAAGTTGTCGATATTTGGGCAAAGGCAACGACTCATGTGGCAACCGAAATGATGCAGGAGATGAAGGTAACCCCCCTTGAGGACCAAGACGGTAAGCTGAAGTCAGGCAGAAAGGCCAAGCGGGGCGAAGAAGAAAGCTTCAATCCCATCTATATGATGGCTGATTCAGGGTCAAGGGGAAGTAAGGACCAGATGCGACAGCTGGCAGGGATGCGCGGTCTGATGGCCAAGCCCTCTGGTGAGATCATAGAAACCCCAATTACGGCCAACTTTCGCGAGGGGCTCTCCGTGCTTCAGTACTTCAGTTCAACCCACGGTGCGAGGAAAGGCTTGGCCGACACAGCTTTGAAAACGGCCAATTCGGGATATCTGACTCGTAGGCTCGTGGATGTTGCCCAGGATTGTGTGACGACTGAGGAGGACTGCAATACTCTGACAGGGATTGAGGTGGAGGCCCTTGTAGAAGCAGGGGAAATTATCCAGAGGGTCGGTGAACGCGTGTTGGGGCGTGTCGCCTTGGAAGATATTCGGGATCCTTATTCAGATGAGGTGCTGGTCCACGCCAACGAAGAGATTGACGAAGCAAAGGTTGCAGCGATCGACGAGGCGGGTATTACAAAGGTCAGGATCCGTTCGGTCCTGACATGCAAATCGGAGGATGGTGTTTGTTGCAAGTGCTATGGTCGTGACCTGGCTTATGGCCAGCCCGTGGAGATTGGCACGCCAGTCGGAATACTGGCAGCCCAATCCATTGGCGAACCGGGCACTCAGCTCACCATGCGGACGTTTCACATCGGCGGCACGGCCCGAAGCGCAGCTGAGCAGGCCGACCGCAGGGCTGTTCATGCCGGTCGGATGAAATACCTGGGCGTGAACACGGTTGAGATTGTCAACAAAGAGTTTGTGGTCATGAACCGCAAGGGTGGGGAATTTGCCATTGTAGGCGATAAAGGGCGAGAGAGCGAGCGGTATCCCGTGATCTACGGTGCCCACTTCACAGTCAAAGACGGCCAAAAGGTCAAACCCGGCGACTTACTCGTCACATGGGATCCTTACACAACGCCGATTCTCACTGAGGCGGATGGTGTGGTGAAATTCGGTGATGTCCTGCCCGGGTCGACCATGCAGGAGAAAGTTGATCCTGTGACAGGCAAGGCAAGCCAAGTCATCGTTCAACACAAAGACGCTGATGTGCGGCCGAGGATTTCCATAAAGGACGAGAACAAGAAGACGGCCAAACTCCCCTCTGGTGGGAACGCCCGATACTTTCTGCCGGTGGCGGCAATTCTGATGATATCTGAAGGCGACATGGTAAGTGCCGGTGACGTCATAGCCAAGCTCCCGAGGGAGACCACGAAGACCAAGGATATCACGGGCGGCCTTCCACGTATTGCCGAACTATTCGAGTGTCGAAAACCAAAAGAAGCTGCGGTTCTAAGCGAGATTGATGGGTATGTGAGTATTTCCAAAGGAGCCAAAGGGAGACAGAAGGTCACCGTAATGCCACCTGATGTCGGGGATAAGAAAGAATACCTGATTCCGAGAGGTAAACATATCAGCGTGTTGGAGGGGGATTACCTTAAAGCCGGCGATGCCTTAATGGGAGGATCGGCGAATCCGCATGACATCCTAAATATCAAGGGGGAGCGGGATCTAGCGCGATATCTCGTGGACGAAGTCCAAGAAGTGTACCGGCTACAGGGTGTCCGAATCAATGACAAGCATATTGAAGTCATTGTGTGTCAGATGTTGGAAAGGGTTAAGATTGATAACCCTGGAGACACCGACTTCATTCTGGAAGAACACGTGGAAAAGAGACGCTTTGAAGAGGTCAACAAAGAAGTGGTAGCTCGCGGGGGCACCCCTGCGGTCGCCAAGCCCCTGCTTCTGGGAATTACTAAAGCGTCGCTTAGTACTGAGAGTTTCATCTCTGCGGCGTCGTTTCAAGAAACGACGAAGGTACTGACAGAAGCGAGCATTGCGGGCAAAGTCGACCACCTAAAGGGGCTGAAAGAAAACGTTATTATGGGACGAATTATACCGGCTGGTACCGGAATGAGCCAATATAGAACGGCCCGTATAGCGTTGGAGTCCGAGGAAGTCGATGAAAAGTTGGAAGTTGGCGAAGATTTGAGCGTTGGCCAGGAAGATGAGGCCGCTCATGTCTGAGGAAATGGGGAAATAACAGTTGACACGGCGAGGCGCAGGTGTTAATTAATCTGCTTTTTGTCTGTAGCTTGCAGATCTCTTGAAGGGCACCAAATTTTGGCGAAAAATTACAGTTATCTACGAGGAAAAGTCAATGCCGACCATTAATCAACTTGTTAGAAAGGGCCGAAGCCGGGTGAAAAAGAAATCCAATACACCGGCCCTCAAAGCATGTCCCCAGAAGCGGGGCGTGTGTACTCGGGTATACACGGCGACGCCCAAGAAACCCAACTCAGCCCTGAGGAAAGTGGCGAGGGTGCGTTTGACCAACGGCATGGAGGTGACAACCTACATCCCTGGAGAGGGGCACAACCTTCAGGAACACTCGGTTGTCCTCGTTCGCGGTGGGCGGATCAAAGACCTGCCGGGGGTACGTTACCACATAATCCGTGGAGTGCTCGATTCTGTAGGCGTTCAGGACAGAAAACAAGGTCGGTCACGGTATGGTGCAAAAAGACCAAAGTGAATCCAATAGGGAATTCGGAGTGCGGTAATGTTTTCAAGCCGTAAGGCGCAATACGGGAATGTTTTGCGCCAGGGTTGCACCTGTCGGCTTGAAAAGAGGCACTTCGTGCCAAGCCGCAAGGCGCAATTCGGAGTGCCGAATGCAGAATGAAATCATCACCTCTATGTCTCCAAAAACGATTTTCGAATAACGAATAACGAGACTGCAGGAGCTACGTATGCCAAGAAAAAGAGAGATCTCCAAGCGGCCTATGATGCTTGATCCGAAGTACAAGAGTAAGCTGGTGTCGAAGTTCATCAACTGTCTGATGGTTGATGGCAAGAGGAGTGTGGCAGAGTCAATCTTGTACGATGCTTTAGCAATCATCGAAACAAAGATCAAGGAGCCGCCTCTGAAGGTCTTTGAAAAGGCTATGGAGAATGCTAAGCCTCGCGTTGAAGTCAAGTCGCGCAGGGTGGGTGGATCGACTTACCAAGTGCCGATAGAGGTTCGTTCGACTCGTCAGACTGCACTTGGGATAAGGTGGCTGATTTCCTTCGCGCGGAAGCGTTCGGAGAAAAGTATGTCGCAGAGGTTGGCTGCGGAATTGATGGATGCCGCCGGCCATCGGGGCGCCACCATGAAGAAAAGAGAGGATACGCACAAGATGGCTGAAGCCAACAAGGCCTTTGCCCATTACAGATGGTAAGCAAACTGGTCATCGGTCAGTGGTCAGTTGTAGCCTTTTGCTTGCGATAGATAACCAGTGAGTAATCATAAACAATGGCACGGTTAGTCCCTATAAATAGACAAAGAAACATCGGCATTGCTGCACATATTGATGCTGGCAAGACCACGACCACCGAGAGAATCCTTTTCTACACGGGGGTTTCTCACAAGATGGGCGAGGTAGACCAGGGATCTGCAGTGATGGACTGGATGGAACAGGAGCAAGAACGGGGCATTACCATTACTTCTGCTGCTACGACCTGCTTCTGGAAGGGCCACCGTATCAACATCATAGACACGCCGGGGCACGTTGATTTTACCGTTGAAGTGGAAAGAAGTTTCCGAGTCCTCGACGCTGTGGTTGCCGTATTCTGTGCCGTTGGAGGGGTAGAGCCGCAGTCTGAAACAATATGGCGTCAAGCTGATCGGTACAAGGTTCCGCGTATTGCCTTTGTCAACAAGATGGATAGGGCAGGGGCGGATATGGACCGTTGCGTGGAGATGATTCGGGTCATTCTAAAAACTGAACCACTCGTGGTCCAGCTTCCTATTGGAGAAGAGGAGAACTTCGTAGGCGTGGTTGATTTGGTTTCGATGCGTGCCCTCCTTTACAATGATGCAGATCTCGGAGCCAATTTCGAAGAAACTGATATTCCCCTGTCGCTTCGAGAGAAGGCAGAGGGAGCCCGTGTCGAACTGCTGGAATCCCTAGCCGATGTTGATGAGTTTGTTATGGAACGTTACATTGAGGGGGAGCTGATTTCATCGGATGAATTGACTGAAAGCATTCGAAAGGCAACGGTGTCTTTGAAGAGGGTGCCGGTGTTATGTGGCGCTTCCTTCAAGAACAAGGGGGTACAACCCCTCTTGGATGCTGTCATCGAATATCTTCCGTCTCCTGTAGATATTCCTCCCATCGGTGGCATCGACCCGAACGGGGAGGAGGTCTTTCGGCCCGTAGAAGACTCCGCTCCGTTTTCAGGCCTGGCCTTCAAATTGATGACCGACCCGTATGTAGGTCATCTAACGTTCATACGAATTTATTCCGGAAAGCTAAAGTCAGGGGATGTGGTTCTCAATGCGACTAAAGGGACAAAGGAGAAGATCGGCAGGCTCGTGAAAATGCACTCCAACGAGCGAGAGGAAATTCGGGAGGTTTACGCAGGAGACATCGTTGCTGCAATAGGCCTTAGGAGTGCGACTACCGGTGATACCCTCTGTGACCCGAGCAGCCCCATCCTTCTGGAATCAATGACCACGCCGAAACCTGTCATGTCAATTGCCATTGAACCCAAGACAAAGAATGACCAAACAAAGCTGGGTACAGGTCTCGGCAAAATTGCAATGGAGGACCCGTCTTTTAAGATAACATCCGATGAGGAAACAGGCCAGACCTTGATTTCAGGCATGGGGGAACTGCATCTGGAGATTATTGTGGATCGTCTGCTAAGGGAATTCGGCGTTGATGCGGTGGTTGGTAAACCTCACGTGGCTTATCGAGAAACGATCTCCGGCGAATCAGAGGGCGAAGGCAGATTTGTTCGCCAGTCAGGTGGTCGCGGCCAATACGGCCACGTTAAGCTGCGGGTAGAGCCTGGGGAACGAGATCAAGGCGTTGTGGTTGAAAGTAAGATCGTTGGCGGGGTCATCCCCAAGGAGTATATCTCCTCCGTTAAGAAGGGTGTGATGGAAGCAGCAGCTGGTGGTGTCCTTGCCGGGTATTCCATGGTGGACGTGAAGGTAACAATATTTGACGGATCATATCATGAGGTTGACTCGTCAGAGAGAGCATTTCATATTGCGGGGTCGTTGGGGTTTAAGGCAGCAGTCCAGAAGGCGAGCCCGTTATTTCTGGAACCCTTCATGGCGTTGGACGTGACAGCTCCGGAAGATTTTCTGGGAGACGTGATCTCAGACTTGAACGGCCGACGTGCCAAGATTGGGGGGGTAGACAACCGGAACGGAGTGCGCATGGTAAACGCCCGGGTTCCCTTATCGGAGATGTTCGGCTATGCCACGGACTTGAGGTCGATGACTCAAGGGCGAGCTAGCTACACCATGCAGTTTTCCGGTTATGAGCCAGTTCCGCAATCGATTGCCAAGACTATTAGAGAAAAAGGGGCTTAGAGGTTTCGTAGGAACTGATTTTTGTCCTGTAAGTGCACGGAGGGTAGGACGATGGCGAAGAAGAAGTTTGAGCGGGTAAAGCCGCATGTGAACGTAGGTACGATTGGTCATATTGATCATGGGAAGACGACGTTAACGTCGGCGCTCACGAAGCATTTGGCGAGTAAGGGGATGGCTGACTACATACCGTTTGACCAGATAGACAAGGCGCCGGAGGAGAAGGAGCGTGGTATTACGATAGCGACTGCGCACGTGGAGTACGAGACAGCGAAGCGCCATTATGCGCACGTGGACTGTCCTGGTCATGCGGACTATATCAAGAACATGATCACGGGTGCGGCGCAGATGGAT
>JAQBAU010000190.1:0-7359 GCA_032126655.1 Desulfobacterales bacterium
ATAAACGATAGCAAAAACTACCTGCAGGGGGTAAAGTTGCAGCCTTGATTCCCTCGACGCCGTTTACGTAATGACCCGTCTCCCCTGCAGAGACACTGCCGAAAAGTGCTCCTACAAGGCCCAGAGTGCAAAACATCACAACCACTGTTCTCCGCATGACGAAAACCTTTCCATAAGAAATAATAGTCAAATGATCGATCTGAACACTTGGGCGCCGATCTTTAGAAGAATCGGCTGTAATTGTCAAGGAGGAAGAAGGTGCAGTGCTGTAACTGGAGGTGATCGGGTTTCTTGAAGGTCTACTGAAGCTTTGGGTCTGTGGCTTTACGATGAGGGAGGTTCTATAGTTCGGGGGGGCCCTGGACTAGCATCTCTGCCAGAGTCAGATTAACCTTTGGCAGAGATTTACCCTTCGGGTCCACGAAGGCCATCTCCAGTGAAGCCAGATCACGGTAAAAACTGGTCCTGTCCAGGACAGGAACCTCTGTCAAGCACGAGCAAAACTCCTGGCATCTGAAACAGCCTGGAAAGCTCATCTTCTTTCCGTCAGGCCTCACAAAGCTATTCGGGACTCCGTGCATACGGCATATCATTAGTCGGTGCTCGTAAAGCCCGCAGCGCCCGTTATCATTCAAGGGGCACATGATGGTCGGCCTGAGCCCCCGGGCTAAGCAGTTTCGGCTTTCCCGGACATATTCTCTGGCCCTGTTCAGAAAATCTTCCTGTTTTTCAACTGAACAGCAACCGATTCCGTCCCAAAGATAAGCCCATTCTATGTACGTATGATGTTGAAAATAGCTGTTGCAGCAATTGTCAGGACACCCGTTGCAAGAGAAGCCGATCTTCCCGGCTACTTGAGAGTAGGCATCCTCCATCCTGGCATAGAGGAGAGACAGTTTTGAGAACAAGGGGCTTTTCATTGTGCTAAGCTTGATAACATCGTAAGAAGTCAGACTCAGACCGATATCTAAACTCCCCTGGTTGGTCAAGGACATTGTGGAGTCTGTATCTTGTCACAGTTCCGCCGTACTGTTACATTACACGTTGCGGGATTGGGTTCCTTTTAGCTTGACCCCTGTCTCTTTGTTCAATATGTTTTTCCTTCACACTTGGTTGGTGCGTTAATGAAAGAGATAAGATACACGTCCATAGGCGTTGTTCGTTCCCCCTTCAAAGATGTGAAGGGAATGCCCATACAGACAGTGGCTGCCAAAGGCATTGGGGGAACCATAGAACTAAAGCCCGAATATGAGGACGGACTGAAGGATCTTGAAGGGTTTTCTCATATTATCTTATTGTACCATTTTCACCATTGCCAGGGATACACACTCAACGTGCAGCCTTTCATGGACGATCACATGCGAGGAGTATTTGCCACGAGAGCGCCGCAGCGCCCTAATGCTATAGGAATCTCCGTGGTGAAGCTCGTAGAGGTGCGAGGTTGCACGATCTTTGTTGAAGACATCGATATAGTAGATGGAACTCCGCTTTTGGACATAAAACCCTACGTCCCGGAGTTTGATGTCCGTGCGGTACAACGAACAGGGTGGCTTCATAACAAGACCGGTAAAGTTCATGAAATATCCGCAGACGAACGGTTCAGACGAAAAGATGAGGATCATTAGGGAATCAAAGCATGCACGACGACGATACCGATCAGTTTGAACCGACCGGCACATTTTACTATTTAAGAAGAGCCATTGAGATTATCAAGCTGAACCAACAAACAATGGCTCAAGTGGCCAGAGATCCCAATGCGTTAAGGTTTGGGGTCGCTGTAACCGCCATAGGCGGAGCACTGGCTTTCATTCCTGGCAAAAGCCTGGCTGCTGTTTTCGTTGGTGCCCTGTTTTCCATTCTCGCTCTTTTCCTCTTTTCTGGCTTCGTCCACATGTTTTGCGGTTATTCAAAAGGCAAAGAAGAGTATTTGGGTTTCGCCCGTATTGTAGGGTTGAGCGGTATTCTGGACTGGACGGTTATTACTCCCCTGTTGGGTATAGTCGTAACAATATGGAGTGTCGTTATCTCAATCGTTGCGGCGCAGGTCGTATATCACTCAACAGGAGCCAGGGCGACTCTCGCTGTTCTCATATCTGCCTTGGTCCTCTGGATGATTGCCCTCTCAACCTTCTTTGGCCCCTTGTCTTTCCTGTTCGATATCCGAAACCAGTGAGAACGGATCAAAACTCTGTGGAAGGCCTAAGCTGATATTATGATAGACATCGAAAAGGCCGTTTTGACACTCAACCACCGACTCACGGCGAAAGCCCTGAGTCTGTGGCAGGGAAACGTGTCTAAAAACTCCAATTACGGCACATATGACGGTGTCACGGACATCCTTAATCCAAGTACGATCAACAGTCTGCGTCCTTCAGGAGAGTGGGCCAGGCACGGACAAAGAGTTTATCACTCTCTTCTGAGTCATTATCTGCAATATCGCATCTCGCCGTTCGAGAATGAATTATTCACCCTTATTAGGGGAGCTGCCGCCAGTGTTGAGGGAGAAAAGATCTACTTCAAGGACACGCTTTCATGGTGCCAGAAGCGAAGTGATTTAGCGAAGCGCAAGACATTGGAGCAGGAGTCGAGTGGGCTCTGTAAGTTCTTGAAGCCCTTTGCTCTCGGCGTTTGGGAACACCTGCTGATGCTGCTTGAGGATGAATTCGGATATGAAGATTATGTGAAGTATTGTCAGGACAAGAAACAGATTGATTACGAAGGCTACTTGCCCGTATTGCAGGAAGTGCTGCGGCAGACTGATACATTGTACTTTGAGGCCATGGAGCGCTGGTCTCAAAAAAGCCTTGGTGTCACACTTAACGAGTTGAATAGATTTGATGCGATCTACCTGCTAGGGTTGGGTGAATTTGACCCCCTTTTTCCCAATCACATCCCGCTGAGCGATCATCTCGATTTCTTCAATAAGTGGGCAATACAAGTGAACGACATTCCAGGTCTTTCTCTTGATATAGGTCATTCGTCCAGGAAGGGGTCTCAGGCCATGAGCTTTGCCCTGAGCATACCGGACGAGATGTGCCTGGTCATGAATCCCCAGGGGGGCTGGATCGACCTTGAAACCCTGTTTCACGAAATGGGTCATGTTCTCAGTCATGCCTTCACAGCACCGGATCTTCCGTCTGTTGAAAAGGATTTCTTCACCTCCAATACCCTTTCAGAAACCTACGCCTTTTTGCTTCAGAACATGTGTTTTTCTCCATTGTTTCTCGAGGGGCGGTTGGGCCTTTCGTCCGATGCCATAGAAGAGATATCTTTTTATAAAGCCCTCAAGGACCTCTCTGTTTTCAGGCGATACGTGGGCAAGTTCCTATCAGAATATGAGATGTTCAAGAAGAATGACGTTGGGGACGGAGAGATCTACTCTGCAATAATGGAAAAATACACGGGTTTTGCCTACCGGCCCGAGACCCATCTTTTTGATCTTGTGCCGGAGTTCTACTCTCTGGACTATGTCATTTCGTGGATGGCTGAGGCCACTATGGAGAAGATGTTTGTTAAGACGCTGGGTCATGACTGGATGTTCCAGCCGGAAGCAGGAAGCATCCTGAAAGACTGGTGGTTGTGCGGCAATCGATACGAAATCGATGAGTTCTTTTCAGTCAAAGGAATTGGCACCATTGACCACAGAGATATCATTGAGAGGTGGCGCAGCAAGATATTGGGAGAAAAACCGTATGCAAACCGTTCGTCAACAGATGACAGCCTTGTTGTCCCAACAAGTGTGTAGTGCCAGAGATCTTTCGCAGAGACTGAGCATCCAGGAAAAGGAGGTATATAGTCATCTTTCCCACATCTCGCGTTCCGTTGTCTCGCGAAGGCAGAAACTGGTTATAACCCCTTCCCGATGTCTCGAATGCGGGTATGTGTTCAAGGAGCGAAAGCGGTTGACCCGGCCAAGTCGCTGTCCGCGTTGCAGGGGGGAGCGTATTGAAGAGCCGAAATATCAGGTCGTATAGCCTTTAACTGCAAGCGAGTCCTTCAAATTCGACTATACAGAATCATTGAAAACAACACACAAGATCATAATTGGTGATTCCAGGTGCATGAAAGAGGTGCCGGATGAGTCAGTACATCTCGCCATTACCTCTCCGCCATATTGGCAACTGAAGGACTATGGGAGTCAAGACCAGATTGGCTTTAATGACACCTATGAAAAGTATGCTAATAATCTGAATTTGGTTTGGAGTGAATGCCTCAGAGTTCTGCATCAAGGTTGTCGCTTGTGTATCAATATCGGTGACCAGTTTGCTCGGTCCGCATATTACGGAAGATATAAGGTCATCCCAATACGGACGGAGATAATTAAGTTCTGTGAAACTGCCGGATTTGACTACATGGGTGCAATTATCTGGCAGAAGATTACAACATGCCATACCACGGGCGGTGCCACAGTCATGGGCTCCTACCCTTATCCAAGAAGTGGTATCCTCAAGCTTGACTATGAGTTCATCCTTATCTTCAGGAAGTATGGTAAGCAGCCGAGAGTTAATAAAGAGATAAAGGAGCGGTCCAGACTAACACGGGAGGAGTGGAATCAGTATTTTGCAGGACACTGGAATTTTCCCGGTGAAAGACAGGATAAGCATCTGGCCATGTTCCCTGAAGAATTGCCACGGCGGCTTGTCAAGATGTTCAGTTTTGTTGGTGACACTGTGCTTGATCCGTTCCTGGGAAGCGGGACAACGTCTTTGGCAGCTATGAACCTGACGAGAAACTCGATTGGTTATGAAATCAATGAGGAATACTTGGCGGTCATTAAGAAACGTCTCAAATTGACGGAAACAAATGTATCGCAAGAACCAACCCTAGAAATAGTCAAGCAGGGGAGGGCACGTATCGATGTCCAAAAGGAGATTGAGAAGTTGCCTTACGTTTTCGAGGACCCCGTGAAGTTTGACAAAAGGGTGGATCCGAAAACACTCAAGTTTGGGTCAAGAGTAGATCACGAAAGCGGGGACAAGAAGGTGTATTCGAAGGTAACGGAGGTTATTTCTTCGGAAGCCTTAATTCTGGATGATGGACTGAGGGTCAGATTGTTGGGCATCAAGGAGATTCCGCACAAGAACATAGAAGCGATTGAATTCCTAAAGAAGAAGACGAGAGGGCAAAAACTATTCATGAAATTTGACAACGTGACATACGATGAAAAGAAAAACCTTTTTTGCTATCTTTACCTGCGGAACAAGACATTCTTGAATGCCCATTTGATCAAAAACGGCTTGGCTGACGTGGATACGTCCTTTGACTACAAACATAAATCAAGATTTCTCAGATACAGAAAGCACCATGAGAGATGAGCGAAGCGTATTCAGCGTGTTGAACATTATGAATAACCCACAACAATCATAACTCAAAATCACAGGTCTATCAGGTAGGACTCGATAAGAATGGGTTACACAAAATACATACGAATGAAAATACGTTACAATCCGTTTCCCCGTGTTGTATTGGATGGCTTGGCCAAGCTGGAAATCAGAATCCAACCTTACTATGTTGTCCTGGAAGGACTGATTGATGGCGTTCTGCATGAACTGGAAGTGCAACGTGATGAATATGAGCTAGGCTTTCTTGGGAAAGAAGACATGAAGGTGATCGGTTCGATTCCCTTCAGGGAAATTTCCTATGAAGAGATCCTGACAAGATTGAAAGAAGGCAAAATGTGTTTCGGCGCAAAACAGGCTGGGGAATTGGCAGCCTTTTCGTGGTGTGACATTGAAGAGTGCAATTTCATGGGCCTGAGGTTTCCGTTACGGAAGAATGAGGCATATCTGTTCGATGCGTACACCTTTGACTCTTTCAGGGGCAGAGGCATAGCCCCGTATCTTCGCTATCAGCTATACAAAGAGCTTGGTAAGTTGGGTAGGCACAGGCTGTATAGCATTACTGAAACCTTTAACGCGTCATCACTGAAATTCAAAAGAAAGCTGAACGCCAGAGTGATCGGTTCAGGCTTATACGTTGATATTCTTAACAGATGGCGCTTTAGTTCGATTGGCGAAAAGGACATAGTGAGAGAGTGAGTTGGAGAGAATGTACGCTGCCAGTATCGTTGACAGTATTTCAGAGCTGAACAAGAAAGAATGGGATGCGCTGTCATTTGACAATGTCTTTGCTAGCTATGGCTGGCTCAAGACTGCAGAAGTCACATACTGTGGAGACATTAGTCCAAAATATATCGTTGTTAAAGACGGAGATGAACTCAAAGCAGCTGCCGTGTGCTATGTTTTTGGAAAGTCGCATCTGGTTGAGGATCTTGATGAGCTGTTGCTTGGAAGGGTCAAGCGGTTCGCGTCGATCCTTGGCATATCTTTAATGCCGGCGTTTGTGTGTTGGCCCCTGCTCAGCTACGGAGACCATCTACTGGTGGGAAATGACCTTGATCCAAGGCAGAAGACGGTGATTATGCGCCGCCTTCTTGACTGCATTGAAGACGAGGCTTCGAAACATAACCTTCCGGTGGCTTTCGTCAACGTCATGGACAGCGAACCCGCCCTCATCGAAATGTTGAATCGTAGAGGATACAACAAGTCTGTCCACATCCCGCTGAACTACATAGACATGGGTTGGTCCTCATTTGATGAGTACCTGACATTCTTGGGAGACCTCAGCAGCAATAGTAAAAAAACCGTAAGGAGGGAAATAAACAGGAATAGAAGGGAGGGGACAGTAGTTGGACCGCTTCGGGTTTGTGATGAACACGAAGAGCGCCTGCATCAATTGCTTGATATGAATTCCTACAAACACAATGGCCGGCCGTTCAGCTTTTCGAAGAGGTTCCTTCGTGAAATCCAGTCGAACCTCGGTAATGACGTGGTCTTCTACGTGTCGTGGAAGGGGGGTGTTCTGACGGGGATATCTGTTGTTTTCAGAAGAAATGAGATGATTCACCTCCCTATGATAGGCGTGGACCACGCTAAAACCGGAGACGATTATACATATTTTTACCTGGGGTTTTACAAACCGATGATGGACGCTGTGTTAGAGGGTACGACGCGGTTTTATGCTGGCCGCGGCATGTACGAGACAAAGGCCAGAAGGGGATTCCAGACAGCGAATCTCTACATTTATTACAGGGCTTCAACCAAGGCTAAGAACATGGCCGCCAAACCGTGGTTTGCGATGCTTTCGAAGTGGAACCGGTTGAAAGTCCGGGGGCTAACAAGAACAAACGGACCGGACCGGTACGGTCTGAATACGGTAAACCCCAACACAACGTCACAGTATCTCATTTGCAGTCAAGCTGACCAGGCTGTCGTCTTGGGGCCCAATTTGAAACGATATACTTCGGCGCAGCGGGTCTTTCCTTCAACGACTACTTTGGGTACACCGACTAGTAATGAT
>JAQBAU010000191.1:0-2898 GCA_032126655.1 Desulfobacterales bacterium
ACCGTATGGGGCATTCTAAGCTGGGGCTTGTTGCATGTCAAGTAAAACTTCAGAAAAGCCTGGTCGTCGAGCTACCGTGAAGGACTTATGATGTGATTCTGTTATCTCCAGCCACAGACAATCAGGTGGTCGCAAAGCACAAAAAAAGCGGTCAATCTTTTGATTGGAATGACCACTTCAAATAACTCCCCAAAACCCTGCTTGTCACAGAGCCCTCACGTCTTGCGAATCCTCTGATTTAGCACTCGGCCAAGCTACTGAAATTGTTGGTCAAGGCAAGAGGACTTGTCCGCCTCCGGCGGGTTTATCCGCCCCCGGCGGACTCCGACCCCCCGAACCCCATGTAGCAACAATCTTAAGGAAACCTCGCAATCAAGGGATGAAAATTCAATATAGGAACGCTGCCATGCAAATTGCATGTTACTATTCGTAATGAAATTCGGTGCTTGACAAAATCAGCTCGCCTTTCGTGGCCATCAAATTGACATGATGGCCGACTTCTTTGAATTTCTCTGGTACCTTGTCTGAAGATTCCCGTATGTTCAAGAGTAAGTCATCAATCATCAGAACCGCTTCATTTACTGATGTCTCAAGGTTTTGACCGCCAGACTTGGCTACGTCGACCAAAAGCCTGTTTGCCGCCCGGAGCTTTTGTTGTGTTTTGTCAACTTCCTTGAGGTAGAATAGTTGGTCGGCATCATAAATCAGTTGGCGGACTTCGGTTATTGGCAGGTAGTAGAAATGCAGTTTCATCAAGGAATCCATGGCTTTTTGAAGGTCCTCTCCCGATCTTGCTTCTGGGCTGGCATGAACCTCATGTGATGCCTTGTCCACTGCTGTCAAGGCTTGAGAAACAGAGTCTCTCAAGTAACTGAAACCTGTATCTTCCAGCACCGGAATCCATGGTTCTTGGGTCTTTTGTGATTGTTCGCAAGCACTCACAATGCCTACGAACAGGCCCAGCACAAGAAGACATAACCCTTTTCTCATTGTGTAAGCCCTCCTTTCTTCAAGATTGACCATCTCGTCCGACGTCACACGCAACGAGGTGGACAGGCCATGCTCTTTGTCCAATTGTTTTACTCAACTTCTTTGTTTCACATAAATAGAGAGTAGCATGTTCTGAATACTTGTGCTTCTCCATGGTATGTTTGTTCCAATAAATCGGACGCTTAGAAGATGACCCGGACCCCTCCGAGGTTCTGGATGGAAAAGTCGTGCTTTTCTTCAGGAGCACCTATAAAGATATTGTTTTTCGGCACACCAAACTCCTCGGATACAGAGTCAATCACGTCCGGTCCAAATTGGCCCTGACGGACCACGAGTTCAACCCTTAACGTTGGGAAGATCTTGCGAATAGTCTCTATACTCTCCCTGATGGATACCTCGTCATTTTGTCCAGGAAAACCGTAAAGATGCAGTACCACAACCGAGCGGCTTGATTCATTCTTAACAATGTATGCGAAGGCATCATGCAAACGGTCCAGACGGCCACCCCGTGTGAATAGAACAACTCTTTGTTCCGTTATAGCAACTATTCGATCAATGATCCTAGTGCGCCAGACCAGAAGTCGGGTCATCAGGTCATTTACCACTTCCAGAATGGCTTGCAGGATCGGCATGCGCAAGTAGACAAGGACTACCGCCAGAACGGTGGGAATGAAGTAATACAAGAAATAGACAAGGTTATGATAATCAATGATTGCATTGCCAACAATGCCCAGGGTAGTCGCCGCCATTGCAACGAGGATGGTGGCCCAGCCCGCCCGATAGGTCCGCTTGAGTTCTCGACGCCTTGTTTTCAGGAGAATGTTACCGAGACCAAACAGAGTCATGACTCCCAAGAAAGAGATTGTATAGACTCCGGCAAGAGAGAGAAGACTCCCTCGGGTTAGCAAAAGAATCGAAGAGCAAAGAATGAAGAAGGCAATGATGATTCGATGGTTTGTCCCTCTGCGGTTCTGTTTCAATAGAAACTGAGGGAGACATTGGTCCAGGGCCATTCGGCGGACCAGGCCGGTGACGCCTATGAAGCTAGTCAATACGGCACCTGAAAGCACCAGCGTGGCATCCAGAACGATCAGCAACCGGAAGGTTTCTCCACCTGTCAGAAATGCTATTTGAGATAGCAGGTGTTCCTTGTGACTCACAATCTCCGAAAGTGGCAGCAGATTCAAAGAAATAATTGACGTCAACGGGTTGAATATGACAACCGCTATGAGCATATTACGCAACGTTTTGCGGAACACACCCGAGTCTTGCTCCTCCACGAAGTTGGCTGAACTTTCAAATCCACTTATCCCCAGTAGTGCCGCCGAAAAACCAAGAAACACGGCAAGTAGCAAATCATGACCTGCGGGAAGAGTTTGGAGGTTGCCTTTAAGCACGCCGAAATCACCCGGAAAATGGGCAAATCCCATCACACAAAAAGCAACCAGGGCGGCCATGTGGAATACGAAGATTCCCAAAGCGACCACTGCGGATTCAGCCATGCCGAAAATAGCCAAAGCTGCAAAGAGGCCAAGAAGCCCAATGGTTGCCTCCATTACGTTAAATGCCGGGAAGATGTGGTGAAGGTACTCTATTGCCATCTTGGCGGAGATAACGGCAGTCGCTATGTATGAGAGAATGGTCAGACACGCAGCCACAGAAGCGGAAAACTTGGATGTACAGTTGAGCAAACAGTTATATGTTCCGCCGTTTAGAGGCAGCGCCTCAACCACTTCGGTATAGATTTTCTTGTACAGATAGAGAACAAAACCAACCAGAAGCAGTACCAGTGGAGCCAGGACGCCGGCAAAAATAGTCGCAATAGCCGCAACGTACAGGCAGGAAGATGTTATGTCATTGCCACAGATTCCTGTCGCAAGCCATTGATTCAACCTCTTGTGCGGGGCT
>JAQBAU010000192.1:0-14066 GCA_032126655.1 Desulfobacterales bacterium
CGAGCCGTTTAGTTTCTGGCACTTGTTTAAAGACGACTATTGGATATCCAACACGTTATATAAGTCAGTATTCGATAGCTCTGAAAAGGCCCTTCGCAATACGATCCTAGGAGATGACCCTCTTTTTAAGGCTGGACAAAGAGTTGGAGTACATTTTCAACCGTGGAAGCTAGCAGCCATCAAGATGATTAATCCAAACGTGTTTCTAAAATCTGTAGTCAAGATAAACAATCAACACAATAAGATAAAAGAAGTTACTCCATTTCTTGGGAAAAAGCATGGTTCATTGAAAGCAAAGTATCATGATCACATAACGCGAACCAAAGAAGGAGCATTGATTTCGAAGTCCGTCTGTTCCTGGTATCGTGGATGTATGCACTACTACTTAGATTTACTCGAATTGAAACAAATAAGGATTCACGAGACATCTTGCACAGCGGATGGCAATAATGAATGCATTTTTGAGATTCATTACAAACCATTATCCTTAGCTAAAAGGATCGGAAATTTCTTCTTCTATGCCTTACGACCTGATTTTCCAATGAACTATGAAAACGCTTTATGGGCTAGCCACATATCAACTTACAACGCTGAACAGCTGGTCAAGGAACGTACCGCCGAATTGACAGAGGCCAATAAGAGACTGAAACGGGAGATAGAAGCACGGCTACGGGCTGAAGAGGAACTAGTAACGTATCGTGACCAGCTTGAAGAGCTTGTGGAACAGCGCACCGCCCAACTGATGGCAGCCAATAAGCAGTTACAGCAGGAGATCAATGATCGAAAACGGGCAGAGCAGGAAGCCATGCTACAGCAGGAACAACTCTTTCAAGCCTCCAAGATGGTCTCGCTGGGGACGCTGGTTTCCGGGGTGGCCCATGAGATCAACAATCCAATTTCATTTGTTACGTTAAATGGGCCAATTCTTCAGAAAGTGTGGCAAGATGTTACACCTATCTTAGATGAACACCGCCGGAAAAACGGGGATTTCTACATAGCCAACATGGACTATGATGACCTGAGAGAGAGAATCCCCCTTCTCTTGTCGGGCATCACCGAAGGAGCAAAGAGGGTGAACACGATTGTGACCGATCTCAAAGAATTTGCGCGTCAGAGCTCCCCCGAGTTCACTGATAGAGTTGATATTAACAAGGTGACAAAAACTGTTGTTGGGCTCGTCTCAAACACTGTCAAGAAGTCTACAAATCGATTTTCTCAGACCTACGAACCAAATATCCCCTTGGTTAAAGGGAATGTCCACCGGATAGAGCAGGTCCTTATCAATCTGTTGGTAAATGCTTTCCATGCTCTTACGGACAGCCAGCAAGCCGTTTCGGTTTCGACTACCTATGACCACAAATCGGATTGCGTCGTCGTGGAGGTCCGAGATGAAGGTGTGGGAATGTCTGCTGATGTATTGCAGCAGATCACAGACCCCTTCTTCACAACCAAGCGCGATACTGCTGGAACCGGGCTAGGCCTATCCATGTCGGACAGAATCATCACGGATCACGGTGGAAGAATGATATTTGAATCGGTCGTGGGCCAAGGTACGGCCGTCAAAGTGTATATCCCTGTCAGTTCAGAATCTAAAGAGGAATCGAGGTTCGAAGATGAAACGCATGGTTAATCCCCAATACCCGATCATGATAGTAGATGATGAAGAGCAAATCCTCTTAGCAATTGACACCACCCTGCGCATGGCAGGCATGAACAACACCATCACGTGCCAGGACAGCACAAAGGTCATGAACCATTTTTCTGAGCACAAGGTGGAAATCGTGCTCCTGGACCTGACTATGCCACATACGGACGGCGAAGAACTGCTCAGCATGATCAATCTTCAGTACCCGGAAATTCCTGTGATTGTTGTGACCGGGGCCGTGGATATTGAGACTGCTGTTCGATGCATGAAATCGGGCGCCTTTGACTACGTAGTCAAACCGATTGAAGAGGATCGGCTGCTAGCAGCTGTCAGGCGCGGTGTGGCGTTTCGAGAATTGGAGAGAGAGAACCTTGCACTCAAGCGACATATCTTATCAGATACGCTGGAACAACCCGCGGTGTTTTCGGACATAGTCACAAACAACAGACACATGCTGTCAGTGTTCAAATACGTTGAGTCGATAGCTGGCTCATCTGCACCTGTGCTGATTACCGGGGCAACTGGCACAGGGAAGGAATTGATTGCCAGGGCCGTTCACGCCTCAAGCAGCGTCAACGGCGAGTTTGTTGCTGTGAATGTGGCTGGGCTTGACGATCACGTCTTTTCAGACACGCTGTTTGGGCATGTGAAGGGTGCATTCACGGGGGCAGACGAGATCCGCCGAGGACTGGTCGAACACGCGGCTGGAGGCACGCTAATGCTGGACGAGATAGGCGACTTGAGCAAGGCATCGCAATTGAAACTGCTTCGTTTTCTTCAAGAGGGTGAATACTTCCCATTGGGCCGGGACGAACCTAAACGTACCAGTGTTCGTATTGTGGCTGTCACCAACGAGAACCCTCGAGCGCTCAAGGGAGGAGGAAGATTTCGCGAGGATCTCTTCTACAGACTCCATACCCATCACATAGAAATCCCGCCCCTGCGTGAACGCATGCAAGATATCCCTCTACTGGCCGACTATTTCCTGGAAGAGGCCGCACGTACTCTCAACAAGAAGAAGCCGTCACTACCGGCTGAATTGTGGCCCCTGCTTGGAACGTATTCCTTTCCTGGAAATGTCAGAGAACTACGGTCCATGGTTGTTGACGCGGTTAGCACACACAAGTCTGGAACCCTTTCTCTAAGCGTTTTCAGATCACACATCGCCGGGGAACAACAGGGCCAAATCGAATCAACGCAAGAGCCCCAAAGACAAACCGATTGCATCATATGGCCCATGAATCTTCCAACAAAAGAAGAAACCACCAAGTTGCTTGTGGCTGAGGCCATGAAACGTTCAAAGGGCAACCAGTCCATTGCAGCTTCAATGTTGGGCATCTCCCAGCAGGCTCTGAGCAAACGCCTCAAGCAAGACAAGTAGGAAAGCCAAAGACAAGACTCACCCCAAAGATCTGATCCACACGTCTATTTGCTCTTCCGGCATATATCCCCGTTCAACCCCTTACAACTTTGGTTGTTAACACAACTTCTGTTGTGAGAGCTGTAGGCCCGTACTAGTGCTGAGTCTAATGGGTCTTAGGCTGAAATTCAACAACCTACGTTGTAGATTGCCGTGTCTCGGCGGCTCCTCCCGACGGGCACAGACAGTAATCATTTCAGAGAGTTATGCAGCACCCAAGCATGGCACACCACTTGCTCATACGGGAAAGGCACGCACATAACCCTGTGTCTATTGTCATGGATGTGTGTGGGGCCCCATTATCTATTACATTCCGTCGGAAAGGAGGAACGCGAAATGAATGAAAAGCAAGGGTATGAAGACCTGCAACAACGGGTAAGGGAGTTAGAAGCAGAGACCGTGCGGTACAAACGCGTGGAGGAAACGCTTGGAGTGAGAGAAGCTGCCTTGGAAGCAAAAACCAATGAGTTGGAGGAAATGAATAGCGCACTGAATGTATTGCTCAAACAACGAGAGAAGGACAAGACAGAGCTTGAAGAAAAAGTAGTCGTGAACTTCAAGGAATTGATTGTGCCTTACGTAAAGAAGCTCAAGAGTAATCGCCTGGACGACAAACAAAAAGCTTATATGAGTATACTCGAATCTAATCTAAACAATATCGTTTCACCTTTTGCGCACAAGTTGTGCTCAAAATACACTTGTCTTACCCCTACAGAAATCAAGACGGCACATCTTGTCAAAGATGGAAAAACCACCAAAGAGATCGCTGAGTTATCCAATTCATCTATCAGGACGATTGAGTCTCACAGACTGAGCATCAGGGCCAAAATGGGCCTGAAGAACAGCCAGACGAACCTCAGGTCCTACCTGTTGTCCATGTAAGAATACTGATTTTGTATCTGTATTTTATCCCGAATAATATGGTGTTGACTGTTGACGGCTTCCATGCAAGAAGTAATACATTGCAAACCTTGGTTGAGGAGGTGTCCTCATGGCCGAGAAGAAGCAACGTGTTAGTGGGAAGAAACAGAGGAAACCCCGGACAGGGAGTGCCTATGTCGGGGTCGGCCCCCACTTTGGCAGAGTAGGCCCACTCACGGATATTAGTATGGACGGGCTTACGTTTTGCTACAAAGCCCGAAGGAAACAGCCGGACGGATTATCTCTCGACATATTCTTGACCGATCGCGATTTCTATCTGAGTTACGTACCCTTCAGAACGGTTTCTGACACAAAGATCCCCGAAAGCCCTTCCGAATCCACAAGCACGAGAAAGTGCACTGTCCAATTCGGGAACCTGACGCCCACCCAGATGTCCCGGCTCCAGGATTTAATCCAGAGCTACACCAATCGTAAGGTCTTAGTCTGACCTGTATCCACATTGAGTTGCCACAACCGAGGCAGGGTCAGATATAATGGCCCTGCCTTTGTTTTTCCCCCTCTACTCGTCCTTTTCTGATTTCAAGTCACAAAACCTGACCTATTTTCCTTCATTCGACGAGACGTTCTTTTTACCCGTTTTAGCTCAAAGTCGTAGATCCGCCGTTAGCCTGGCGGGTTCATCCGCCGTCCTTTTGGCGGGCTGTTTTGGGTAATTTTCGACCCGGTGCCTGGGGGCTTGAACTGCGTTGGGCATGCTGGGAAGTGCGGAAACGCAAAGCTACCAAGGAAAAGAAAGCCAGCCAAGTACGCTCAATTTCTGAAAACATGCTCAGTCTTTTTTTCCCATTTTGTCCCAAGGTTTACCCGCCGTTTTTATGGCGGGACATTTTGGGTAATTTATTACTGCAGCGGGATACTTGAAAATGTGGCTTACCGTGCTTATTCTGTCAGGTGAGTGACCGTAAGATCGTAAAGAAGAGCATGCTATGACCTACTTTGATTGGAAGATCAAATGTATGAAATAACTGAGGATACGGCTAAGCCCGACAGATCACCGTGCCTGGCCTGCGAGCGCAAAGACCAAGACAAGTCCAGGTGCGCCCCGATATGCCAGCGTGTTGACGCTTTTCGACGCGGCTACGACTATTCCAGCCTACCGATACCTGACGAGGCTGAGATTCAGAAATTGAGATACTCCGACGCTGACATGGTTCTGTGCTCAAAGTGCGAGAAGCATCCATCATCCCTGGACGATGGGCTGTGCAGGTGGTGCAGGCAGGTCGCCAAACGCAAAGCCGCCAAGAAAGAGGAAGCCGCATAGCCGTGCTTGGGTGCACCCGGCGACGATCCTGGGCATTTTTACCCATTTCAGCTCAAAGTTCACCCGCCGTCTTTGTGGCGGGTTCATCCGCCATTAGTTTGGCGGGCTGATTTGGGTAATTTCTTTTGTGTGGGGATGGCGTGGGTTAAGGGGCTGATATTTACTGAAGGTTAGTGGGAGTGGTCGTGGGGGTCGGATTCATGACCGGAATGGTCATGGTCATGGGTTCCGTGGTCGTCGCTGTGAGTGTGGTCATCCCTATCGCCTTCGTGAGAATGTGCATGTCCGTGTTCGTGGGTGTGCGTCTGTGAGTGCCCGTGTGTATGGGCTGTGTCCCCGTGCCGGTGCTCATGTGCATGGTCGTGGGGGTGTTCGTGATCATGTACGTGCTGGTGTTCGGGGGGCTCATTAGCCAATGATTGGACAATCTCACGGACGACATCTTTTGCCACCGTATCTGTGTCGTACGGAGATTTTCCGCTCAAATCGCACTCGATGATCTTCTCATCATAGGGGAGAAACCCCAGCCACTCAAACCCGGTCACATACTTCTGCAGGAATTCTCGATCTGAGTCTCCCCGAATCTTATTTCCCACGAGAGAAATCCTGTTCAAGCCGATCTCCCCTGCCAGCCGTTTGATGTTTTGAGCCGTTTCCACGCTTCTTCGTCCCGGTTCAACAACCACGATCAGCCTATCAGTGGCAGAGGCCGTGCCCCGTCCCAGGTGTTCGATGCCCGCTTCCATATCCAAGACCACCACTTCATCTCGTGCCAAAAGCACATGGGCAACCAGCGTCTTCAGCAGCGTACTTTCGGGACAGATGCAGCCGCCGCCTCCCTTCTTCACGCCCCCCAGTCTCATGAACTTGATGTGGTCGATCTCAACGGACAACTTCTCGGGCAAGTCGTCTACCTTGGGATTCAGCTTGAAAAACCCTCCCATGGTTCCGGGGGAAGCACCCGTTCTTTCCCCAATCAACTCCTTCATTTCTGAAATAGGCACGACGGACTGGGGGTTAGGAATGCCCAGGGCTGCTGCAAGATTGGCATCGGGATCGGCATCGATGGCCAGGACTCGCTTCCCTTGATCACTCAATGTCTTGATCAACAGCGCAGCAAAAGTCGTCTTCCCTACCCCACCCTTGCCGCTAATAGCCAACTTCATAATCTTCTGTGCTCCTTCCCGGCCCTCCGGAATCCCTCATGAATAGCAATATTCATTTGTTCATGCCTAATGGAAATCAGCATGTTTGTCAAACGCCTGTTCAAATGTTGATGGAACAATTGGCCCCGCATTGTACTACATGAGAATCGCACTCAATTCCGCTCCAAAGGCCCTCCCAGTATATCTAGCGCACTCTGCAGACTGCTGTTTGGAAGAATCATTTCCTCGGCCGCTGCCTCAAGTTTGGAAGCAACCCCCTTTTCTCCAAACGCCTCCGCACGTTGAGCCCATTTTCGAAATTCCTCTGCGTGCTCGAGGTTGTGTCCCATCCAAAATACTAACATGACCCTCAGCTTGTCTTGGTCTCTCATTAGCCTAGCACACCCTCCTGCTCTATCATGCGAAAAAGTGCCCCCACAGTGCAGCATTTTGCTTCCTGCGTCAACACCCTGGTTTATTCTTCTGATGCAAGAAAGGGGGTTGGCGGGGGGAGCATATTGTAAGCCGGCTTCAGAATAGACTCCACCACCACCCCCCCGTATTGTGCTAAAATTCCGCCGTGGCCCGGACGCCGCCGATCCATCCAGACACATCTTCTCCGGCCCCGGTGTTATACTTGTCATCCTCGTACTGAATGTCGAACGTCAGTGCAAATATATCGTTCAGACCAAAGCGAACATAGGCTTCTACCAACTGGATGTTGTCAATGTCTTGGTTGCCGCCCTGTTGATTCGCGTAACCGATGCCGATGTTGTCTTGTTCCCGGCCCCACAATTTGCCGTTGATGTCAATACCGCCGGAATAGCACGACTCAATGTCGACAGCCGCACTGTCGTCCTGCGTCCCGAATCGGATCCAGCCGCCGACAACCTCTCCGAACTGCTGGTCAAAGGACAGGATGATACACATCAAGGATTCGTCGGCCGAGGTGCCTTCCGGATTCATGAAGTCGTCCGTGGTACCATCAACAATCAAGCGATAGTTCCCCTCTCCCAGACTGGTGTCAGCCTTGTAGGCCAGTTCAACACCGAAGTAGTTGTATGGCGTGACGTCGTCCGGGTTTTCACCCGTGTCACCCATACCCATGACCACACCATTCAAGCGGACCGGACCGTTTTCCCATTCAAACGCACCACCTATATCGAAAGAAGGGAAAAAACCATTGGGCGCGTTGACCAGCGCTTCGTTCATGAATTGAGTGTATTCACAATTGGCATAGGCGTTTCCATCGAGATAGTCGGTAGCATCGACGATACCACCGGTAAGCCCCAATGCATTGGTATCACTGAATTGAAACGTGTGTTTGTACCAGGCGGTGAGCAGATAATCCCGGTTGCGGCCGTTGATGTCTTTGACATCGTCTTCCAGGCTGGCGGCCCAAGGCGCCAGCACAAACGGGTAATCCTCCACGTTCAATCCATTACCGGCGGCAAAGCCGAACTTGAAAAAGATCTCGTCGACTTCCGTCAGCGTAATGGCGACTTCGGGCTGAAAGGCCACCGCACCCCCATCCACATCGTCCGGGCCGGTGGGGCTTGCATACTGATAGGCTCCGGCGAGGACACCACCGATGGATACTCTATCCATGATGCCTGTTCCCGAATCCTCTTCTTGCGCGTTGGCGGTCAGCACAAACAAACCCAAGATACAAATTGTCGCCAAAACAATCCACCTCTGTTTCTTCATGGAATTCCTCCTTGTCTCGTTATCGTTTTCGCTGTTCCTATGACCATATGGCCATCTGCTCCGGTGCATGCTCTATTTCATGTCGTGGAATTTCACCCACAGGACAGCCCCGAGCTCGATGTCTTTATCCTCGCCCTCATGCTTCTTCTTCTCGTCTGAAGTGTTCAGGGCCGCAAACCCCCACCAGCCGGCCTTGGGTGCCGCATAAGTGAAAACACCATTTCCGTCTGCCTTGACCGTCTGGGCCACCATATAGTCAGTCGGGGCACTGTACTTACCATCCTTGTTAAAATACTCCACCTCAACCTCGGCATAAGGCACAGGCTTTCCGTCCAGTTTCACGATTCCCTGGAAAACATTCCCGGCGTAAAGGGCATAAGGCTTGGAAAGGGGCACAATCTCAGTCTTGAGCCCAAGCTCTTCATCCCAGCCTTCGTCGTCGCCAAACGCCGTGACTACTGTCTTTGTGTAGTGGATAATGAAGCAATCCTCTGCCGCTTCCCAGTAAGGTTGGGGCTCCATGTAGAACATGTAGACTCCCGGACGCTTTACTTTGTAGTTTGCTGTCCACGTCTGGTGCCCGTCGGTCTTGGTCGCTACAAGTGAGCCCAGCAAATCTGTTTCCTTCCCATTGATCACTACACCAAACTTGGCAGGCTTCACCAGTTCCATCCCGATCCCTTCAAAGGGATGCCAGAACAAAAGATCCACTCTTACATCCCTGCTTTCCCCCTGCATCACCATCTCATCAGATGGAATCACCATCCCGAAATGGGCTGAAGCAGGACCCGCTGCAACAAGAATCAAAACCAGCAAACAACATAAAAAAGCACCTTTTTTCATGACAACCTCCTTTTCCATAATTAGTTTTCTCACCCAAAAAAAAGAGCCACGAGGACTGGCACCTTCTGGTGATCCAAACCTTCGTGGCTCGGTTTTCGTGGTTTTGAGGTTAGTGAACTTCTCCGCGACGACTCGACTGTCTTCGACCCTGAACTACATTCGGCCTGAGCTCATGTCGAAGGCAGCCGCGTCGGGGACGACCGAGGTGGGAGTGAAAAACTCGCCAATCTTCCCCCTCCCCTTACTCCCCTCCCATTCAGCCTTCGTAGCCACTTCGGCGAAGTAGGCCCAGGGGAGGGAAATCAGCGTGGATGCCATCATTCCTGCCCCAAGGGGCGGGGCATTCTGACATGCCTTAGTAAAAAGGCCTATGGAAGCTTCAGCTCCCTATTTTCATTATCCGAGAGTCCTTGCCATGTGATGTCCCATCCGTCAAAAGGAGAAACGAAGAAGCCTTCTGGTTTCTGACCATGGGAATTCATCGCAAGAGACTCACTTCTTCTTGTGCGTATCCGCTCCGTTGTGATTATGTTTATGCTCATATTTTCCATGCTTATGAATATGAATATGCGTATGGGGGATGCTTTCCTCGTCAAGAGAGATCTTCCCACGTGCCATATAGGTGATGAATTCCGAAGTCTTCATGAGGAAGTCGATATTGTGCGAAACAACAATAAAGGAGAGGTCCAGACGTTGCAGGATTTCCACAAGCCGCCCTTCCGTTGCCTCGTCCAGCCCGGTCGTCGGTTCATCCAGGAGTAATACGTCTGGTTCCATAGCCAGGACCGTAGCCAAGGAGACAAGTCTCTTTTCTCCACCAGACAGCTTGTGAGTAATTCTTTCCTCAAAACCGACCAGACCCAACGACTCCAATGTCCCCCGGGCAATGGCCTTGGCTTCGTCCTGTGACTTGCCCAGGTTCAGGGGGCCAAAAGCTACGTCCTCCAAGACCGTGGGGCTAAACAACTGGTCGTCGGCATCCTGAAAAAGGAGGCCAATCTTCTGCCGAACCTCCCCGAAGTCCTTTTCTTCCTGGACAGGCCTGCCAAAGACTTCCATCCTTCCCGAAGAAGGCTTTAAGAGCCCCATGATCACATGAAACAGGGTGGTCTTTCCGCTTCCGTTCGGGCCCATCAGACCCATGCGATCGCCCTCGTAGAAGGACAAGTTCAGCTGATCCAGGATGGGAGCCCTGCCCGGATAGCCAAATGATACGTCCCGCAAATCGATGATCAGACCGTTTTTGTCCATTCCAGTAGTCCCAATACGACGACACAAGCCAGCATCACAACAAGAGAAATGACGTCGATCTTCCTCAGCGAAAACTCGCTGAGGCTGTAAAGTCTTCCCCTGAAACCGCGGCACAGCATGGCATTTCGAACCCTCTCCGCCCGGTCTGCACTTTTCACCAGAAGCATCCCCACGAGGTGGGCGTAGGTCTTATACGTGTGCACGTTGGTTGCAGGTTGGAAACCCCGGACCTTCATGGCACTCACCAGCCGGAGATACTCGCGGTGTATCACATGGATATACCGGTAAGTAAAAAAGAAGAGATGAACGATCTTCTTTGGAACACCAAGTTCGTGCATGGCATGGCCCAGAGTCAAAATGGACGTTGACCCAACCAGGGCAATCAGCACCCCCACAATCGTGTTCGCCTTAAGGCTGATGCGGGCGGCATATAACACCCCTGGATGGGTCCCCACCAGCGGACCTATTGAAAAGAGGGGTTCACCTCTAATCGTGAACGGGAGAAAGAGCCAGAGGAAAAGAACAAAGAGGTTAACGGGCACGAGGCGACGCAGAAGTTGGCGCATCGGCACCCTGGCAAGCAATACAATACAGAGGCTCAAACCCAGGGCCAGCATCAGTACGAAGAATCGGTTCGACACAGCCACAATAACGGAGAAAAAGAACACCACGACGATCTTCACGCGGGGGTCAAGCCGGTAAATCAAAGAATCAGTACTGGCAAATCCTTCGCCAATCATCCTATTATCATCCCCGTTGAAACGATCTCCCATTCTTGACCCACTCCCCGGAGGCCGGCGGGGATAAACCCCGCCCCTGTATCTCTTCCGGCACATGCAAAAAGTTTGGTCGGGTAGGAGCGTGAAATGGCAAGATTTCTCCCTACGGTCGAAATGACAGACACGGCGCCCACAAAACAAAGGGCGTAGGGGCGGGCTTTATGCCCGCCCGCAGTTAAGCGAAGCGAACAACTGAAATCGTTCGACACCGTATTTATTTCCTTTTCCCACGGCTTGAGAAATACAATGCAACCCCCACAAGGCCGAAGATGTAGCCTATCCCTCCTATCACCTCGCTCAGCCTGGGACCAGAATCAACGGTATCGGCCAACATGTTAAGGACCGGCTTAAGCTTCCTGTCCAGAGACTCATCAATCAGTGATTGCACCTCCTCACGACTCAAACCAACCGCTGTTGGAGGAGGTTGTTGCTGATCAGTCAAAGAGGCTGCTTGTGGCGCATCGGTGTCCGTGCTGACTTCCGGTGCCACACTGGCAGAGGCATCAGCCACCCCTGTAATCTCCTCAGCCGGTATGGTCCACTCTGCCAGATGACCCATGGAAGCCTTGAGTACAACCTTAAGGCCTGTCTTCTTGGGAACCTTGAAGGAGAACCCCCCGTTTTCGTCGGTCTGACCCTCCAGAAGCTGGTTCCCATCCATGTCGTAGACCACTACCGTCGAATTCTGGGCCCTTTTGCCCCCGCTGAACTTACTTTGGGTGTGAACCGTATCCCCTTCAACCCATGCAAAAACCGTGACCTTGTGGGCCCACGTAGACCCACAAAAGACCACCAGCCACAGGCCCACACAAAGGATAGCAAAGACCCAACGCGCTCTAGAGAGCATCTCATTAAGACGATGGTCTTGGTGCATATTGTCCCTCCAATAGTTCCGGTTTCACCCTTTTCAGAAAGAGCGCACATGCTGTCGTCAAGGCTCCTTCAATGAACATGACTGGGACATGGACGGCCACCACGAGTTTTGCTGCCGTAAGAAAAGCCTCGCCCGTCAAGTAGAGGGAAAAACCCACCATCACACCGCTGATCAGAATGGGACACGCACCGGCAGCAAAAGCGGTGATGACAAATACAGGGTGCTTAGCGCCAGGCCTCACGCCCCACCCAAAGAGATAGTAGCACAGGACCGCTGGCAGGGCCATGTTCACCGTGTTCACGCCTAAAGCTGTCAGACCGCCGAACTGAAAAAGAAGAGCCTGAAGTGCCAGACCTACCAGAATAGCAGGAAAAGCCTTCCAGCCAAGGAGCAAACCCAACAAACCGTTTAGAACCAGGTGGACGGACGCCGGTCCTATGGGAACCTGTACCAAAGATGCTACAAAAAACCCTGCAGACAGGATGCCCACAGAAGGTATCTCTTCAGTTTCGAGCTTTCTCAGGCCAATAGCAACGCCTGCGGCCGCGAGGCCTGCCCCGGCTATGAGAATGGGTGGAGAGAGTACGCCTTCGGAGATGTGCATAATAACTGTCCGTTGCGTGTTGCGCGTTGCGGGTTACCCAAAGCATTGGGCGCTCTGCGCTGTTATTTGTTATTCGTTATCGGTTATTGGTTATCTGTCTTTTCTCAATCTTCAATATTCAATCGTCAATTTCAGGTTGGCGGGTCTGTCAAACAAAAAAAGCCACGAGGCTGTCATCTTCTGATGACTGTTACCTTCGTGGCAGTATTCTTTACGTCCGATATTTTGGTGTTTGCAACACAGAGCCGCTTCAGCAACTCACTATTTTTCTACAATAATCAATGCACATTGCCTCTGTCAAGAGCTAAATGCCATTGAAGATACGCAGGAGCTGGCTGTTGAGGGACCTTAAACATGGGATACTTAAGCAGTCCAAGATTGGCTCTGTGACTCGCAACAAGGTGAGCGAAGCCAGAATCCAGTAAGCGTCAAGCCCCAAGGGTTTGATGTGAAGCTCTACTACATCAGATGCCTCACAGATGCGAATACGGTGACTACTCCTATCAAAGTGATAATTGCAGCACTGACGATCGATACTTTTCTGGCAAACCTTTTGGCGTCCAGAAAACGGGCAGCCACTTTCCCTGCGCTCACCACCATTAAGCCGATGGCTATCAACACAGTGGCCAATCCAAGACTAAACAACAAGATATAGGTCAAGCCCTGGCCCAATTTCCCTGCCGCTACCGCAGCCAGAAGGACTGCGATGGCTGCCGGGCATGGGACCAACCCCCCAGACACGCCCAACAGCAGAAGCTGCCAGAAGCCTATCCGTTTTTCTTCCGGTGCCCCCGCGTTCTGAGTGTAATGTCCATGATCAGCGCCGTGTGTGTGCAAGCTGTTGTGAGCGTTTGCGTCATGATGCCCATGGTCATGACTGTGATCATGGTCGTGGTCGTGCTCATGACTATGGTCATTGTCATGATGGTGGTTGTGAGAATGGCTATGTCCGTCGTCGTGAGAATGGAAGTGAAAAGGTTCTCTACCTCTAAGTCTTGATACCAGCATCCACATTCCCACAATAAGGATTAGAAGACCGGCAACGAGTCCCAGGTATCCGTGTAAGGATTCCTCGGTAAGTGTTATTCTGGTAGAGGCCACCTTAGCTGCGATGCCTAAAAGGATGACGCTAAAGGTATGCGTCATGGTCACCACAAGTCCCAGAATGACAGCGTCGAATTTCCTACCCTTCGTTCCTATTAAGTAGGCAGCCACGACTGTCTTTCCATGGCCTGGCTCGAGTGCGTGCAGCCCACCTAAAGCTATGGCCATTAGGTAGAAGAAAGAGTTTGTCCCCATTTATTAACCTCCGTTGCGCATGGTGCATAGCGCATATCAACGCACTGCCTGCGAGCTCAAAGCTGAAAGCTCAAAGTCTGGGGCATGGTTCAGCGCTTTGCGTTGTCATTGGCTGTCCGTTGTCCGCTCACCGTTCCCTGTCTTTCTTTATCCGGCGTTGACCTTCAATGTTCAACACTAGTTACTTTTTTTGTCATTTCGAGCGAAGCGAGAAATCCTTGTTGTGCAATTTGCAGTAAGCGCAAGATTCCTTCCGTTGTTCGAAATGACAATGTTGTGCAGTGCTGCCAATCATC
>JAQBAU010000193.1:0-24682 GCA_032126655.1 Desulfobacterales bacterium
TGAATCGCGGCCCCACACGCGAGCAGCGTCTTTGTGGTTTCCTGTTTGTCCTCCAGGCTCAGGCCCTCCACGGGCAACGGAAGGAGGGCAGAACCACCGCCTGAAATCAGACACACCACCAGATCTTCTTCTCCTGCCTTAGAAGCCAGGTCCAAAATGGCCTCGGCTGCGGCCAAACCCTTATCATCCGGCACCGGGTGGGCTGCCTCAATCAGTTGGACGCGACTCAATTCGGCCAGGTGGCCGTATTTTACGCAAACAAGACCCTCGGTGATTCTCTCCCCCAGAATTTCTTCCATAGCCCCCGCCATGGGCCCCCCGGCCTTTCCTGCTCCTATGATGTAGATATTTCTGAATTGGGTAAGATCATATACCTTCTCATGAATCCGGAGTTCGTTGCCCTCCCTTTGGCAATACCTCTTGACGGCTGCTGCCGGCTCCACGGCCCGAACACCGGCCAAGAAAATATCCAGAGCATCTTTTCTCATTTGGTCAAGATCTCTCGATTCCATTCGAATTCCTTAAGTTAGCGGCTGGCGGCTTGAAGAATAACTTCCTACCCTCCAGATATTCAATCTTGACGATTTCGCATAAAGTGTTCAGACGTACGGCAAAGTAAAAAGTTCCATATGCAAGGCGCGCGAACCTTGAGGAGTGAGGCGTACTTTTACTGTACGTCGCAACGACGAAAGATGCATAGACAATTACCTGCGAAGCAGGTTCCTTTGTTTCATGGCCTAAGGCTGTGAAACAAAGGAGGAACGTTAGTTCCTTTGATCTAAGTCTGCGCGCAGACAACCGCAACACCGCAGATGGGCTTTTTACGAAGCCGTCAATCTTCAATGTTCACAGGTTCCCGACCGCTGCCAAGTAGATGGTCGTCTCTTCCTCCCCATCAACCTCGAGGACCTCATTGATCTCCTCATCATAAAAAGCCCCAATCGTGCAGCACCCCAGGCCCAAGGCTGTGGCAGCGAGCTGGAGATTCTGAGCAATGTGACCTGCATCCATACAGATGTATCGCACACAGCGGTTTCTATACTTCCACATCGAACGCAGTATGATACCCGTCCATATGAAAACTACGGCTCCCCGCCCCACCATAGCTTGGTCCAGCGCAGCGCGGGTGAGGTGTTTCCCGAAGTTGCCAAGGGCGATCTCCTCCAAGGCGAAATCAAAAACGTTGAAGTGATATATCCCCTGCTGCACGCCCTCAACCTCGTGGACACTCAGGTAGGTCTCCACCGGATAGAGGGCACCTGCCGAAGGCGCTGTCCTAAACTGATAACCAGAGGCCGAAACGGTAATCCCCTGAGTCGCCCAGAGCAAGGCTGCCAGTGTCGTCATACTGATGGGATCATCAGTGTACCGTCTCCTGGAGCGTCGCTGATTCAGAATTTCCCACAGGCTGCCCGTTTCTCCAAAGAGGGGTTTTGGCAGCTGCGTTTTAGGGGCGTCCGCGTAAGTCTTGTAGACAGGAGGCCTTGGAACCGGTCCAAAATCATCTCGGCGAAGGATGGACGCACGGTCATACTTTGTTTCCATCAGGTATTGGTGGGCGATCCCCTCTTTGTATGACCTCATGGCCATTCTCCAAAAAAGGCAGGTTTCTGGGCTGTTTGTGGTGAACCGCAACCCGCCATCTATACGATTATCGGTCACTTGTCAATTTCTGGAAATAATTGAGCGGGCTCCGTAACCGATCCACGGCATCGCAGGTCCCTAGTCGCTATCCCAAAAAAAATTCAACTTGGGCTTCAAAATGGCGTGGAATTATGCCATAGGTAGAGCCGCCGGGGGCTCCTCTTTCGGCAATAATCCTATCTTATTGAAAAAATTATATATCTTGGAGGAAAGAAGTGACACCAGCTCAGGAAACGACCAGTCATGTTGAAGAGGCGCCACACGGAAACGGACTCGACCAACTCTGTATCAACACGATCCGCATGCTTGCCGTAGATGCCGTGGAAAAGGCCCGTTCCGGTCATCCGGGCATGCCCATGGAGGCCTCGGATATTGGGTATATTCTCTGGACCCGATTTCTAAAACACAGTCCTGCCAATCCGAAGTGGCCAAACCGCGATCGGTTTGTCCTGTCAGCCGGTCATGGGTCCATGTTCCTTTACGCCCTCCTTCACCTGACCGGCTACGAGGTCTCCCTGGAGGATATTCGCCAATTCCGCCAATGGGACAGCATCACCCCGGGACATCCCGAATACGGGCACACGCCAGGCGTGGAAACCACGACCGGCCCACTTGGCCAGGGCTTTTCAAACGGCGTGGGAATGGCTATGGCCCAAGAGTACCTTGCCCAGTATTTTAACCGTCCAGGGTACCCCCTTGTCGACTATTTCATCTATGGCGTTGTCAGCGACGGCGACATGATGGAGGGCGTCACCGCAGAATCCGCCTCCATGGCAGGTCACCTTGGCCTGGGAAGGCTGATTTACATCTATCTGGACAACCACATTACCATAGAGGGGGGCACGGAACTCACCTTTACGGAAGATGTGGGCAAGCGGTTTGAGGCCTACGGCTGGGAAGTGCAAAAAGTGGACGGATACGACCACGCTCAGATTGCCTCGGCCCTGAGTGCTGCTCAGAAACAAACAGATAGACCTTCACTGATCATTGCCCGTACCCATATTGGGTACGGAAGTCCCAATAAACAGGACAGTGCATCAGCCCACGGTGAGCCACTGGGACCTGACGAGGCTGTTTTGGTGAGAGAACGATTCAATTGGCCCGAAGAGTTGTTCCATGTTCCCGAAGAGGCCTTGGCCCATTTCCGACTTTGTCTGGACAGGGGCCGTACCTGGGAATCTGAGTGGACAAGCCTCTTCGACGCATATGCCGTTGAATACCCCGACCTGGCCAGACAGTGGAAAGAGAGCCATGAGCAAAAATGGCCTGAGGGTTGGGAGGCGGATCTCCCCCAGTTCGACCCAGGCCAGGGTTCTATAGCTACGCGAAGTGCCTCAGGAAAGGTCCTTGAGGCCGTGGCTCCGAAACTGTATGGCCTATTGGGAGGCTCCGCAGATCTGGCCCCGTCCACAAAGACTTTCATTAAGGGGCTGGGGGTTATCAAGGTAGACCCTTGCGGGAGAAACATCCACTTTGGCATCCGCGAACACGCGATGGGAGGGATACTGAATGGAATGGCCCTGAGCCAGGCCTTGGTTCCTTACGGTGCCACATTCCTGGTCTTCTCGGACTACATGCGGCCACCCATGCGCCTGGCAGCCCTGATGAAGCTGCAAGTGATTTATGTTTTCACCCATGACTCGGTGGGCGTGGGAGAGGATGGACCCACGCATCAGCCAATCGAACACGTAGCGGCCCTGCGTGCCATACCGAACCTTGTGGTTGTGCGGCCTGCCGATGCCAATGAGACAGTCATGGCCTGGAAGTTGGCCCTCATTCGCAGGGAGGGCCCAACAGCTATTATCCTTACTCGACAAAAACTGCCGATTATCGATCAAGACCGATTTGGTTCATCTGAGGGTGTGTTGCGGGGATGCTACATCCTGGCAGAGGCTCCACAGGGGTCCCCTGAAGCCATCATCATGGCCACCGGGTCCGAGGTCTATCTGGCCTTGGCCGCATACGAGAGACTGACTGAGGAAGGGATTGCTGTACGTGTGGTCAGCATGCCAAGCTGGGAGGTCTTTGAGGATCAGGAAGAGGCTTATCGCGAAGAGATCTTGCCAAGCAAGGTGAAAGCCCGCGTCGGCATCGAGGCAGGAATATCTATGGGGTGGTATCGCTACGTGGGATCAGCTGGAAAGGTTATCAGTATTCAGCGCTTTGGCGCTTCGGCACCAGCGGATATCATCTTTGAAAAACTTGGTTTTACTCCCGAGGCCGTTGTCGACGCCGTGAAAGAGACACTCGGAAATCCGTAGAACCTATCTCAAGAACAAGACTAGGGTTCAGGGCAAGGCACGGAACGGTGAAAACGCGGAGTCCCGCTGTAAGCGGGATGAGCTTAAAGATTTTGAACCGTTTCGCAATCCCGCCGTTGGCGGGGCCATGGACACTTAGATTGTTTTTGAGATGGGTTCTATCATTCGTATAGGGCCGAGAAGGGCTCCTGTATACCTATTCTTCTGTTAGCCTGAGAACCTTGTCCACAACCTCGTCGGGGTCCCGTCCAAGCACCCGGATCATCGGCTCCTTGCCCACATCGCCCCGATCAAAGATGACGTCCGGTATCGTAGTTTCCTTGGAGAGCACCTGCTCGGTGCCCCACTCAAGGCTGCTCCCTTCCTGCTGTTTTACCCCCTCGGGTTCTTTGCCCCGGTCAAACGAACCAACTTTCCATCCCAGAGTTTCACATTTTTCGATGAGCCTCTCTGAGAACCGAATATTCATAACCGAGCGAAATCCCGGATCATGCCGCATCGCTGTTAGAATGATGGTGCCGATATGTCTGGAAGCGCCAAAGGCTGGACTTCTCACCGACACAATCCCCCTACCCACCCGCACCAACCGGCCCGGGAAAGCAGCAACATCCTGGTGGGTCTCTGCAAAGGGGAGGGCATAACCCAAATTCGATTGAACCTCAGGGATGAGATCTCCCACAGAACCTCTTTGCAAACGGTCAAAACTCGCTTGTAGTGCCTCAATGACCCGATGCTTCTCCACATCTCGGGCAAACTGGGCGAAAGGATTCGTCGGTCCGTGCCCGCTCCCCAGTGGAAGACTAAACAGTATGGCAGTATGGATGAAGTCCTTGGCCTGTTGTACGGCCTCCATCACGTCCAGTTCCATTCCCAAATATGTGGCGATGGCAGCAGAGTAAACGCACCCTGTTCCATGGGTGTGTGGCGTCTCAACACGCGGTTTCGAGAATTCAAAGAAGTCCTTCCCGTCATAGAGGCAGTCTGTAGCAGGGCCGCCCAGATGCCCGCCCTTTATTAAGACATGTTGTGCTCCCATACCGTGTACAATGCGCGCTGCCTCCCGAACATCCCCTTCATTACTGATCGATACTTTCGAAAGAACCTCCGCCTCCGGGATGTTGGGAGTTATCATAAAAGCCATAGGAACGAGCCGCGCAACAAGGGTTTCCCGCGCCTCTTGCTCAAGCAGCACATCTCCTCCCTTGGCAACCATCACCGGGTCGACCACAACCTTCTTGATCCCATAGACCGATAGCTTGTCAGCAACCACCTCAATCACGTTCGGGTTGTGAAGCATACCTGTCTTCACAGCATCCGCGCCGATGTCGGTGAGCACTGCATCGAGCTGCTGCCCGACAAACTCCGGCGGGACGGGGTGGATGCCCGTAACACCAACCGTGTTTTGCGCTGTAAGGGCTGTGAGCACACTCATGCCAAATCCCCCTAAAAGAGCTATTGTTTTTAGGTCTGCTTGAATGCCGGCTCCGCCTCCGGAGTCCGAACCTGCAATGGTCAGGATGCGCTTCATCCAGTCTCCTCATCATCGAACAAATTAACGGCTAATCGTATCGTTATTTCAACGCTCATTTGGGGCTTAAAACCAGTTTTTCAGCCTACCGGCAACCATTGATAGTGTCAATAAAAATAAAGCTTTAGCTTGACTTTCGGTCCCTCATCCCCTATGGTCGCCGCATGAAGTCGCGCCTATCCATTAAGGGGCTTCTGAGAAAGATCTTCCAAGTCAACGCGGCAACGATCACCATTGCCTTCACTGTACTTGGAATGGCTACCTACTGGGGGGGAGTCCCCTTCCTGGAGCTTGTGGAGTTGAAAACCCTTGACCGCAGATTCGAATCCCGGGGTCACCTGACTCCGGGCCCGGAGGTGGTCCTTGCGGTCGTTGACGAAAAGAGTTTGGAAGAACAAGGAAAATGGATGTGGCCAAGATCCAAGTTCGCCGAACTGGTTCGGATACTGTCGGATAACGGGGCAAGGGTCATTGCATTTGACATAGGGTTCTTGGAACCTGACAAAAGCAGCACGGTCGAAGCAGTCACCGGGTTCGAAGAGGCGGTAGAGGGTCTTGGCATAAAAGATGACCAACTTACTGCCTATCTGACTCAGGTCAAGCAGGAAGCCGACAATGACCTGATATTGGCCCAAGCCATCAGGGAGTCAAAAGCCCGGGTCGTGCTGGGATACTTCTTCCAAGTAAGACCCGGTGTGCTCGCGCACCTTGATGATGAGACCATTGAAGCGCAGATCCGAAACGTTAAGAACTCTCGTTACACGGCTTTTACTTCATATGTGGACCCAGGGCCAAAGGTCAAAATTAAAGCAACCTTCATGCCCCAATCCAACATTAGTGTCATTTCGAGCGCTGCCCGTTATTCAGGATATTTCAACATGCTTCCGGACAATGACGGTTCGGTTCGATCGGTCCCCTTGATTATGAGATGTCGAGACACGTATTATGCCCCGCTTGCCGTCCAAGCCCTGCGTGCTTACACGCGCAAGATGCCCGCGCCGGACATTGCCGAAGATATTGGAGTTCTAAAAATAGACTTCGGCAAACAACTGTCAGTCCCCACAAATATGACTGGCGGCTTCATGGTAAACTACCGCGGCCCCGGCGGAACCTTTCCGCACATATCCATCACCGATATCTTAAACCACAGGGTACCTCCTGAGACTTTCCAAGACAAAATCGTCGTGGTGGGAGCCACGGCAATCGGCATACTTGACATGCGGGTAACGCCTTTTGATGCCACGTTTCCGGGCCCTGAGATTCACGCAAATGTTATCGACAATATCCTGCACAAGGATTTTCTCCTGAGGCCAGACTGGGCAATCATGTTTGATCTGGCAGCCATCGCTCTGATCGGTCTGACCCTGGGACTGTTGCTGCCGCGTGTCCGACCGTTGCCCGGAACAGCGGTTGCGGTCGGCTTGTTTGTTTCCTACCTTCTATTGTGCCAGTACCTATTCAGTCACCTTCGCTACTGCCTGAACATTGTCTATCCTTTGATCACGCTTATCCTAGTCTATGTAAGCCTCACAGCCTACAAATACCTCACCGAAGAGAGAAAGAAGAAGTTTATCAAGGATGCGTTTAGCACCTACCTGGCTCCGGCAATCGTCGAGCAGCTCATAAAAGACCCTGACAAACTGGTGCTTGGGGGGGAAGATCGAGTCATAACAGCTTTTTTCTCTGATGTTCAGGATTTCACTGCAATTTCTGAGGCATTGACCGCCGAAGAGGTAGTGGAGCTGCTCAACGAGTTTCTCACAGAAATGACAGAGATTATCCTTGGCTACGAGGGAACTATCGACAAATTTGAGGGAGATGCCATTATTGCTTTTTTTGGAGCCCCTACCATACTTGAGGACCACGCCGTAAGGGCTTGCAAGGCATGCATTGACATGCAAACAAGGCTGGCTGAGTTGCGGACAAAATGGCTGGCGGAAAAGCGCCCTGCGTTGAAGATGCGAATCGGTCTGAACACGGGTTCCGCAATTGTCGGCAACATGGGATCCAGAAACAAGATGGACTACACGATGATGGGAGATACCGTGAACACCGCGGCAAGGCTCGAGGGCGTGAACAAGGCCTATGAAACCTACACGATGATCAGCCACGCGACCTACACCCCAGCTAAGAACGGAATCTTTGTTCGAGAACTTGACAGCGTAACTGTCGTCGGAAAAGAAGAGCCTGTAGGTGTATATGAGCTCCTGGGCTACCCTGACGAAATCGATGATGTCCTGAGATCAGTGGTAGAATTGTACGCGAAAGGGCTTGGTGCGTACAGAAACCGGAACTGGGATGAGGCCATAAGTCACTTCACTGCAGCCTTGTCAGCTAACCCCCTCGATGGCCCAAGCCAAACCATGCTGAGCCGCTGCAAAGACTTTAAGGTCGGCCCGCCCGGCAAGGATTGGAACGGGGCCTTCATGATGGCCACAAAATAGGAGAATAGCGAAGCTCCGCCTCAAGCCGACTAGCTCTTTGAGTAAGGGCTTCGTTGCTTGAAAGGAGCCGATACTGGATTCTGGAGGCTTGATACTGGAAATATTTAAATAAAGAATCGTTTCTTCATCCAGTATCCAGCATCAGCCCGCTGCTTGCTGTTGAGCATCGCGCAAGGACCTGACAAAAATGTTAAGAAGTCCCTGAGGATCGAAATGTCTATACCCCTGTCAGTGAGCTATGACGGATGATACTTAGAGCTGTCGAAGCCGTTGGCCTGGCCCTTATTCGGTTCATTGAAGAATTTGGCCTGGTCATGTTTCTCTTGCTGTCAGCCGTTGCCTGGATGGTGCGCCCACCGATGCGCGTGCGCGCCATCTTCAAGCAGATGGAGTTTGTGGGTGTCAACTCCCTGCTTGTTGTGATCCTGACAGGGGCCTTCACCGGGGCAGTGCTAGCACTTCAAGCCTATCATGGTTTTCGTCTATTCAGCGCGGAGAGCCTTGTCGGCTCCACTGTTGCACTGGCCATGACGCGGGAACTGGGTCCTGTTTTGACAGCCCTGATAGTTACCGGACGAGCCGGTTCGGCTATGGCTGCAGAGCTTGGCACCATGCGGGTTACCGAGCAGATTGATGCCCTGCACACCATGGCAGCCAACCCGATCAAGTACCTGGTAGTGCCCCGCATCATTGCCGGCGTGTTTATGTTGCCTCTGTTGACCATTGTTGCGGACTTTGTGGGTGTCATCGGGGGATACTTTGTCGGTGTCGGATTACTCAAGATCAATTCCGGCATTTATGTGGCCAAGATGGTCGAGATTGTAGAGTTTGGAGATATCTTCAATGGGCTCGTCAAGGCGGCCTGCTTTGGGCTGATCTTGTCACTGGTGGGTTGCTACAAAGGTTTCTACACGACCGGCGGGGCTCAGGGGGTTGGGAACGCTACTACACAGGCTGTCGTCATAGCATCGGTTTCCATCTTGATCAGTGATTACTTTTTGACGGCAGCAATGTTCTAGGATGGCTTCGCCATCACGCGTGGCTTGTAGCTGCTAGCTAGTAGCTGAAAGTGAAGACCCCCACAATAACTGGCGGGTTATTACATCACCGCAATGGGCCAACAGCCAATGGCTACAGGTGAAAACGTAACATTTTCCTATGACTGCGTCATCACTGTTGGCTTGTGGCCGGTAGCCAATAGCTAAAGGTGAGAACGGAACGTTCTTCATGGAAGACTCTTCTATCATTGAGTTGATCAATGTCCACAAAGCGTTTCATGGGCAGAAGGTTCTGGACGGGCTGGACCTTCGGATCAAGGCCGGCCAGATCACCGTGATCATCGGCCAAAGCGGTGGGGGGAAGAGTGTGCTGCTGAAACACATGATTGGTCTCATAAAACCCGACGAGGGAGAGGCGCTTGTTGAGGGGGTGGACATCAGCCGCCTTAACGATAGACAGCTGAATGATGTGCGAAAGAATTTCGGAATGCTTTTTCAAGCCGCAGCCCTTTTTGATTCCATGACCGTGGGAGAGAATGTAGCCTTTCCCCTCCGTGAGCACACCCGGTTGAAAGCGGACGAGATTGAGGAAATCGTAGGACGTAAGTTGCGGCAGGTTGGCCTGAAGGGTGTTTCTCACAAGATGCCTTCAGAACTGAGCGGCGGCATGCAGAAGCGTGTAGGCCTTGCCCGCGCCTTGGCTCTTGACCCTAAGATTATCCTCTTTGATGAGCCTACCACGGGGCTTGACCCTATTACGGCAGACGCGATTGGCCGCCTGATCGTGGATACGCAGCAGCATACCAATGCCACGTGTGTGGTGATCAGCCACGACATTGAATCCACGTTTAAGATTGCCGATACGGTCGCAATGCTGTATCGTGGAAAGATTGTTGAGATTGGAAAGCCAGAAACTGTCAAGTCTTCTGCGAATCCGGTCTTGCAGCAGTTTATTCAAGGAAGGGCCGACGGACCTATTCAAGTTACATAGCAGATTGTCCTACAACAAGAGGAGCTTTGCAGCCGGCGTTACCCGATAGCATTTTCTGGGAGGGCGCTATCCGATAGCACCAGGAAACGACTATGACCAAGCTGAGTGCTGAGGCGAAAGTTGGATTTTTTGTGGTCATCGGCATGCTGATCCTGGCTTACATGTCCATGAAGGCAGGCAAGTTTGAGTATGTCCGAGACAAGGGCTATGACCTTTATGCTGATTTTGACTCTGCGGAGGGCATCGTAAAGGGGGTGCCCGTGGAGATTGCCGGTGTTGAGGTGGGACGCGTCAAGGATATCAGGTTGGAAGCCGGAAAGGCCAGGATTGCTCTTCAGATGGACCCTGAAATTCAGATAGGTGATGACTCACAGGCAATTATTCGCAGCAAGGGCGTACTCGGGGACAAATATGTTGAGATTGTCTTGGGTTCCCCAGGAGCCCAGCCGATCCAACCCGGTGGTCAAATTGCGAGAACTCAATCCCCTGCCAATATTGATACCCTTTTGAAGCAGCTAAGCTCTATCGGAACTGACATCAAAAACATCACCGAATCTTTTTCGGGGGTCCTTGGCGGCGAGGAGGGTGAGTCATCGCTGAGGGCCATCGTGGACAACATGAGGGAGCTTACTGAGACGCTGAATCAAACAGTTCAGAATAACAACCAAAACATCAACCAGATGCTCGACAATTTTGCGGGTTTTTCGGGGGACCTCAGGGAGATAAGCGGAACCAGCAAAGAGAGTGTGAGCGAAATAGTGGCCAACTTCAGACAGGCTTCGAGCCAGCTTCGCGAGGCGCTTGTAGCTCTTAACCAGATTGCGGATAAGGTTAGTCGGGGAGAGGGCACAATCGGCAAACTGATCCAGGGTGAAGAAACCATTGAGCGGCTGGATGAAACCTTGTTGGCATTGAAGGAAATCACGGAAAAGATTAACAGAGGCGAAGGGACCCTTGGCAAACTAGTACAAGAAGATGAAACCGTGGATAACCTGAATACAACCCTGGAGTCGATTAATGAATACCTGAGAAAAGAAGGGCGATTCCGAACCTATATTGACTACAGCGGGGAGTACCTTTTGGAGCAGGAGGCCCTGAAATCATACATTTCTCTTCGGATACAGCCCAAACAGGACAAGTACTATCTGCTGGGAATCGTGGACGACCCTGCCGGTCAGAAAACCCGGACCGAAGAAAGGACCATCGTCGACGGCGAGGAACATATCATATACAGAGAGAAGATTGACAAAGATGCCATTAAATGGACTGCCCAGATCGCCAAGCGCTACTACGACCTTGGGTTGCGAGCAGGAATCTTTGAGTCAAGTGGAGGGGTTGGTGCTGACTATTACATTTATGACGACCGCCTAATCTGTACATTTGAGGCATTTGATTTTGACCCAGACGAGAATCCACACCTGAAACTCAGGGCAGAGTTCACACCACTTCAGTTCATTTATGTGACAGCCGGTTATGACGATTTCATTAGCAAGAGCGATAATGAATCTTTCTTCTTTGGCTTGGGCCTGCGCTTCTCGGATGAAGACATAAAGACGCTCATCACGGAGATCCCGCGTCCATAGAACCTATCTCAAGAACAAGATTAGGGTTCAGGGCAAGGCGCGGAACGGTAAAAACGCGGAGTCCCGCTGTAAGCGGGATGAGCTTAAAGATTTTGAACCGTTTCGCAATCCCGCCACAGGCGGGACCATTGGGCACTTAGATTGTTTTTGAGGTGTTCTATCAATGCTGTCACGCCCCCTGAGGACATGTGGTGCCTCTAGTCGGCTTCTTCTTGGTTGAACGACACCTTCGTTGAAGCGGCATTCGAAAGGCCTGAGTCGCAGTCGGCGATTTTCCAGGAATCTCATGAAACGTCTGGTCGAATATTTTGATAAACCCGGTCCTCAAAACACACAAGTCTGCGTGGATATCGTTTCCAAGTTGGTCGATGACGAGAGATTCAGGGACGTCATTTTGGCGTCCACATCTGGCGAAACCGGTTTGACCGCAGCCCGTAAGCTTCAAGGCAAAGGGGTCAATCTTGTCGTTGTAGCCCACTCGGCAGGCTTCTTGGGACCAAATCAGGACCAATTTTCGGCCGATGCCCATCAAGAGATAACTTGGCTCGGGGGTCATATCTACAAGGGAACGATACTGACCCATTCCCTGGAAACGGCTCTGGCAAAAGAGTTTTCAGGTTCCTATCCGACCATCCTTATTGCCAACACCTTGAGACGCCTTGGCCAGGGGATCAAAGTTTGCTGCGAAATTGTTATGGAGGCGGTGGACGGGGGCTTGGTCGCTGAGGGCAAAGAAGTCTTGGCTGTTGCCGGTACAGCAAAAGGTGCTGATACGGTAGCAATTATTAAGTCCGCAGCCTCCAAGCGATTTCTAGATCTCTACGTGTCTCAGATTGTCGCCAAACCCAGATAGCGTGAGTGATCGCCTTGCCTACCATTGAGAAAAACGACTCTACAATTAGTGGGATGGATGCAAAAGATATCGCACCCATAAAACCGTTCAAACTTGTTAAGTATTTTACTTTCACCAGCCTTGTTGTCGTTCTTGTCGGTTCTTTGGCCCTGTCAACGGTCATTGCCAATCGAGCCGAAACAGTCCTGTTGAAAAAAAGTGAGGACTACGCCCTGTTGATGGCAGAGAACCTCAACCACCAGGTCTTCCTCCAATTCATTGTCCCGGCGGCGCTTCAGTTTGGTCAGGTTATTCAGCTGCAGAACAAGGTTCTGTTTGACCGCCTTGACAAAGTCGTAAGAAACACCCTCCACAGTTTTGACGTAGAAACGGTAAACATCTTTGATCGCGGGGAAAATGTGATTTTCTACAGCTTTGACGAAGACCTGTTGGGGCGAAAGGGCTTGGGGGGGATCGATTACAAGCAGGCCCTGGAGGGAAAATCACGCTCCAAGTTGACGCGTAGTGGAGGATTCTGGAGGATGCTCTTCGGAGCCCCGGTAGAGAGCAAGCTGAAGACATACGTGCCGCTGAGGGCTGAAAGGCCCCTATCAAATATGGAAGGACCCATCTTGGGGGTATTTGAGATTGTACAGGATTTGTCTGACGATTACCGGATCATTACTGCGTTCAAGTACAGAATTATTATCATTTCTTTTGTCATCATGGGACTTCTCTTTCTGGTCCTTCGACACTTTGTGAAACGGGGTGAGCAAATCATCGAAAAACGAGCTCAGGAGCGACTCCTTCTGAAGGAAAAACTGGGAAATGCACAGAGACTGGCAAGCCTTGGCGAAATGGTGGCGGGCATCTCCCACGAAATCCGGAATCCCTTGGGGATCATTAGCAGCACAGCTGAGCTCTTGAAGCAGAAGTTGACCCCCACAGCCCCTGCTGAAGTCGAACTTGCAGACGTCGTCGTGCAGGAGGCCAATCGCCTCAACAGCATTGTGACCGATTTTCTGAGCTTTGCCCGGCCCCAGGCACCTGACTTCATGCCGTGCAAGGTCGACGATGTCATTGAGAAGAACCTCTCGTTCCTTGCGCCGGAAGTCAGCAAGAACGGCTACCAGATCCATAAGCGACTTGCCACAGACATCCCGGAGATACAGGCTGATCCAGGGCTGCTGTATCAGGCGTTCCTGAATATTCTGATCAACGCCATGCAGGCCATGCCGGAAGGCGGGAATATATACATCGAACTGTTTTCCCGGAAACACACCCTGACCATACTCTTTGCCGATGATGGACCCGGCATCCCGGACGAAATTCTTAACAGGATTTGGGAACCCTTCTTTACTTCAAAGGATAAGGGGAGTGGACTGGGGCTTCCGATCGTCAAGAAGATTGTGGAAGGGCACGGCGGTATCATTGAAATCGACAACAGTCCGGAGAAAGGGATTCAGGTGGCGGTTACACTGCCGGTAGAGCGCTATTCTGAAACAGCGGCGAGGGGGATGTTTTGAGCTCACCATGTGCAGTTTGAACTTGAACGGGACAACTTGACCCCTCAGCTAACGCACGACCAACGAACAGGAACAAATCAATGGAAACAATCCTTATCGTGGATGACGAGAAGAACTACCGCATGGTCCTGAGTGCCTTTCTCTCAGGGGAAGGGTATGAAATGCTTACGGCCGACAGCGCCCAAGGAGCCCTTGAAGTGGTAGATAGTGTCGACCTTGATTTAGTCCTTACAGACATGAAGATGCCGGTCATGGACGGTATCGAGCTCCTCAAACAAATCAAGGAAAAGAACCCACATCTGCCCGTGGTCATGATGACAGCTTACGGAACCGTAGAAAGGGCTGTTGAGGCCATGCAGTTGGGCGCTTTCAACTTCATCCAGAAGCCTTTTCAGAATGAAACTCTGAAACAGATGGTGCACAACGCAATTAGTACGTACAGGATCTTGAAAGAGAACCGTCGGCTTTTGCGGGATCTGGAAGGTCGCTATCGTTTCGACAATATCATTGGTAAGAGTAAGCCGATGCACGAGATATTTAACATGATCCAGAAGGTTGCTCCAACCAAGGCAACGGTACTGATTACAGGTGAGAGCGGCAGCGGGAAGGAGCTGATCGCCAGAGCAATTCATTACAACAGCCCTCGCCGCAACAAGCCGTTTGTGGCCGTCAGCTGCGCAGCCCTCACCGAGACCCTGCTGGAAAGTGAGCTTTTCGGTCATGAAAAGGGAGCCTTCACGGGGGCTACGGCCATGAGGAAGGGTCGGTTTGAACTCGCAGACGGAGGGACGTTATTTCTGGATGAAATTGGTGAAATACCCACCCCGGTGCAGGTCAAGCTCCTTCGCGTCCTTGAAGAAATGACCTTTGAACGGGTGGGTGGAACAAAGACTATTGAGTTTGACATCAGGCTTGTTGCAGCAACCAATAAGGACCTCAAGAAAGAAGTAGAGGATGCCCGTTTCCGAGAAGACCTCTATTTTCGTCTCAACGTGGTTCATATCACGCTCCCTCCCCTCAGGGAACGTTCTGAGGACATCCCCCTTCTGACCACCCACTTCGTGAACAAATATGCCCGGGAAGCCAACAGGGAAGAGGTAACCATCTCCCCTGAAGCCATGCGTTTTCTATGCAATCATCGCTGGCCTGGAAACGTAAGAGAGTTCGAGAACGCCATTGAGCGAGCCGTGCTTCTAAGCAGAGACGACGAGATCACCCTAACCGACTTGCCCAAAGAGCTACTGGGTTTTGCAGACCTGGAAATGCCAATAGACTGGCGGAAACTGTCTAACCTTCCTGAGACGCTCGATGCCATAGAGAAGAGGTTGATTCAAAAAGCCCTTGCCCTGTCAGACAACGTACAGGCCAGGGCAGCCAACCTTCTGAACATTCCCCGAGCCAACCTGCAGTACCGCCTGAAAAAACATGGCCTCCTGTAGTCAACGGAACGGATCGTCATACCGAAGCGTCCTCCATACAAACACTGAAAGATCCAGGGAAGACGGAACGTTCAGTGTGGCACAAAGGAGTTGGCATCATGAGCATTGCTTAAGATATCAACCACTTGCACTTCTCTGGGGGCGGCTTGTATCAAAAGTTGGCACATGCAACAATTTTTTGTATTATCAGATAGTTAAAGGCTATCCCTGGCCTGTCTGTATAAATATTCATACATATTGATGCAATTTCAGGGGCCTAAATAGGCACAAATCCGTCAAGACTCAAGCCGCCCCCGGCCACCTTCAAAAAAACCTTGGGAGGCAATGTTTCCTGTAAAATAAACTGGTTATACCGTTATCCCCTCCCTTGTCGCCATAGGAAAAAAGGAAATTTCTTCGAGGATACTGCAATTTGGCACTATTGTTGCGAGGTCATACAAACGATTGCTGAGAAGAGAAAGATTTCTTCATCGGCTTTCCTCCTGTTAAAGGCTAATCGCCAGGTGGCGGTTAGCCTTTTCTTTTGAGAGTCAGCGATGAAGCTCAGGGCCAAACAAGTTGCTATCAACCTCAGACGCCGAGGCGTTGCGAGAATTCTCTCCATAAAAAAAGGCTGCCACGACCGGCAGCCTTTTTGCTCTGTTGTAAAGTAGAAATATCTTACTTCAACAGCCTACCCGTTAACTTGGCCAGCCATTTGAAACAATCCGTTGTTTGTCGCGGCCCAGAATTAGACAAGCAGTCCCTGGGACTCCTTCGATGAATCGCTTCCCTGCCGCAGGTTCCAGTACGAAAATAGCCGTTGAAAGTGCATCTGCGTCCATCACGGTGGAAGCCATCACAGTAACACTATCGCTTTGGGCGGGTGATAGGCCTGTGTTGGGATTCACAATATGATGATATAGCTTCTCTTTGTCAAAATATATCTCGTAATTACCCGACGTAGCCAGAGCGCCATTGTTCATTTTCACAATGTCCAAATAGGGCCCCTCCTTGTCGGGATTCTGAACGCCCACCTTCCACGGGCTCCCGCCCTCTTTGCCGCCTGCAACGGCTATGTCACCGCCTGCGTTGATGAGGGCATGTTTGATGCCGTGACTCTTAATAGACTCGGCTCCGCAATCGATGACATATCCTTTTGCAATCCCGTCCAGGGTGATGCCCATGCCTGGTGTCTCGAATCGAACCGATTTGCCATCAAACTTCATTGCGTTGGCGTCCACCAGGGCCAGTACTTTTTCCAGTTCTTTTTCGGATGGCGGGCCACCCTTTGCTTCAAAGTGTTGCCTATACAGGTCGACTACGGGTTGCACAGTGATGTCGAAGGCTCCTTGACTCGCTTTGTGAAAATGGAGAGAGCGCTTGATCACACGGCCTACGTCAGGAGGCACTTCCGCCAGGCTCCCTTCTTTGTTGAGGAGACCTATGGGAGAATCCGAACGATACCGATCCATCAACAAGGCCACCCGGTCCATCTCTTCAAAGGCTTTCCCTATGACCTCTTCGGCTTCCGTCTTTGACGGATGCATGACGGTTATGGACACAAATGTTCCCATACCCGGACGTGTCTTGGTCACTTTGTACAGCTCTTTGTCGAATGCCACGGCTTCTGAAATGGGTAGCAAACCGCCTGCAGCAAAGCCCACTCCCAAAATGCCGGACAGTTTCAAAAAGCGCCTTCGATCCATTGTCTGAAGTGTTTCTTGTGCGGACATGACGTTTCCCTCCATCTGTAAATGGCCCGAGTCTGGCTGTGTTACTGTGTTCCGGATTGCAGCCGTGAAACGCAATTGGCCTGTAACTCTGGTGGCCTATAGTATATTTTGGTGTTGTTGTCAATAGTTCGGTAGGTTGAAAACGTCGGGCTCATTCAGAGAATCAAAGATCCATGCAGTCACCCTGCGCCGGGACAGCGGATGCGCTTGCTTTCGGTTCAACCTGGGGGGATGGGATGTGGGAATCTGCAGCTTTAGGTTCGAAGGGCTTCTTGCTACAAAGGAATCCCCCTTTATCTACCACCTTTCGTACACCACCCATACATCCTTTGGGATTGCTCAGCTGCAACAGAATCCCATGCAAGTGGCGCCGAGAGAGGCAAAGGCGTCAGTTCGGGGGGAATAGCCTAAGCTGAAATGGCCTCTAGTCCACTTCTCCCAGGGGCCTAGCAAAGGTAAAAGCAAAAGGGTCAGCGACCATCTTTTTCCAAGCTGTTCCGGTGTTTCTACCAAGCGCACTAAAAGGAAGCGAAACAATGAAAAAGGCCGTGCCCACTACCGTTGCACCGATTCCCAAGGGCCTCATCACACAAAAGTCCGCAACCATTGACTCAGCGGGGGCCTTATTGTCCAATTGCAGCTCCCCCTGGGCAAGGGCGGAAAATCCTGTGGTAGTGAAGACCAGGGCAACCACAATGACAACCACCAACGTTCTTCTTATCCATTCGCCCATCGTGCTGTCCTCCTTGCATCGAGCGTTGCTAACTTGACCAATTACTGACTCTGTCACCTATCGTTTGATTTAATTTGTTGGAATGTATCACAGAATTACTAGGCCAGTCAAATTTTTTTCGTATCCGTGCATCCCCCCACTGCAAACTAGGTCATTCCCATGGGGTCCAGCAATTCTGTCAGTTGTGCCTCCGGGAGCACTTTTTTCTTCATGGCTACCTCTCGCACCGTCTTGCCCGTTGCGTAAGCCTCATGAGCAATCGCTGCAGCGTTCTCGTATCCTATGACAGGAACAAGCGCCGTACACAAGGCCAGGCTGTTTTCTACAAAAGCACTGCACGTGGCTTCGTTGGCTGTGATGCCGTTGATACATTTCTCGGCAAAGTTCTCCGCCGCTAAACCAAGGAGCCTGATCGACTGTAACAGGTTGTGAGAAATCACGGGAAGCATCACGCTCAACTCAAAATTGCCAACCTGCCCACTCACGGTGATGGTCACGTCGCTCCCGATGACTTGCGCAGCAATTTGAATGACGGATTCTGCGATGACCGGGTTCACTTTCCCGGGCATAATTGAAGACCCCGGCTGAAGAGCCGGCGTATTAATCTCTCCAAGGCCGCAGCGGGGACCACAGGAAAGCCACCGGACATCATTTGCTATCTTCATCAGACTCACAGCGACCGTCTTCAAGATGCCACCGGTTTCGACGGCCGCGTCCTGATTCGCCTGCGCTTCAAAATGATTCTCAGTCTCAGCGAATTGACAGCCAGCCTCTTGAGAGATCAATTCAATTACCCGGGAAGCAAATTCAGGGTGCGTGTTCAGGCCTGTCCCCACTGCAGTCCCGCCAAGGGCGAGTGCCGAAAGCGAGCGCATGGGTGCCTGGAGGCGTCCTATGCCAAGCTTTACCTGGTGAGCATACCCGCCGAACTCCTGGCCCAGCCGGATCGGAACGGCATCTTGGAGGTGGGTCCGTCCGATTTTGACAATAGAGTCAAACTCCTCGGATTTGCGGCGCAGAGACTCGTGAAGGGTTTCCAGGGAAGGAATAAGATCCTCATGAATAGAACATAGTGCAGCTATGTGAGCGGCGGTGGGGATGACATCGTTACTCGACTGTCCCATGTTCACGTGGTCATTGGGATGCACCGGATTTTTTGAGTCTCGCTTGCCGGTAAGGAGTTCATTTGCCCTTGTGGCAATGACTTCATTGGCATTCATGTTCGTGGAGGTACCGGATCCTGTTTGAAAAAGGTCTACTACGAATTGCTCGTCCATCGTTCCGACTGCCACTTCGTCAGCCGCTGCCATTATGACTTTGGCGTGCTTGGGGTCTAGAAGCCCGAGATCAGCATTTACTTGGGCCGCATATTTCTTTATAAGACCGAGTGCCCTGATAAAAACCCTTGGGAATCTGAGGCCACTTACTGGGAAGTTTTGCACCGCACGCTGGGTCTGAGCCCCATAGTAGACATCTGCGGGGACCTGGACCTCCCCCATGGTGTCTCGTTCAATTCTAAAATTGGTGTCTTGCGTCGTCATGATCATGCCTCCTTCTCGAGGGAGATTTATAACAGTGTCGCATCCCAGGAATTACTCACATTATTTCCGGGATCGCCCAGGACCTCCAAAGACGGGTCTCATAAATCCGAAATCCGAAGCACGAAATCCTAAACAAGCCCGAATGACCAAAATTCAAATAACCAAAACAGCACAAGAACCTGTTTAGAACATTAGAAAATTCGGAGTTTGGTCATTGTTGGGCGCTCAAGCTTCACTTCGTGTCGGATTTCGAATTTCGTGCTTCGAGTTTTACATCTTAATGACTCACCGCGGAGGTCATGTTTGCTTTAACTTTTCAAATAATCTCTGGGATACAATACCGGATCATCCATCTTGATAACGTAATGATAAAACCTACTTGCCAAGTATAAGGAAGTCGGTTCAGTGTCAAGGTAAAAGGGGAGGGGAACGGGGGCTCTGGGCTATGGCACCTTGACCCGGACGACCCGAGTGCATATGGTAACCAGTCAGGGAACGGCAGGAGTGAACAATGTCGAATCAACTGAGTGAAATAGCCGCACACAATCCACCATCTGAGGCGATTGGGGCAATGCTTCAGAAATACAAGATCGTAGCCGTAGTAGGCCTATCCCCTAAGCCAGAAAGGGACAGCCATCAGGTGGCAAAATACATGAAGGAAAATGACTACAGGATCGTGCCGGTCAACCCCGGTCAAAAGGACATATTGGGAGAGAAATGTTATCCAAATCTGAAAGCCATTCCTTTTCCCGTTGACATTGTGACCGTTTTCAGGAAACCAGATGCCGTATCTCCTATTGTGGATGATGCCGTCGAGATTGGTGCCAGGGTCGTCTGGATGCAGCTAGGCATTGTACACAACGAGGCCGCAGAAAAGGCACGGGAGGCAGGCCTTGAGGTTGTGATGGACAAATGTATCAAGGTTGAACATGTAAGAATGATCAAAGGTTCTTCTCCAGTTTAGCTGGAGAAGAGGGTCCAAGGATTCAAGGGTTTGTTTTCTAAAGATTTTATCAGCGCCGTATGTAGTCCTTGGTTGTCTTTCTTCCATATCCTTCTGCTATGTTAGAAGGAATAGACAGAACAGAACTTTCAAATCTCTATAATTTCTTAGCAGTTACACTCGAACCCTTGAATCCTTGAACCCTCTGAGATCACACCTGCTTAATTGGAGATGACACACTTATTTTACCGTAATTAACTACAAATAATCAGGAGATGATCCTGATTAAATAACTGGGGTTCGAACGAAGGAGGCAGAATGCCGATTACAGACAAACATGATGCTGAGATCATAAGACGGGTGACCGAGGAGGCGGAAAGGTTTCAGGCCAAGGTCAATCAGATCGACCTGGCGAAACAGATTCTGGACATTGACTGTCCGGATGAAAACAAAGCTGAGTGCGCCATAGCCCTTCAGAAGATACTGGACGAGTGTAAGACTAAATAGCCTTTGCTGTGAAGCCCTTCAGGTGCCTCCGCCTTAATTCGACAAAGGCGGACCGCGGTTTTAGCGAACGGTTAAGGGACACGTCATGAACAACGAGGCCGTTAGGCAGGCCGCAGAGCGAATCAAGGCTTCCTCCAGGGTTGTGGTCTTGACGGGGGCCGGCATTTCGCAGGAAAGTGGCGTGCCCACCTTCAGGGGAAAGAACGGCCTATGGAAACAGTACCGGGCGGAACAGCTTGCAACCCTGGAGGCGTTTCAAAGAGACCCGGAACTGGTGTGGCAGTGGTACGACTGGAGGCGCGGCCTGATCAAATTTCTTGGCCCTAATCCAGGTCATTATGCCCTTGTTGAGCTCGAGAAGAGGATTCAAGACTTTGCGCTTGTGACACAAAATGTAGACGGGTTGCACAGGGTGGCTGGAAGTAGCAACCCGATTGAGATGCACGGCACCATCTGGTGTGTCAGATGTATGGAATGCAACCAGACCTTTGAGAACAGGGACGTCCCCATCAAGATACTCCCCACGTGCGCGGCTTGCGGCGGATTGCTTCGACCAGACGTGGTGTGGTTTGGCGAAGCCCTTGACGAAAGGATTCTACGTACGATCTACACATCCCTTCAGAAAGCACAGCTCATGCTCATCGTGGGAACTTCAGCCGTTGTGCAGCCTGCTGCATCGTTTGGCCTGGTGGCAAAAAGAACCGCAGGTGCCTTTGTCATAGAGTTGAACCGTTCGAAAACGGCCCAGAGCTCTCTCTTCGACCTTTCCATTCAGGGAAAAGCCGGAGAGCTTCTGCCCCAACTCCTGGACTACATTGACCTATGACACAATCCGAAACGTAAAGATTCTTTTCGTTGTGGTCGGAAAACATCAGCACAGGACTTTAAACCTCGCGCAGGTGCTCAATCATGGTTTAATCCCCCTGTTTTCCTGATCAGGTTCAAGACTATGCTCCTGATCAGAATGATCAATGCGCCGTCATCATCTGGCACAGCGGTATGCGGAAAGTGCCCGTATTTTTCAAAAAACCTGTCAAAGTTGAACACAGCATCAAAGACCATGCTTTGAACATCTCTGTCCTGCTTCAGATGTTTTGGAAGGCTGTTGAAGGTGAAGGGAATATCCAGGAATATATCGTTTGCCTTTTCGTAAGGCCCCAGTCCGTTCATCTCGATATAGCGGTCTACGGTCAAGTCGGGTCCCCTCCCAAAGCCTTCGCAGTAAGCGGTCTGTTGTTGCAGGTGATACCTGATCACCCGGTTGCCGCTCTTCCAGTCCTCATCGATGACCCGTGCCAAAGGATAATTCCTGCAGCAACTTGGCCTGTTCTCATAGAGGCTGCACCCGTCTCTTCCCAAGAAGATGCACCAGTCATCTTCCCTTTGTCTGAGGGTGACAAAAGGGAAACCGGTTCGACGATCTGTGTAAGTATTACAATAGTTGGAAAGGAAGGCGGCTGTGTCTATCCCCAGGTGTCGCCGCATCCGAGCAATGTCATAAGGGGTCAGGGTGATTTCGGTGCTGCAACACTTCCCAAAGCAGCCCAAACTCCCGTGGCATTCAAAACGGAAGGTGCTATCAGGTTGAACTTCCTCGCCAAAGTCCTGTATTCTTTCATGCCACATTATCAGTCACCAGTTCTATTGTTGCATCCCGTGAATAGTTTACATAACCTTCAGGATCGCACAGGATCCTCAAAGGGCATATCACAAATTCGAAATCCGAATATCGAAATCCTAAACAAACCCGAATGACCAAAATTCAAATGATCGAAACAAGAATACAATCACATAAGCCTCATCTCGGTAGTTTCTGTCATTGGAACATTCGAATTTTGAATTTGTTTCGGATTTCGATATTCGGATTTCGGATTTGTGGCTGTTGTCTTGAAAAGAGTATGTGCTTCGAGTTTCACGTGTTGATAACCCAGCACAAATGGCCAAATGCAGGTTACTTTTGTAAATTACATGTGAGACACAACACCAAGTTCGTCGTCTGAGTACCACGATCCGTACAAAAACGGCAATTGCCACTCCTTGCGGGTTCTTTTCACCCCCACTTGGCGGGGTTCGATTTCGCCATGATTTTGACATGGTCAAACCGAGTACTTCACGGAATTAGATGGATCCCGACGGGCCATTTTTCAGGGCAAGTTTCCTTGACGCGGAGCCCGTGTTTGGTGGCCTGCAACTGTTTGCTTTTGCGAAAAAATACTTGACTTTATTCCATCGCAATGGTAGGCGCTTACCATCTTTAGTCAGAAAACCACTTGGCTCCAGCAGCGGGATTTTCCGTTGGGGAAAACTTTGAGGAGAGATAGCTATGCGAAGCAGAAAAAAGGGAAATACTTTGTTCAGCCGCCTGACGACTATGAAGTCGATCGGCATGGTGGCTAGTGTCGTTGGTGTAATCGCTTTGGTCTGCGTTTTCGGCTGTGAACAAAGAACGGGGGTCAAGCCCTCGAGTTCATCTCCCGCACAAGCGAAATCCACCAGCGGGGCAAAGACAACTGGGGCACTTCAGCCTATAGCTGATGCGCAATGCGGCAATTGTCACCCGCAACAGCCTCAAACGATTGCAGAAAAAGGAGCCAAACACCAGACCGAAGTTGGATGTCAAGACTGCCACGTTGAACATCCGCCCGCAGGAGCCAGTGCTGTTCCAGAGTGCAGCATGTGTCATGCTGACGAAGCCCATTATAAACTGGAGAACTGCGGAGGCTGCCATTCCGACACGCATGCCCCCCTGGATATTGCCTTGGAGGGCGAACTTACCGCTCCTTGCCTCTCCTGTCACGCACAGCAGGGCCAGGAAGTACAGGATCATCCCAGTGCTCACACGGATTTGCCATGTAACGAGTGTCACGCACGGCACCGGGTAATCCCCGTTTGCATGGATTGTCACGACAAACACACCGCAGACATGGACTTTGAGGCCTGCAAGTCCTGCCATCCAGTTCATATGCCGCTCGTAATCGCCTACGCGTCTGAGACCCCGTCGCATTATTGCGGCGCTTGCCATGAGGATGCAATGACCCTGCTTCAGGCAAACACAACGAAACACCACGACCTTGCCTGTACGACTTGTCATCCGGATAAACACAAAGCCATAGAGCAGTGCACAGACTGCCACGGCGTACCGCATCCGGCACGTATGATCCAGAAGTTCCCGAAATGCGGCGATTGCCACGGCATAGCTCATGACTTGCGATAGGACGCCTCAGTCTTTGCAAGCCGGACAAATCGAATATTTCTGATGCAGAGGTGATCAAATAATGATCTCAAAAAGGGTAGCTATCGTCGTCACTGTGGTTGGAATCTTTGGGTTGATCATTGCGGGCGTGTGTGCCACGCAGCCGGGGGTAGTCTTAGCCAAAGAGAAATCGCCCTATGAAGGCAAGATTCAACCCCTCACAACGGTCGAATGCGGTCAGTGCCACCTTTCTGTATTTGAAGCCGTTAAGGCAGAAGGGGGGAAGCATCAGATTGACTGTGTGCGATGCCATACAGAATACCACGTGTACAATCCTCGGAAAAAGAATTATGAGGCGATCATGCCCAAATGTGCCGCGTGCCATCTGAGCGCCAGTGGAGGCCCGTTTCACGGGGAGAGTAAAGACTTAACGCCTTGCCTAGACTGCCACGCCGATCCTCATAAGCCATTGCAGATCCCGATGCCTGCTGAAACCGCGTGCCCTCAATGCCATGCCCAGCAGGGCAACGAAATAAAGAACTTCCCAAGCAAGCACACGACGAATGTGGCGTGTACTGACTGTCACGCTGAAAAACACGGATATATCCCGGATTGCACCGCCTGTCATGAGTCTCACAGCCCCGAGGTCCAGATGGCCTCAGCCGACTGTATGACATGCCACCCGGTGCACAAGCCGACCCAGATGGTCTATGCCAAGGAAACAGCGTCGGCCATTTGTTCTGGCTGCCACGGAGACGTAAACGACATGCTCCAGGCCAACGTGACCAAACACACGGCGGTCCT
>JAQBAU010000194.1:0-16222 GCA_032126655.1 Desulfobacterales bacterium
CTAAGTCAAAAGACCCACAAAAGGTTTTCCCTGACTATTGCTTGAGATCGTTTTGGTAGGTATGATATGAAGTCGTGTTTAGGAAAAGCTGTTCAAATATGAGAAGAAGAGATTTGACAGTCTAATAGATTGTACAAGACATGCCATATCCTTTTGACAAGCATTGCAGGTCGATGGCCCTCCTGACAGTGCTAATGGGGAAAAAACGTACGGCTCTCATCTGGAGCGTCGGCGCCGTGCTGCTTTTTTGGGCGTGGTTATTCGGTCCTGCCATCCCACAAAGCTGGCGGGTATCTTGCGGAATCGACACCTACATCTCTCTGGCTGCGGCGGCTGAGCTACCATCATGCCTCTTGCATCAAATCTCTTCACGGGATGCTCTGCTGGTGGCGGGACCTGACGGCCGCATCCTCTACAGTTGGAATGCAACCAAGAAATGCGTCCCTGCCTCAACGTTGAAAATTCTGACGGGTCTTGCTGCGATTGATCACTTTGGGAAATCGTACAGATTCCATACCGAATTTTACCTGGACTGCGACCAAAACCTGAAGGTAAAGGGCTACGGAGACCCACTTCTTATCTCAGAGGTGTGGCAGGAAATTGCCAAAGCCCTGGCCCCCAAGCTCCAGGGCTTGAATGATCTTGTCCTGGACGACACTTATTTTGCAGATGACATTATTCCGGGGGTTGGGTCCTCCACGAATCCATATGATGCGCCTAACGGTGCGTTGTGTGCCAACTTCAATACTGTTTTTTTTAAACGGGATGGTGCTGGCCGGATTGTCTCAGCAGAGCCCCAGACGCCCATAACACCCCTTGGACGCCAGAAGATCCGCCAACTTGGCTTGGAAACCGGCCGATACACGTTTTCCCACCACAAACATGAAGCAGCGCTTTACGCCGGGGAGATATTGGCGCACTTTCTGAAAGAAAACGGGAAGGTGTATCAGGGCAACATGCGCGCTGGCGTGGTGGCACCTGGCGACACATTGATATACGTCTACCACTCGGTCTTCACCCTGGATCAGGCCGTGAAGAAGATGCTTGAGTTCTCCAACAATTTTATGGCCAACCAGATCCTCCTTGCGCTTGGTGCCCAGGTACATGGCCCGCCCGGCACGCTTGCCAAAGGGGTGGATGTGCTTTCGAGCTATTGCCGGGAGGTCTTGGGTTTAAGCGATGTTCAGATTACTGAAGGATCCGGAATCTCCAGAGAAAACCGGCTCTCCCCCCTTGATATGCTCACTGTTTTGAAACGTTTTGAACCGTACCGTGCCCTTCTCGTACGCGAGGGAACTCTTTTGTACAAGACCGGCAGTTTGAGGGGCATTAAGGCGAGGGCCGGATATATTGAGAACAACTCCGGCAGTCCCTATTATTTCGCTATCTTCCTAAACAGCTCTCATGCAGATATTGACTCCATTGTGAGCTGTGTTAAAAAGAGCCTCCATCATGGACAAGATGCTTCAAATTGAAAATGTTACTAAATCCTTTGGAGGCCTGACCGCCCTTGCCGACGTTTCATTTGCAGTAACCGAGGGCCAGATCAAGTCTCTGATCGGTCCAAACGGCGCCGGCAAGACGACGCTCTACAACATCGTAACGGGTGTCGAAGCTCTCTCCGAAGGAGCAATCTGGTTTCTTGGAAAAAGGATTGATGGCTTCAAGCCCCACGTTATTACCCAGAGAGGGATCGCTCGCACGTTTCAAAATGTTGAACTCTTTGAAAACATGTCAGTCATTGAGAACGTCATGCTGGGTCGGCATACCAGGACCAAGTCCGGCGTATTTGCAAATGCATTGAGGTTGCCGGCAGCGCGCGTGGAGGAGCACGAGATTGTCAACCAGTCCTTGGAGCTCCTCGAGTTTGTGGGACTGGGCCAGCGGGTCCATGAGGATTCCTCCGGGCTTCCGTTTGGCCTTCAGCGTTATCTGGAGATTGCCAGAGCCCTGGCCACCGAGCCGAAACTTCTCCTGTTGGATGAACCGGCTTCAGGTCTTGACACTGCTGAAGCCCAGACCCTGTGTGAGCTCATTCTGAAGATTCGGGATACCGGAGTCACCGTCTTGTTGGTAGAACACAACATGGAAGTGGCCATGGAACTTTCTGATGAGATTGTCGTGCTGAACTATGGAATGAAAATCGCGGAAGGCACACCACGAGAGGTGCAGGACGACCCTGAAGTCATCTCGGCATATTTGGGAGATGAAGCCTATGCTTAACGGCTTTGCAAAAAGTCCATTTGCGACGTTCCGCAGCATCCCCGCCCTGTTAAATTCTCGCTACGCGAGACGGCAGAACCGATTTAACAGGGTGAATCATTGCGACGTACGAACGTGGCGCAGGACGCAGGGCGCAAGGCTTAGGGGAATTGGAGTTACATTGTTCGGCCCTGTGCCTTTGGCCTTATGCCTTGAGCCTTTTTGCGTACGCCTCATTCCTCAAAATTTGCGCGCCTTGCACCTGGAGCTTTTTGCTGTGCCGTCTATTTTCGGAATTTTGCGAGGTGATGATGCTTAGGGTGAAAAACCTTCACGCATACTACGGCCGGATTAGAGCCCTTGACAATGTATCGCTTCATGTCCAAGGGGGTGAGATCGTTTCGCTGATCGGTGCAAACGGCGCAGGGAAGACGACTATCCTGAACACCATATCCGGGCTCATCCGTCGCGCCAAAGGTGAGATCGACTTCGAGAACAAGAAGATCACTGGGCTCCGCCCCGAGAAGGTGGTGGCAGCCGGGATCAGTCAAGTTCCCGAAGGGAGGCAAATCTTTGGCCCTTTGACAGTCATGGAAAACCTGGAGTTGGGAGCGTTTCTGCGCTTTAAGAAGAAAGAAAGGAAAGCGATCAGCGCGGATTTAGACTGGGTCTTTCAGCTGTTTCCTCGTCTCAAAGAGCGCTCTGGGCAGATTGCAGGAACCCTTTCCGGTGGAGAGCAGCAGATGCTCGCCATTGGGCGAGCCCTCATGGCGAGGCCGAAACTTCTGCTATTGGACGAACCTTCCATGGGCCTTGCCCCTCTGGTTGTAAAGGACATCATGAACACCATTTCCGAGCTTCGCAAGAGTGGTGTGACGATATTGATGGTTGAACAGAACGCTCGGGCATCTCTCAGGATATCTGATCGTGGTTACGTTTTGGAAACCGGCAGAGTCGTCCTGCAAGGACCCTCTGATGAACTCATGAATGATGCTGACGTAAAACGAGCCTATCTTGGCAAGGACTACAAGACATTCTGGGAAGGGAGGGAACGGCCTTGAGATTCTGGGATGACGAAAACGAGCGGATGAAGGAAGAAGACATCGAACAACTGCAACTGGAACGGCTCCAGAGCACACTGAATCGGACCTATAAGAACGTCCCGTTCTACAAGAAACAGTTTGATGCTGCTGATATCGATCCTGGTGCGTTGGGTTCTGTGGGCGACATCCACAAACTCCCTTTTACGACGCGAGAAGATCTTGGCAGCAATTACCCTTACGGCTTGTTCGCCCTGCCCCTTCGCGACATTGTTAGGATTAGCTCTTCAACAGGGACAACGCCCCAGCCGGTGGTGGTCGGTTACACTAAAAGCGATCTCAAAATAAGAAGTGCGCTCACTGCCCGTTTCCTGACGGCAGGCGGAGCGGTGGATACGGATGTCGTTCAAATCTGCTTGAACCCCGGCCTGTCGAATTGGGGTCGTGCCCTGAAAGAGGGTGCCGAAGAAATCGGGGCTTCGGTGATGCCCATGTCTCATATGAGCACTTCAAAACAGCTCATGGCCATGGAGGATTACAAGACTTCAGTGCTGCTGACAACGCCCTCTTACGCCATGCATATGATTGAGGTGATGAAGACCACCGGCACGAAGGCCAATGCCCTTGCCTTAAAGGCCATGATGGTCGTAGGAGAGGCGCTGCCACAGGAAGTCCGAAACGGGTTGGAGTCGACTTTGGAAGTTGACGTGACAGCTGCGTACGGGCTGAGCGACGTCACGGGGCCGGGGATTGCTTATGAATGCATGGAAAAGGACGGGTTGCACATCTCTGAAGACCATTTCCTGGTCGAAATCGTGAATGTGGATGAAAACACTCCATGCGCCCCGGGCGAAGAGGGAGAAGTCGTACTGACCACTTTGACTGCAAAAGCCTTTCCCCTTATCCGATTCAAGACAGGCGATCTTGCATCTAAGATGACCAGAGCTTGTCCATGTGGCCGGACCCTCATACGCATGTCAGGGATCACGGGCTACACTGGAGAAGTCCTTACCATTCGTGGTGTCAAAGTACATCCCGCCCAGATTGGCCGGATCATAGATCGTATTGCGCAGGATTTCTCTCCTCGTTTCCTGATCCATCTGGCCAGAGAGAATTACCAAGACATGATCGAAATATGGCTCGAGGTCAATGATGCTATTTTCTCGGACGAAGTCAAGGTATTGGAAGGCATGCTGAGGCACCTGGGGGAGCAGATTCTGGAGATACTGGGCCTTCACGTCACGATCAGACTGGTAGAGGCTGAAACGATTGAGCAACACCTTGCGCGATCCGGTGGCGTTGTTGACGATAGGTGAGTGATCTTCCCCGCGCGTCACGGTTCTCTTTAACCATTGAGGCTATTACCTTGCATCAGAAGTCAGGAATCATTAAGTCCGCATACGGAACGTTTCTTGTTGCTACTTTCGCCATCCTTCTGCTTTGTGGATGCGGTGGGCAGGACGAATCAACGCCTCTGGTCTCCAATGCTGCTCCGGACTTTGCGCTCAAGGATTTGAACGGCCGCGTCTACCGCCTCGCTGACTATAAAGGCCATGTTGTGCTCCTCAATTTTTTTGCGACTTGGTGCGGTCCATGCCGCCAAGAAATCCCCCATCTTCTGAAGCTCCGGCAGAAGTTCGGAGATCAGGGTGTTGAGGTCATCGGAGTGTCTCTCGATCATGAAGTCGACACGGTTTTGAGGCCTTTTATTCAACGTTACGGGATTACTTACCCCGTGCTGCTGGGAACAAGGGAGGTGGTACTTGACTACGGTGGCATCCGAGGGATCCCGACCACCTTCGTCATCGACCATAACGGCACCATCAGCGATTACTTTGCTGGGATGCCCCCCAGTTATCTTATAGAGGAATCTGTCACAAAGCTGTTGAAACAAAAGGGATAGTTGAAGAAACCGGCCCATCTCGTCCGCTGTGTTGTTCCACCCGAAGATGCATGGGAGAAAAGATGAAGTCAAACAGTCAGAACGCCACGGAACAAGACTCCTTTGATCCCGAACGCCCCTACAAACCCGGACAAGATCCTATCAGAGACGCCTGGTACACCACGTTCTTCATTGAAAACCACCTTGATTACTACGCCTATCCGGACCACGTGGATTCTCCGGAGCAGGTCCGTTTCATGGTCTATACCGAAGAGGACGAACGATACTACCCCTGCTCCGACCATATGTTCGGGACGATCATGCGACGAGAGAAATCCCCGTTGCTACAGGAGCAATATGAAACCGTACTGAACCGGATACTCAACCTCATCGATCAGCAAATCGAGGATCCATGGGACAAGAGCTTCTTGAATACGCTCATCAAAACCAAGTACGAACACGAGACTCGGGATGCCTTGATGATCCCCTCCAGGCTGGAAAAGCGCCTCCTGAAAATCTACATTGACCGCACCCAGATACAGGACCCGTATTTGTCCGAAAAAAATGAGCGAAACACGCGGGCGTTTCATGCTCTGAACTCAAAGGTGTTTCAGAAGGCGTTGAATCATGTGGACACGACCGTACTTGAGTCCCCCCCAACGAGTCTCATCGAAATCAGGGAGCGTGTGGAGTTCCTGAAGTTGAGCCGCCTCTTCACTCTTTCCGTTGATAGCACCCTGTGGGATTCTGATGAGGTCCTCGAATACGGGGTGGAGGATTACCTGAAGGTGTTTGACCGCCCCTTCAGCGGAAATGGTGTCGAGATCTTGTGGAAGTTCCTGCGCGTTCAAAGGGAAGGCGCTTCGGGCATCCCGCAATCCAATAAAATCTTGTGGCTGGCCGACGAAGCAGGGGAAGTAATCGTGGACCTCGCCATCGTACGATACTTAGCCCAACTGGGCCACAAGATTATCATAGCGTTTAAGGACGGCCCTCTGTTCAAGAAAATTGACTTCTTCGATGCCCAGGAGGAAGAAACGCTGCGTCGAGAACTTGAAGGCGCCCTTTTGATCCATGAGAAGAACCTGGAGAAGAACCAACTGGTCAACATCTTAAAAGGGGACAAAAACGTCATGGCCATCTCTGATGGCACCCGTGAAAACTTTAACCTTATTTTCGTGTCCACAACCTTTGCGCGGGTTTTCAAGGAGGTCGACGGCGTTATCTCCAAGGGACTTGATCAAAGGCGGCGCATCTTTGACACCCACTTCCGATTTACCCAAGACATTTACAGCATCTCAAGAGATGAAGACGGTTCAACCTCAATCCGGTACAAGGCCAAACACCCTGACGCGATCAAATTCTCTCACAAGGCCTTAGAAAGGAAGGCACGGGCGATTATCTCAGAGATGGAAAAGGCCAAACAGAAAGGTATGACCGTGATGTTCTATAGCGGCATCATCGGTTCTATCCCGGGCAAGGAGGCTATGGCCAAAAAGATCATGTCCACCTACACCCAGTACCTCAAAGACCAGTCCACCAGTACTTTCATCATCAATCCGTCTGAGTATTTTGAGCCGGGCATGGATGCCGACGACTTGATGTACATGTGGGAAATCGTTCAGCGGAGCGGATTGATAGACATGTGGAGATTCCAACGGTATGACGACATAGTGGAGGCCTTTGAAATCATGAAGATGAAGATTCCTCCGGAATGGGTAGGCAAGGACGCTACGTTCAGTACTGGTTGCACCAAGGAGATGAAGATCGCCCTTGAGGTCCAAGAGCAACACCGGGAAATGCAAATCATAGGACCGTCCCAGGAAAAATTCTTGAGACGCCAAGAATACGGGATCGGGAAGATGTACGATCGCCAGCTGGACCAAATCTGCGTTATGTAACGTGCCTCTAGTTACCCCAGACAAGGCTGTCGTGAATCCATCCGGTGTCCCCATCCGCGTGTTTGACGCGAAGCCACTTGCCCTTTGTCTCTTCAACCTTTAAGCTGACGCCGCTTTCCGCCTGAAAGAGAACCTTGGCATCCTTTCCGGGACCTTCCCGAATATTGACAAGACTACCCTTGACGATCACGGCGGGGATCTCCTTCAGAAGGGAATGATGAATCCAACCCACGTCTCCTTCATAATCGCGGATTTGGCGCCAATCGCCGGACGTCTTGACAATGTCAACGGGAAAATACTTCCCAACGGACCAAAGAACTTCGTAGTTCTCTCCCGGCCCTGAGCGTACATTGCCCTTGTCTACAGCAACGCTGAGCCGCTCGGCACTCGCCGTGCCAACAGACAATACGAATACGAGAACGGTATAAAAGAATATTTTTTTCATAGGCTTTCTCATGAGTTTATAACCCGTCTCAAGAATGTGGATCAGGGTTCAGGGCAAGGCGCGGGGTGGCGAAAACGCGGAGCATACACGGTAGTATGTGAGCATTTTGAGCCGGCCCGCAACGTTGCAATGGGGCCTTAGACGCATTTTTGAGGCAGGTTATAGCATAACCACCTCACAAAATCCAGCCAGAGCATCGCAAAACCGCTGTGCGTCGTCCGAGGAACCCACGACGGCATCATAATGCATGGGAATAACGAGTTTGGGCTTGATCATCTTAGCGGCTTCCACAGCTTCTTCGGCTGTCATGACATAGGTCCCGGATACCGGAAGGAGCGCAACGTCTACGTCAAATGAAGCCATCTCCGGTATCAGATCCGTATCCCCCGCGTGATAGATCCTTACGCCTTCCACGGTTACGATGAAGCCCAACCATCCATTCTGTTTTGGATGAAAACTCTTGTTTGTGTTGTACGACGGCACGACCTCGATCGGGATGCCTTCAACCGTGAGCTTGTCTCCAGGTTGAGCCACCCGAACATCTCCAGAGAGTTTTGCTGCGGAGTTGGCCTCAGTGACGATTACGGTGGACGCCTTCTGGACCTTCTGGATGTCCTCTGGTGAGCAGTGATCATAGTGCTCGTGGGTCACCAAGATAATGTCGGCTGGCTCGCAGTCCTTGACCTGAAAAGGGTCGATGGCGATCGTCTTGCCGTCACCCTTGATGAGAAACCCGTCATGCCCCAACCAAGTGATGTTTTTGACCACATCATTTACTCCCATGACCATTTCCTCCCGTCATAGTGTGTGCTGCTTTCCTTGTCAGGCAACAGCCACTGTCAGACACTATAGAATTTTACGGCGGGCAACTCAACACAGGTCAGTTTGTTGCCATAAACAGCACCGGTGTCAATGCCAATCTTATTGTCAAATACTATTGGTTCCTGAAAGGGTGTGTGCCCAAAGATCACACGCTTTCCAAAATCAAAATCAGAATATATGAATTCTTCCCTTATCCACAACATATCCCATTCGTTCTGTTCTTCAAGGGGTACCTTCGCTTGGAGCCCGGCGTGGACGAAGATGTACTGGTCGGTCTCATAATACATACTCAGGTCGCTGAAGAAGTCCAGATGCGTCGTTGGTATCGGGTTGGTTTCGTCAGAAGCCCCTCCGTTCACGTAGCTGTCCAAAGTTGCCAGTCCACCATTTGTCAAAAAGCCCAACTTGTTCGTTCCGGTCAGGTACTGCTCCAGCATCAATTCGTGGTTTCCTTTCAGAAAAACCACATTTTTCGACTGTCTGGACAGATCGATCAGATAGTCCACCACTTCCTTTGACTGAGTGCCTCGATCGATATAGTCCCCCATGAACACAAGGGTATCCGTCTCCAAGTCCACATCGATGACATCCATCAAGGCGATCAGCTTGTCAAAACAGCCGTGTATATCACCTATGGCAAATAGTCTCTTCATCACAGGTAGCGCAGCACAAAAGCCCGTCTTCTCTCATCCAGGCGGGTAATTCCCTCTTCCTCGGCCACCTCAATGGCCTCCCGGAATTCCTCATCCGTGAGGGAGCGCCGCAGGGCCTGCACTTCGGAGGCCAGGCCGCACGGTCTATACTGTGGCATAATATTCACATAGCTGTTGGGGGAAATCTCTTTAGCCAAAAAACGCATGGCCTGTCGGGTCCCAGCAAGCCCGTCGGGAAGCACCAGGTGGCGAATGAGAAGACCCCTTTGCGCAATCCCCCGTGGATCCACGACTAAATCCCCTACCTGACGGTGCATCTCTTTCAGCGCCTCCCGAACAACTTCGGGATAGTCTGGTGCATCGCAGAATTCCTCGGCCACCTTGGAATCCCAGAACTTGAAATCCGGCATATAGAGGTCAAACACGCCTTCCAGGATGCGCAGGGTCTCAGGGGTGTCGTAGCCACCCGTGTTGTAGACCAGAGGGACACGTAGACCTAATTCAATTGCCTTCTCAAGGCCAGATAGAATCTGAGGTACGACATGAGAGGGCGTAACAAAGTTTATGTTGTGGCAGCCGTTGCCCTGAAGGAACAGCATGGCATTGGCAAGCTCTTCGGAAGATACGGGAACGCCTTCACCTTGATGACTGATGTCAAAGTTCTGGCAGAAGATACACAACAGGTTGCATCTGGTAAAGAATATGGTTCCCGAACCGTGATCCCCAACCAGGGGGTTCTCCTCTCCGAAGTGAGGACTGTAGCTCGACATAATAGCCTGCTCGCCTGTCAGACAAACCCCCAGTTCGCCTGAGAGCCGGTCTACCCCGCACGCCCTCGGACACAGAGTACAAGCTTTCAGGATCTCAAAAGATTGGGCGACCTTTTCTTTGAGAAGCCCTCTGTTATGGGTCTCTATGTACGCAGGCTCGAAGGCGGCCATGAACTTCAAATCGCTTGCATAGGCTTGGTTCAAGTGCACAATGTAGAAGCGTTTGGCGAAAGTCAGCACACAGACGGTGCAGTGGAAATTTGTAATAGACATCGGCAGGACTGTCAATCCATTATTGGGCGCCAGGCCCGGCCCATTATTGGGGTAATTTCCATGTGAAGGGCTCGCAATCGGATGTTGATAGAGGTTGAAAAGTCTGATAGAAATCTGGCTCAAGGGAAAGTGTAGTTGACGCCCTGAACTGGAGACCTAAGGGGATAGAGGCATGGTTGTCAGATTCTGGGGGGTGCGTGGTTCTATTCCAACACCCCCGGGTACCCGGCAGATCAAAGAGAAAATCCTTCAAGCGCTCAAAGGAGTGTCGGGCAGAGACCTAATAGACGAAAGAGCCATAGAACATTATGTTGAAAGACTACCCCTCCACATAAAAGGGACCTATGGCGGCAACACGTCATGCGTTGAGTTACACTCGGGAGATAACACCGTAATCTTTGATGCAGGTTCAGGTATAAGGGTCCTCGGTTCGCATCTCATGGACCGCAGATTCGGCCAGGGAGCCGGAACAGCTCACCTATTCTTGAGCCACACCCACTGGGACCACATTCAAGGATTTCCCTTTTTCCTTCCAGCTTACGTCCCCGGGAACCGGATCATTATCTACAGCCCGCATCCCAACGTAGAAAGACGTTTTTCTCTCCAGCAGGAGCCTTCTCATTTCCCTGTGCCCCTGAAGTCCATGCATGCGGATATTGAGTTCGTTTCACTCGAAGAAGAGGAAGACGTGGCTATTGGTCACCTTGACGTCAAGAATATCAAGTTGAATCATCCAGGTGGGTCTTTTGGTTACCGTGTCAAAAAGGCAAGCAAGTCATTCATGTATGCCACGGATACGGACCTGACGAATCTCTCCGGATCCGAGATGGAAAGATACATAGCGTTCTTTTCCCAGGCCAAGGCGCTCGTTTTCGATGCGCAATACACCCAGATGGAGGCTTTGGGAAAAGAAGACTGGGGTCACAGTTCCTCCATGATGGGTGTGGACATGGCCTGCGATGCCGGGGTCGAAACCCTTGTCCTTTTTCATCATGAGCCTTCATATGATGACAACATTCTGTGGGATATTCTGCAAAAAACTCGCAAGTATGCAGAGATGAAGGGATTTCAACCGACCAACAGGGTGATCATGGCCTACGAAGGCCTGGAGTTGGTTGTGTGAGGGCAACTCAGACGTATGAAACGTGTTGAACAGATTCTATCCGGGGATGTCAGGACAGCCGCCAAGCTGATCAGGGATATCGATGACGGCATTCCCGATTCAAGAGAGGTTTTGAAGGCCCTTTATCCTCACACCGGCAAGGCTTACGTGATCGGAGTCAGCGGCTTTCCCGGCGTTGGCAAAAGTACGCTGGTGGACCAGATGATCCAGGCCTACAGGGAGGCTGGGAAAAGTCTTGGAGTCCTTGCGGTGGATCCGACCAGCCCTTTTTCCGGCGGTGCTATACTTGGGGATCGGGTACGGATGCAGCGCCACGGCACCGATCCCGAAGTATTCATCCGGAGTATGGCTACGCGAGGTTATTTTGGAGGTTTGACCCGTTCGACCCGCAGTGTCATCGACGTCCTGGACGCTATGGGAAAAGACATCATCATAGTGGAAACCGTGGGCGTGGGCCAAGACGAAGTGGACATTGTAAACACGGCACACACGACGATTATTGTACTGATCCCGGGCATGGGTGACGACATTCAGGCCATTAAGGCGGGCATCCTCGAAGTGGCAGACATCTTTGTCATCAACAAGTCAGAACGAGAGGGAGTCGAGAAGACCATGCACGAACTCAAGGCCATGCTGGACATGAATGCCCGGGCACCGGCCGAAGGAAAGTGGGTGCCGCCTATCGTGGCCGCCGAGGCGATCAAAAACCAGGGGGTCCCGGAACTGTTATCTGAAATAGAGTTGCATAAGTCATTTCTATTTGATCATGCATCCACACACCTTCGTGAGCACTTGCGAAAGAAAGCTTTTCACGAACTCGTCGATACGATCAAGGAAAGCTTTGTTGCTGAGATTATACACGATCTTGAACGTTCCGAGGGGTTTGAGCAGATGATCGACGACCTTGCTGACAAGAAAACTGACCCTCTTTCTCTTTGCGAAAAAATCATGACGGAGAAAATGAAAAAGTGCCTAAAGTGAGCTAAAGCCTGCCCTGGGGCGACATAGTCAGATCCACCAGCTAAGTCTATAGGTGTTTCGTGCCCGGCTCAGCCTACTATGATACCAAGCCAGGCCCGCCCTGGCGCTACCTGATTAGGTTAATCTACGAAGCCTATGACCCCGGTCTGGGCCAGGGTCTGGGCCAGGGTGCCTAAAGTTAAAAAAGGAAAGAACATTGTCACATAAAGGCTTCTTCAGTCGCTCAAGTTCAGCTTGCTTCTCTGCGTTGTCTTTGTCTCACGATTTCATACATGACGATGGCCCCGGCCACCGCAGCATTGAGAGAATCCACTGTGTTTTTCTGCGGTACGGATACCAGGTAGTCGCAGGTCTTGCGAACCAATGGACGTATCCCCTTGCCCTCACCACCGATGACAAGGACCAAGCCCATGTTGAAATCAACCTGATCCACTGCCTGGGCCGAACCGCCATGGGCCCCCACTACCCAGAGTCCGTCTTTCTTGAACCGTTGTAAGGCTCCGACGAGATTGGAAACCCGGGCGAACAGCATGTGTTCCATGGCCCCGGCAGAAGCCTTTGAAACCGCAGGGGACAACGGGGCAACACGGACTTTAGGAAGAACAACGCCATGGAACCCCATGCCCAGGGCGGTCCTGACAAGCGATCCAAGGTTCTGAGGATCTACGATGCCGTCGAGCGCCAGGATGAGTGGAAGTTCTCCATCCGTTTCAGCCTTCTTCAGGATGATATTCTCATCTGCCAGTGCGAACTTTCCAACCTCAGCTGCTACGCCCTGATGAACGCAGCCGCCCAGACAGGCTCTGAAGTAGTCCGGAGCCTTGTATTCTACAGGGACGCCTCCGTCCCGAGCGCCTCCCAGAAGAGCTTGGACCCCTTTGGTTCCTCGGCCCTTTGAAATATAAATCCTCTTGACCTTCCGCCGTCCAGCTGAAAGCGCCTCGCAGAGCGGATGGATTCCGTAGAGAAGATCACTCATTGATAGATGCTTTTTCTATGATTGATTCTAAGTCTGATACGCTTTGGGCCAGATCATCATTGACCACAACGTGACCGTAGTCATGAGCCTGAGCTACCTCTGCCTTAGCATTCTTCAAACGTTGCTGTACGGCCGCCAGTGAATCCATGCCACGTTTCAATAGCCTCTTTTCAAGTTCTTCCATGTTTGGCGGCGTTACAAAGACTGAAATGGCCTCGGGATATTTTGCAGACAGCCTCTTGGCCCCCTGCACGTCGATATCGAGCAAGATATCCAGACCTCGGGCAAGCACTTCCTCAACATGCGTCGCTGATGTGCCGTACAGATGACCGTGCACTTCTGCCCATTCAGCAAATTCACCTCTGTCGATCTTACGGCGAAAAACCGCTTCGCTGACAAAGTGGTATTCGACGCCATTTTCTTCATCACCGCGAGGCGGCCGGGTAGTGCAGGAAATTGAATACCGCAGTTGTGGTCTTTTCTTCAGGATGGCGCCAAGGATGGTCGACTTCCCGGCCCCAGAAGGCCCGGATATGATGAATAGATGTCCTTTTGTGGCCATGAATGTCCTCGTTCAAAAACTTCTATTTCGCAGGCATTTTGAAGCTCCCCGCAGTCCCGCCACGGCGGGACGGGGAATGCTCTCGCTATTGCGGTTCAACCCGGCGGGCGCAATTTGCGGCGCTGCTCAATGAGGCGCTGCGTCCTTTTTCTTCTCCTCCTTGAACTCAAACCCCGTCACAAATCGTTGGGATATGGTCTCCGCCTGAATGGCCGAAAGAATGACATGGTTGCTGTCTGTTATGATAATGGAACGAGTACGCCGTCCCTGTGTAGCATCGATCAACCGTTTCTCCTCTTTTGCTTCTTCCTTGAGCCGTTTCATCGGGGCAGAGCCGGGGGTAACAATTGCAATAATTCGACTGGTAACTACCGTGTTTCCGAATCCAATGTTCAACAAAGATGTCTCCATGCTCTCCTCCGGGTTCAGTTATTCGTTATGCGTTATTAGTTATTAGAAATCCTATGGCCTTGCGCCTTACGCCATCGATTCTTGCATCGCACAAGCAAAATTCCGCAGCCTGACGCAGAGATCGCTGAAAATAACCATTTCTGAACGGAAACTACTCTACGTTTTGCACCTGCTCCCTAATCTTCTCCAGTTCGCTCTTAAGGGACACTACGACTTGGGACAGCTCAGCATCTCCCACTTTTGAACCTATGGTGTTGACCTCGCGATTGAGTTCCTGCAGGAGAAAATCGAGAGATCTTCCGGCCGCATCCTCTGATTCAATCATGCCCCGAAACTGCTTCAGATGGCTCTGGGCGCGGACTATCTCTTCAGTAATGTCGCCTTTATCGACCAGAAAAGCTACCTCCTGAGCGAGCCGGTTTGGATCCAACTCTACCTTGCCTTCGGTGAGGACGGTTATCCGTTCGTGCAAGCGATCACGATACTCTGACAAAATGGATGGGGACAGGGCCTCTATCTTAGAAAAACTGTTGTCCACAAAATCGAGACGTTTCTGAAAGTCGTCATAGACAGTCTTGCCCTCCGAAAGCCGCATGGCATCCACGCCTTCCAACGCCTCGCCAATACACAACGACAGAGTCTCCCATGATCTGTCCAAATCTACTTCAGGCTCTGTAGCCGTAACAACCCCTTCCATGGCCAGAAGCATTTTCATCCCGATTCTTTCTTCCAGTTCCAGGGTTCGATTCAGATCCCTCAGAGCTCTAAGATATGCCTGGGCAAGAGGAACGTTTACCTCAATTTGGGAAACCGTCTCGGCCCTGTCCTTGACTTTCACACTTATGTCCACACGGCCCCGTGCGATCTTACCCCCTACCAGTTTCTTGACACGATCCTCCATGGGGAACCACTGTCTAGGAAGACGCACTAAGACTTCCAAATAACGTCTGTTCAGTGTACGTATCTCAACGATATATGTCCGACCTTCGTCTTCCTTCTCAGCCCTTCCAAAAGCGGTCATGCTCTTAATCATACAATCACCCAATCCCTTATGACTCCGCCCAATGTGTAACTCAAGAAGCAGGGTCTTGTCTCACGTTACTCCAATGTATCTTAAAGGGTCGCTGAATAGTCGCCCTTTGTCCCCGAAGGTACCGAGTCCGGGAACTCTCCCAACTGATAAAAATACTTATCTCGGACAGACTCCAGGAAACTAACGATAGGTTTCCCGGCATAATCCGGATAGGTCCACTCCAGCGGATGAAACCGACCCTTACGGTAAGTCAGGGTTAAATCTGCATATATCCCCGCTTTGAGGTAGACACGGTGTGCGTAGTTCTTCCCGGTCGCCAGGACAAATCGCTCGGGCACGAAGTAACCGGGATCGATGTTGATAAGCCGTTTTCCCCCCTTTGAAAATCGGTCCTCAAGATCGTTTGTGAAGCATTTGACGTCGGGCAAAGCGTCCTGCTGAATCAACATGTCGAAACAGATGAAACGCCTGAAAAGATGGGCTCCCATTTCAGGCGCGTAATAGTCCGTATGATCAAATGGTAACCACGGACTTACAATATCTACCGGTCCATAGGATGTGCGCAGAATACGAGCGGTCTCCATCAAGAGCGACTTGTCCTGCATAAACATACCAACAACTAACTTGGCTGGTTTCGGCTTACGTGGAATGCTCATGAGTACGAATGGTTTCCATCCATAAATGGCCACTTTCCGCAATTCCTGCCTGAGGCAGGCAAGTCGGCGTCAACCAGCCAGAGGCGGACAAGTCTGCGGGATCGCTTGTGCGACGTACAAAATGTACGCCTCCGCGCAATCCCTTGCTTTCCTTGACCTTGCGAATCCCGCTGCGGCGGGACTGGATTGGAAACTCACACCAGTACCGATCATCAAGAGAATAATTAATAAATGAGCACTGGCTATCAATAAGCCACAAGTAAACAGGGAGCAAAACAGATGCTCAAGGCGAAGGAAATTCTCGTGTCAAGAGTTGAACGGCTACAGCGGGAGCTTTCTGAATGCACCAGAGATTCAGACGAGCTGTTCCAGGCCGCACAGAGCGCCTACCTGAAGAGCCAGGACAATTTGCAGCAATACAAGGAACTGTTGGCCAAGTGACAGCAGCTTCTGGCTGCGTTCGTAGTCGACGACGAGTAATAGGATCCG
>JAQBAU010000195.1:0-16836 GCA_032126655.1 Desulfobacterales bacterium
GCTCATTACATTACTTTCATAAGTCCCAGCACATACGATTTCTACTATTCTATCCAGGTTGTAACCATGGTCATCATAGGAGGAATGGGCAGCCTGTGGGGCTCTCTCTTTGGGGCCGCAGTTCTGACCTTCATTTCAGAGGCCCTGCATGTCGCCAAACAGTATCATGTCATCGCCTATGGGGTTTTCTTGAGTCTTGCACTCATCTTTCTTCCGAAAGGGGTTTTGGTTAGTATTCACCACTTCTATCAAAACAAGAAGCTGCAAAGACTCATAGCCGCTGAAGATGGCGGCATAGAACAGTGATCATCCATCGTCAATAAACCCTAACAAGGAGTCTTCATGGGCAAACGTTTTATGCCAGCCGTGAGAACAGCGGGGGAACTGAGAGATCTCCAGCTTGAGGGTCTGAAATGGACTGTAGGCCACGCCTATCAGGGTTCTTCCTTTTACCGGAAAAGGCTGGATGAGGCAGGTGTACGACCGGAAAACATCAAATCTCATGATGATCTGAAAAGGCTTCCTTTTACTACGGCCCAGGATCTTCAAGAAGGTTACCCGATGCCCCTCCTCTCTGTCCCGCCTGAGAACGTGGTGCGTGTTCACGCTTCATCCGGCACGACCGGCAAGAGAAAAGTGCTCTGTTACACTCAGAAAGACATCGATGACTGGGCGAACATGTTTGCACGATGTTACGAGATGGCAGGTCTGACTCGAGATGACCGGGTGCAGATTGCCGTGGGCTACGGGCTTTGGACAGCCGGTGCCGGATTTCAACTGGGTTGTGAGCGCTTCGGTGCCTTGACTATTCCTGTGGGACCGGGCAATCGAGACATGCATTGCGAACTCATGGTCGATCTACAGAGTACTGTCTTCTGCTGTACCGCCTCGATGGGCCTTTTGATGGCAGAGGAAATTCACAGGCGCAACCTTAAAGATAAAATTGCCCTCAGGAAGGTAATATTTGGCGCAGAACGTCACAGCGACGCCATGCGCAAAGGAATCGAGGAGCATTTCGGAATTGAAGAAAGCTTCGACATCCCGGGTCTCACAGAACTCTACGGACCGGGTACCGGTCTCGAGTGTGAAAAGCATGAAGGAATCCACTACTGGGCCGATTACTACATCCTGGAAATAATTGACCCGGAGACTTTGGAACCGCTGCCGCCTGGCGAAACAGGCGAAATGGTGGTGACGACCCTGCGTAAGGAAGCGGTGCCCCTCATACGCTATCGTACCCGCGATTTGACGCACCTCAAGCCGGAACCCTGCTCGTGCGGAAGCGTTCTCCCTCAGCACGGCCCTCTGCTCGGTCGCACAGATGACATGTTCATCATTCGGGGAGTCAACATCTATCCCGGCCAGATCGACCATCTCCTTTCCCGGGATGACAAGCTCGGAAGTGAGTATCAGGTTTTCCTGACCCGCGGGAACGGACAGGATCACATGACGATCCACATTGAGCGAGGAGCATCAGCCGATCCCTCTGAGGATTCAGCAATCACAGCCAGGCTGGAAGATGCTATGCGGCAACACTTGCTTGTCCGAGCACAGGTGAAGGTAGTCGATCACGGAAGCCTGCCCCGCACTGAACGGAAGAGCAAACGTGTTTTCGATGAGAGGGGTTGACAGGAAGAAATTAGGGGGAAAAATCGGAGCGGGATTTCTATCTTGAACGTGCGACCTTCTTGCTCACTTTCTCTGCATGCCCCCAACGGAGGCACCATTCCCTATACTTGCATTCAAGTTGATCGCAATGATCCACTGGTTTGCCAAAGCAGTCAAAATTGCCTTCCCTGAGCTGTTTCTTGTGAATGACCGGAGAGATGACTTCTTTGAAGCAGGTGTCGCACAGGGATGATGTAAAATCCTCAGGCCCCCAGGAGACAGAAGACTCTTTGTGCCACTCTTCGTCGCACTTCATGCACTTGACACGTAATTTATTTACACGCTGCACCATGCTTCATGCCTCCTCATTCACCCAAGAACTACATTTTTGCGGCTTCTTTGCGGGACAAGCGGGAATTTTTAAATAACCTTTCAAAGAAAAGCAAGCATTCTTTGGTTATGCATGAAATGCGCCATCTTGTGTGGGATGTTGTAGCAAAAAAGTTTCTCACCCTGTTACAAACAAAACCAAGACGTTCTGGATAGATAAGCCACGTGCTTGATCAAACACACCGATGTCTTGTTATAGAAAGGCCTGCCCGGGTTTCTTGCCTTTCTGAACAATATGTAGGACTTATTACCACACGGGAACAGGGACTGTCAAGCATATATTGTGTTCTTCTACCAAGAAGACGCAATATATAGTATCCTGAATCCCAAATAGACCTCGTGGAAGAGGAGGGAAATTGTCACTGCCTCACTCCATTGCTGTGCTGTCGGGTATTTTTGCAACGTCGTTTGTGATTGCCCTTTCCGGTGCCTTGATGCCCGGCCCGGTGTTGACGGTCACCATCAGTGAGAGTACCAAACGCGGGTTCTGGGCCGGGCCGCTGATCATTGTGGGGCACGGCATACTCGAGTTGGGCCTGGTCGTTCTTTTGCTCCTCGGACTCGGACCTTACCTGAGTAAAGACATCGTCTTCGGCGTCGTGGGCGTCTGCGGTGCTCTGATCCTGATGTGGATGGCTTTTGGGATGTTTCGCTCTATTCCTCAACTGAAGCTGAATCTGGAACCTGGCGAAGAGGCTAGTGGAAATCCGGTCCGTGCGGGCGTCCTCATGAGCCTCGCAAATCCGTACTTCACCATCTGGTGGGCCACCATAGGCGTGGGCTACATCGTCTATGCCATGAAATTTGGTACGGCGGGCGTGATCGCTTTCTTTGCAGGACATATATCAGCTGATTTTGCGTGGTACTCCATGGTATCTTTGACCATTTCAAAAGGCAGAACTTTCATCAGCGACAGGCTGTACAGGAGAATCATCGGCGTGTGCGCGGCAGCATTGGTGGTTTTTAGCGGTTGGTTTGGAATTATGGGTATTCAGAAATTTGTTTCAGCCGTAGGGTTCTAGACTGCTGGCCCTAATAGTCGCCCCCTCATCTCGTGATAGCCTCTTTCCATCAACGGCTTGAGGTTTACGATGTCTGCCGTGTTATACTCAATCAAGCTTTCCAAAGAGCCCTGGTCTCCCGACTGGTATGCCTCCCAGAGATGGACTGCCTCGTATCCGCTCATCCCCTCAATTTGAGTCGACCGCGAAATGGAACACGTTTTCTCAATCGCCTTTAGACCGCCTCGATAACCAAGTCTTTTAAGAAAAAAACGCAGATCGATATGGACCGGCGGGAGTTCCACATGCTGAAACTGGCGCCTAATCACCGGCAAGTCAAAAAGAGCCCCGTTGAAGGTAATGACTAGTTCGTAGGATGCTACGGCGGATTCAAATTCGTGGAGGTTCACACCGTTTACGAAGGTCTGAACTGTGTCCCCGTCGTAAAGGCCAATGACGGTGATGTCATCCACGGCCTCATATCCGCCGCTCGTCTCAATGTCCAGATACACGGCCCGATCCTTGAATGCATCGTAGAGCCGCCATTGGTCAGCTAAAGAAAGTCTTTCACGAAAGAAAAGGATGTTGTCTCGGTTAGTGAGTGATTCCGTCAGGTTCTTCCGAACAAACGCATCGCGTGTTGGAGAAAAGAAACGCCGCTTGGAATGAAGGTATTGTTCCCAGGTAAGAATTCCTAATTGCCACAGACGCTCTTCGGTCCTTGGCCCGATGCCAGGGACATGGATGAAAGTGTTCTCGAGCAAAAAAGATCCTCTCTGCAGCCGTTTCAAAACCCCGTCTAACGTCCGAGGGGTTCAGGGACGTGTCTTGATAGCCTTAGGTGTTTTGAAGGCTTCTGAACAAATCGAACGCCTGCTTCGGGGTAGCCTCATCGTGAACGACAGCGTTTAGCGCCCTCATCAAGGCCACCGGATGGGGATTCTGCCACACGTTCCTCCCAAGGTTGACCCCAATGGCCCCTTTCTGCATACCGTTGTAAACGAACTCAAAAACCTCTAACTCTGTCTCGCATTTCGGCCCACCGGCCATCACAACCGGGACCGGACACCCGTTGGTCACCTTTTCAAAGCCTTCTTCGCAGTAGTAGGTCTTCACAATTTTCGCACCTAACTCTGCAGCGATTCGGCAAGCCAGGCCCAGGTATCTCGCAGTTCTCTTCTCAAGCTCCTTGCCAACGGCGGTCACTGCCATGACAGGAATACCGTAGTCTTCGCACTCATTGACAAGGATAGCCAGGCTCTCCAGGGTTTGCTTTTCGTAATCGCTTCCCACGAAAATGGAAAGTCCCACAGCAGCCACGTTCAGCCGGATCATTTCTTCTACGGACGTGGTAATAATCTCATCGGAGAGATCCTCTGCGACAACACTGGTTCCACCTGAGACTCTCAAAATGATGGGTGTGTCATTGTCGGGATCCACACAGGCACGCAGAACACCTCTTGTTACAAAGAGCCCGTCAGCATATGGGAGGATTTCTCTGATCGTCTCCCCGGGTCTTTCAAGGCACCGTGTCGGGCCCTGGAAATAGCCGTGATCGATCGGAAGAAACTGGCAGTGCCCATCGGGTTTGATAAGCCGCGACAGACGATTTCTCATCCCCCACCCAAGGTTGTCAGCCCCTTTGATCGACTTGGTCTTCACACCTGCCCGTTCGGCTGGCAACTCCGCAACATCCCTTGCCTCCAAAACTCCTTCTGCGTCTGGCATTGTTATTTCTCCTCCCCGTCTCGAATGCGGAACGCGGTAATGTTCTCAAGCCGAAAGGCGCAATGCGGAACTAAAGACCGCAACCGCTTAACTGCAAAAATGATTGGTTAAACTACAATCATCAATAATCAATCGTCAATAATCAATCTACTGAGGGCTACCTTTGTGGCTCAACAATAACCTTGATTGACCGTTGTGCCTCAGCAACTAACTGAAAGCCCTGGCTCGTTTCTGACAAGCCAAACCGGTTGGTAATCATCTTTTTTGCGTTGACCCGGCCCGCACGAATGAGTTCCATGGCTGTCATGTGATCTGCCGGGCTGCCGGCATAAGACGTGGTGAGAGTTATGTCATTTCGAAAGAAGAGCTCGTTCACGGCTATAGGAAGTGTGACGCCCGGGTCAGTCGGCGCAAAGAACAGCACAGTCCCCCCGCGTTCAACCGATTCCAGGGCTTGCAGATTCGCCGTCTCTGCCCCTGTGCACACGAAGACCTTGTCTGCGAGCCAGCCATCATTGACCCGTCGAAGCTCAGACGGAATGTCTTTGCCGGCATGTATGACAGCACCGGCCCCGAAAGCGCTGGCTGCCTCGAGGCGAGCCTCGCCTATGTCTGTAGCTACAATCCGGCCTGCACCCATGGCCCGGGCAAGCTGAATATGCAGCAGGCCTGCAATACCGCTTCCAATAACCAGCACGGTCTCCCCGGGCTGAAGCCCGGCGATCCTCTGAGCCCGCAAAACACAAGCGAGGGGCTCTGTAAAGGTCGCCTCATCAAAGGAAACCTCATCAGGGATAGGGTATACCCCACGGTCCACGTTTATGGCGGGGAGCCTCACGTACTCAGAAAAACCGCCCGGATCGAAATTTGTCCTCCGAAGGGTGTCGCACACCGTATCATGCCCGCTGAGGCAGTACCGGCATGTGTTGCATGGAACGTGGTGGGATGCGGCAATCCGGTCCCCCTGCTTGTAGCGGTCAACGCCCTCCCCCACCTTGGCAACCTCTCCCGCAATTTCATGGCCAAGGACCAGTGGTGCGCGCTTGATGCGATACCATTCCATCACGTCGCTTCCGCAGATGCCACTCGCTTCCACCCTGAGAAGCAGCTCACCCGGACCTATCTTGGGAGTGGGCATCTCCTCTACACGGATATCCTTGTTGCTGTAATACATAGCCACGCGCATGTCTTAGAATACTCCCTTAACTCTCTCCATCGAGCCCGCCCAAGCACCCGGAACGGGTTTAGCTATTTTAAGTCTTCCTCACCAAACACCTCAGCCGCATAGACCTCAACCTTAGTCTTCGGCTCCTGCCACGCAGTTGCCGACATCCCCCCCTTCAGGCAAAGATGCTCAAGAAACTTCTCTTTGTCAGGGAGCTGCTTCCAGACCTGGGGAAGGAAGGTGGAGCGATGCATACCCCGAGACAAGATGACCCCGTGCACATTCGGTTCAAGCTGGTTCTTGAGGTCTTCTCCATCCTTAAACCCAAGTACCTCAGGAACGGAAAGGACGCTGACTTCGACATCAATTTCCTTGAGTTCTTCCACGCTCAGGGCCGGAAACCTTGGATCATGAAATGCCGCGTTCTTGGCGTTCTTCTCCACGCATTCAATGAGGGAACACGTGGGCTCAATCGTGCCGATGCACCCGCGGAGTTGCCCATGTTTGTGGAGGGTGACAAAACATCCTCGCATTTCATTGAAGACAGGAGAAACCTGGCGCGGCCTGTCCACCTTAGCCCCCTCCACCAGCCTGGCCTCAATAGCCGTACGGGCCAGTCTCAGGAGGGCTTCCCTATCCTGAGCGGGGAGTGTTTCTTTCATGGTATCTGTCATCTTCTTTCCTTCCACAAAGGCGATGCTGGCGTAGCCGACAACGCGGTTCTTGCCTCCCGCTGTGTCACCCGAGTTCTTATAGTCTAACAGCACGCTGCCCCACCCCTTGATTTGCGCAATGTGCATCAGTGTCAGGACAGCCTGCTTACCACAAGCCTCACACAGGGGCATGTCTGAAAATCTGCTGCCGGTGATAGCTGTCGTGCAGACGCGATCCAGAGAAACCGACGTCTCGTAGGAATAGTAGTGAGAAAGGTCCGTACTTGCCACAACGAGGGTATTGTCGCCGACATGTTTCACCAGAATTTCAGCAAGGGCTTTGGGGTCCGAGCTGTTGATCAGGATGGGGACAATCTCAAATTCCTTCAGCACAACCTGAAGAAAGGGGAGTTGAACCTCCAGCGAATGCTCCTGGAGGTGGGCCTCAGGAACAGACACAAAGCCCGGCGAATTGCGAAGGGTCGAGGCCAGCTCAGCTAAGGGAACCCTCCCCAACGGGGTCTGATAGGCCTGCACGTCCGGAATAGAGGGCGCCCCAAGGGGAACCCGATGACTCGAGCCAAGAAGGAAGACCGTCTTGATGGAGGGGTCGATCTGTCTATATCCTGCAGCAGCCACAACACCCGAATAGATGTATCCTGCGTGGGGCGAGACAAGCCCCCTGATCTTACCCGGAACCTCGACCCCGCCAGCGCTTTTGAGGAAGGAAGAAACCTCCTTATGCAACTTGTCAGGAGAGTCTACATAGAACATACCGGCAACTGCTGGAGGCCGAACACCCTTGGGCCCCTTCACAGCATAAGACGGGCAAATCCAGACACAGGTAAGTATCATGGTGACTGAAAAGGAAATCGCCAGTAGTCTTTTCATACCAAATGCCTCTGAAGCGGCCAGACCAGCATCTGCTTAAGCCCACCTGCCGCTAATCGGTGTGCTGCAGAACTTGCATTTTCCGTTCACCACGTTGTTTCGTATCAGTGTGTATCCCCTTCTTTGTACCACAATCTTCCTGCAATTCGGGCAGAGGGTCTTGTCACCCAGACCCGGCACATTGCCAATATAGACGTAGTTGAGTCCTTCTTTTTGGGCCACGGCTTCCGCCTCTTTCAGGACCTCGACCGGTGTGGGAGGGAGATGAATGAGCTTGTATTGCGGATGAAACCGGGAGAAGTGGAGGGGATATTCGGGACCAAGGTTTTTCAGGATCCACCCGCACATCCTTTTGACCATCTCCATGTCATCCGTGTAAGTCGGAATCACCAGATTGATGATCTCAATCCAGACCCCTCGCCTGTGCAGGGTCTTGAAGGCCTCGAGCACGGGTTCAAGGTGTCCGCCGTTCAGATCCCAATAGATCTTCTCGGAAAAGCTCTTCAGATTCACGCTGGCCGCATCAATCACGTCACACAGCCGCTCGAGGGCCGGCTGACTGATGTACGAATTGCTAACCCAGACATTCTTGATCCCTCTTTGCTTGGCTCTCGCCGCAATATCCACCATGTATTCATAAAACATCGTGGCCTCGGAATACGTATACGCAATGCTTTTGCAGTCGTATCCTGAAGCCATCCGGACCACTTCATCCGGTGAGAGTTTGTAGTTACGTGTCTTGTCAGGCGTTGTCTGGGATATCTCCCAGTTCTGGCAATTGAGGCAGTGGAAATTGCATCCGGCCACGGCCAGAGAGAAGGCCTTTGTTCCGGGATAAAAATGCTGGAGCGGCTTTTTCTCCACGGGATCTACATTCACAACGCAAGGGTTGGCGTAGGCAATGGTGTAGAGCTTTCCATCCAGGTTCAGCTTGGTTCCACACCTCCCCCGCTTGTCGGGCAGAACAACGCATTCGTGTGGGCAGGTACCACACTGTACAACACCATCGGGCAGTCCCTCATAGAAATAGGCTTCTTTGACGTGGGGATCCGTGACTGAGAAACCCGTCCCGGCCCGGGCCAGATCGAGGGGGAACAGCACAGCAGTGCAGGCGGCACAACAAGTGGTTTTGATGAAATCCCTTCTTGATACTCCCATGTAGACTATTCCTGTCAGGCAGGATCGTTAGAAGCCGTTTTAAAACCTCAGATCGCGTTCGAGGGCAAGTTGAAAATCCCGAGCTTGTCGTCGGGGGTGTCCAGCGAATTTAAGACGGAGCGTACACGTCAGTACGTGAGTATTTCAATTCGCGGGACAATCCCGCCAGCGGCGGGACCATCGGGCGTTAGATGGGGTTTTGAAATGGCTTCTATTCTTAAGCTTGCCGAGACACACTCACGGCATTGACTGCCAGGCTAACGCCTTTGAGCGCTGCCACCGAGATCAAGACCCCGATGACGCCCATCTTAGGGAGAAAAACAAGCCCTGTCAATATGGTCCCACAAGCCGCTCCGGCCAGGTCCGACACGTAAAGGCGGCCTGTAATCTCTGCTTCGATCCCGCGGGCCATGCGGGAGACGGTCGAAAACTGGTAGCCTGCAACAAAGGCTACAACAAACAACAGGACCGGAATGACCCCATACTGCATCATAAACAAAGAGATGGGCCCCTTGAGATGAGTGCCAACCAGTGCCGCCACGCAAGCCAACCCGGCAGACAGGATCAGACCGGCGTCACATGCCAATACCTGCCAAGCCTCTGACCTCTTCGGCCAGCCCGACGCCAGCGCCCCCAGCGCGGAACCGATCATATAAAGCGTTATGAAGAGACACATTCTCAGGTAAACATATCCGTATATCACCTGGAACAGAAGGAGAAGCGATAGCTCACAAGCCATGCCGGCGTATCCGGAGCTTGCAATGGTAAAACGCAGGCGGTCCCTGCAACCTGCCAGAACCGCCAAGCCCAGAATGACAACAACCATAATATGTAGAAATGTTCTCGGGCTCCCGGACTTCTTGAGCCACAATTCTATCAGATGCCCAAAGGCTAACGGGGAAAGATCCCTATTGGCCGGGACCTCTTTCTCAGTAAGGAGACGCTTCAGCATATCCATACGAAACGGATCGGCCATGGTGGGCAACTCGTAATCGACAAGACGCTTAGTAACAATTCCCCGATCACTCAGCACCCCGGCGATATTCGGATCCAGTGGTGAATCGGATGCCATGTAATAGTGCGTCGTTCCCGGAAAGACGAGTGTATGTTTGAACACGTTCTTCAGGGCAGCGTGAATCGAACGGTTCAGGGCAAGCCCCTTTTCTTCAAGATAGTTTTCTGAACCTATCAGTGCGAACGAAAGGACACCGCCTTCTTCAAGGATCGACTTCGACTCTTTGAAGAATTCCTGTGTATAGAACCGGTTGAGTTGTGCATTTTCCGGACCTGGAAGGTCCACAATAATAGCGTCGTACTTTGTGGGCGCTTTCTTCACAAAGAGGCGGCCATCCCCAACATGGACGTGAACAAAGGTACGGGAAAGGCTCTTGTGAATGAGCCCGTCCAGATTCAGGATTGCCGGGTCAAGCTCGACATAGTCCACGCGCTTTGGGTGGTGCCTGGAGATCTCTTCCAACGTGCCAAACACCCCTCCAGCAATCAAAAGGATCTTAGCCCCTTCTCGCACCTGGCAAAGTGGCAGATGGGCAACAGTCTCCGTATCGAGATCACCGGTCGAAAAAAGCGGAATGGCGTCCTGCAGGACATTGAGCTGGCTACCGGTTTTCGAAATGGTAAGCTGAGCAAACGGCGTGTTTTTGTTGAGGACAATCTCCTGACCTGGAAAGCGCCATGAGAGGGAAGTCACATCGAAAGATCTTGCCGTCAGCACCGCGATGCCCAGAACAAACACGGCAGGCAGCACCCTAAAAGAAACCATCATGAAAGCGGCGAACAGATTCAAGAATCCGAGGACCAGGAAGCTGTCCCAGTGGGAGAACAAGTAGACAAAAACAAGGCTAAACAGCAGGCCACCACCAATATCACCCAGGGTGTCTGCAACATAGACTTTGCTGGTGGTGTCTTTTCCCTCCAGCAAGGACCCTGCCAGGGGTATCATGGCACCGCCCACGAGGCAGTATGGGATGAGTGCGATGGTACTCCCTCCGATTGCTGAAGCCAGGCCTATCATCTCACCGCGGACCCAAAGCAATGGAAGGGCTCTTATGCTGGCGATCTGAACAAATGGGAGAACTGCGATGAGGAGATGACCGACAAAAAGGCTCTTTTCAGGGTACCCTCTTTTTGCAAGAGGTACGCCCAGAGCGCTCCCAAGGCCGGTGAAGAGGAGCCATACGCCCAGCACAATCCCTATGACCAGTTCGTTCCCACCAAAGGAGGACATCACCTCACGGATCATGACAAGCTGGGTGGATACAGAGGAGATGCCCAGGGCCAAGAGACAAATCCAGAACCTTCTCTTCCTCATTGTCTTCAGTCCGGAACTCATTTCAAAAACACGTCTTGGACTTCATGGTCCCGCCAAAGGGCGGGGTTGCGGGTCCGGCTGGTCTCGTTTTCTCGACCGCCTGTTCATTCAGGGCACAAAGAGCGGGAGTAATGGAGTAATGAGGAAAAAGCCCAACACTCCAATACTCCAGTACTCCAATACTCCTGGCGAAGTCAGCAGTCGGGGCTCTGAACCCAAATCCACATTTCTGAGAGGCGTTCTATTCACTAAGTGTGGCCCGAAACGCCTCCAGGGCCTTTAAGAGCTTGCGGCGTACAAAGACCTGCTTGTCTCCGATGGTAAGCTTATCGAATACGCCGTAATCCGGGTGGGATGGTGAGAGCGCAATAGGTTCTTTTCGAACTTCCACCTTGGTTGTGTCGAAAGTCTGCACTATTTCAAGAAGGGTATGTTTTTGACCTGGGAAGCCGGTGAGCCACCCCAGCCTCCGCATCAATTCAAAGCGCACCTGATCTGCCAGGAGAAGGTGAATGTCTACAACCCTCAGTTGCAGACCCTCTTCGAGGTAATAGAATTTCGGCGCCTTCCCGAGGTCAAGTATGCCCATGATCAGCTCATAATAGGCAACTGCTGTCTCCTCCCCGGGTTTGGCCAGGAAGTAGAGGGTGCTGTCGGAAAAGTCCGCTACTTTTGTTTCTGCACCGTATGACTCGCCGAATCGCTTCCGCCAGGCCCCAAAGACCCTTTCCTCGACCTGTTTGCTTCTGTATGCGGTGAGGTCTAGTACGTCGCTCATTCCTGCCCTCTATGCCTTCGCAAAAATGCGCACAATAACTTGCTGCTAATCATAGAGAATAGCTGGTTTTTCATAAGAAGAAAAGTACAATGTTTCTTCCTACCGATTGGTGTCGGCCATGGCGGACTGCCGTCGAACCACAGGGAGTCGTTGAAACCGGCCGCATCTGATGGTACAGTGAAACATTTCAGGCGTATAGGAAATCGTGCGGTGCTGTTCCGAATTCGCCTGCGTCAGTTCACTCTTTGCAGGCCGTTGCCCAAATAGCTGTCCGGACTACTCGCAGGAAATGGGCAAAAGCCCACATTGACTTGGCATCACACTTGCAGCATTGGGGTTTGAGCAAAACTCAAGGATTACTCATAGCTTGAAGAGGTGCAACATGAAGGCCCTCGTTTTGGATGACGACATTGCCGTTTGTGAGTTCATTGGCTCGGTCCTCGAAGAATCGGGGGTTGCCTACGAAGTTTTTTTGGATCCGCTCGAGGCACTCAATTCCATGAACGGCAGCCAATATGATTTTGCTTTTGTGGATATCGGATTACCCAAGATGGACGGAATCGAGTTCTCAAAACGCTTCAAGGAAAAGTATCCTGATTCTGACGTTGTATTTATTACCGGAGCCGGAGACTATGACAAGGCGGTTCAAGCCATTAAGGTCGGGGCCTATGATTTTGTGAGAAAGGCATTCAAACGCCTGGACATCAGCATGTGTGTAGCCCGTCTCATAGAAAAGAGACGGCTTTACCAGTCCCAGAAACGTCAGGAAGTACTTGATTTTGCAAATAAAGTGGCCCTTGAGCTAATGCACGAGTTGAGAAATCCCCTCACCGCCATCGGAGGATTTGCCAGGATCGCCTACGAAAAAGATTGCCCACAGGACAGGCTGAGGCAATACGCAAGAATCATCTTTGACCAATCCTTGAGACTCGAAAGAGTCTTTGACGAAGTCCTCCAACACTTGCAGGCAGGGGCAGAGGAGCTGTAGATGAAGCCCCCTGGAGCGAGGTGCTTGACTTTTCGCAGATACGTTGCATAACTTGCCACTGGAGATCACAGGGGAGCTTCACATGTTTCAATCATTCAGGGCCTTCTCCCAAGGGTGGAGGTTTCATGTCAGGGGAATTCGCTTCGGTTTTAGTCATCCCTCTTTCTTGATCCTGGCCGTTCTTCCGTTTCTTGTCACACTGACCCTGTACATCTTTGCCTTCTACATGTTCATCCATCATGCAGACGACCTGCTGCAAATGGTCTGGCACCCTGAAACGGGTGAATCGTCCTGGCTGGTGGGGTGGCTGCATTGGACCTATACGCACATAGTCAAGTGGATTCTCTACCTCATTGTCCTCGTGATCATGTTTTATACATTCATTGTACTCTCCATCGTCCTGGCCTCACCAGTCTATGACCACATCAGTACGAAGTACGAGCGTGTTTACTACCAAAACGCTTCTGAAGGAGAGGCAACTCCTTCCGGAAGAGGGGTGCTGACCGTTTTGAAAGAGGAAGTGAAAAAAGCCGTGCTGATGTTGATTATACCGATCCCCCTACTCTTTGTTCCGGTGGTGGGCACCCTATTGAGTTTTGTTGTTGCCGCCATCTTTATTGCCTGGGATTATGCCGACTTCTCTCTTTCGAGAGACTGTCCTCTCATGAGAGATCGAATGAGGGCCGTGTGGCGGCACAAGATGACTTTGTTTGGGTTTGGGTGCCCGCTTCTTGTCCCATTTCTGGGTCTCATGATCGTGCCGTTTGCCATCCTTGGTTCTACCAAGCTCTATTTCGAGACCATGAAGTCTGATTTCAGGTTGGCCGATCCAAAACAGAACCCAATGCCTGCCGAATAACTGAAACCCCGTCTTCATTTCTCATTATCCCTCAAGGAATGCTCATAACCATCAACCGACCATCATGGTGGTGTGAAAGGGATACAAATTCCTTGACAAAGTTCGGGCGGTTGTCTACGAAAGAAGGCTTCGGTCAAGAATCCCCCGGTGAGGGTTGTCCTGTGGCCCGGATGCCGGACGCTTATATGCAGAATCCCAGACTGTAGAGGTATTGATGGAAGCCGCCGAGCCAAACTCTATGAAGGTAGATCCCACCTTTGCCAACCTGGTTGAAAGCATAACACGTCTCAATTTAACCTCTTGTTTTCAATGCAGAAAATGCACAAATGGCTGTCCGGTGACTTTCGCCATGGATATCTATCCTGACCAGGTGATCCGCCTGGCGATTCTGGGCCAAAAAGAACGGGTTTTGAACAGCAGTACCATATGGGTTTGCTCGGCCTGTGAGACGTGTACGACTCGGTGTCCGAATGAGGTAGACATTGCGGCGACCATGGATGCCTTGAAAGAGATCGCCGTAAAAGAAGGGGTTCAAATCCCGGAGCCCAAAACCTATGCCTTTCACAGGGCCTTTCTTGAAGACGTAAAAAAGCGAGGCCGGATGTTTGAAGGCAAGCTGATGCAGTCGTACCTGCTAAAGAGTGGAGAATTTTACAAAAAGATCCTCAATGGCACCATAAAGGAAGACATTGGTCTCGGCTGGAGCATGTTTAAGAAGGGCCGCCTTCCACTGCTTCCCAAAGGAATCAAGGCCAAGAAGGAAATCAAGGAAATCTTGAAATAGAGGGTTTGTGACCGTCCTTACCCGCGACGGTGAAACGCAACGGACGGAGTTTGTATATGAAAGTCAGTTATTATCCGGGTTGCTCTCTGGAGGCCTCAGCAAGAGACTATGAGGAATCCATCGAGGGCGTATGCGAGGCCCTGGGTATAGAGCTTGTTGAGCTTGAAGATTGGAACTGCTGCGGGGCCACGGCTGTCCACAGTCTGCACCACCGTGCCTCCATCGAACTGCCCGGGCGCAACCTGGTTATTGCTGAGAAGGCAGAACACGATTTGGTTGCCCCATGTCCCATGTGCTTTAACCGCCTCAAGACAGCGGAAAAGGCCATTTTAAAAGAGGAAGCTGGGCAATACCGGTACACCATTGAGGGAAAGACAAAGATCTGGGACCTGGCCGATTTCATGGCCCAGGACAAGATTCTCTCCCTGATTGAACCCAAAGTAGCCAATCCCTTAGAGGGCATCCGGGCTGTCTGCTATTACGGATGTATGTCCAGCAGACCCCCCAAGATTACGGATGCTAAGAATTGCGAGAATCCCATGAGCATGGACAAGATTCTCGGAAAGCTGGGCGCTGAAGTCATCGATTGGGCTTACAAGACGGACTGTTGTGGTGCCAGCCACGTGGTAGCCAGGCCCGACATGGTCTTCAAGATGGTGGGAAGACTCTACGAGCGTGCTCTCGAAGCTGGCGCGAACTGTATCGTGGTCTCCTGCCAGATGTGCCAGGCCAACCTGGATGTGTATCAGGATAAGATTGGCGAAGAGATGGGGATCACCGTGGATCTGCCGATTATCTATTTCACTGAACTGATTGGTCTTGCCATGAAGGAACGAGACGTGGAAAACTGGCTTTCGCGCCACTTTGTGGATCCTATTGAATTCTTGAGCAAGCAAAACCTGCTTACAAAACTATAGACATAAACCATGGAAACCGAGAAGACAATACAGCAGGAAAGGCCCGCCAACCCGAAAGGCAAGGTAGGGGCAGTGGTGATCGTTGGTGCCGGGATTTCAGGCATGCAGGCCGCCCTTGATGTCGCCAATTCAGGATTCAAGGTTTATTTGGTGGAAAAGAACCCGAGCATTGGCGGCAATATGGCCCAGCTCGACAAGACCTTCCCCACAAATGACTGCTCCACATGCATGATATCACCGAAACTGATTGAAGTCGCCAAACACCCCAACATTGAAATCCTGTCGTATTCTGAGATTGAAGGAATTACCGGCACACCCGGCAATTTCAAAGTGAAGATCAAGAGGAAAGCCAGATACATAAACGAGTCGATCTGTACTGGATGCGGAACCTGTGTCGACAACTGTCCGATTCAATACAGGCCCCGTTTTGAACCCACCGCCAAGCGGATGATCGAGAAACAGCCAGAAGGTACGCAGGAGTCAAAGACCACACATGGAACCGGATAATGATGTCGACTTGATGAAGGTGGATGCGCTTATTGAAGAGAGGCATCAGAACAATCCAGAAGCCCTGGTTATGATTCTTCAGGACGTAAGCGCCGAATACAAATATTTGCCGCAAGATGCCCTGCGATACGTGGCTGAGAAACTCGACATACCCCTTAGCAAGGTGTACAGCGTTGCCACCTTCTATACGGCGTTCCATCTTGAACCCAGGGGTAGACACATTGTCAGTCAGTGCCTGGGTACGGCCTGTCATGTCAGGGGCGCTGTCAAGATCAAAGATAGAATCTCGAATCTGCTGACCGTCAAGGCGGGGGAAACGACAGAGGACATGAGGTATACCTTTGAATCGGTCCGGTGCCTGGGTTGTTGCGGTCTTGGACCGGTGGTGAAAGTGGACGAAGACGTTTACAGCAACGTGGAAAAGGATCAGGTACAAGGGATTCTGGAAGAGTATCAGTAATACAGGTGCGCGGTGAACCAACCTCCACCCGCCCGAAATATCCTTAGATGAACCCCATGAAAATAAAATTCCTCCAAGACCTCGAGGACATAAAGAACAGGATTATACCGACCCTCTACTATCCTAGCGGGATAAAGGTGAATTTCGGGATGGCGTCGTGCGGTATTGCCGCGGGTGCCAAGAAAGCCCTTCAAAGGGCTCAGGAAGAATGGCCGGCCAGCAGTAATGGTCTGCGTTTTGCGCAAACCGGCTGCCTCGGTCTGTGCCAGGAAGAACCCCTCGTGGAAATATTAGAGCCCGACGCCCCTCGCATCGTCTACAAACATGTGACCGAAGAGAAAATCGTAGGACTCATCAATGCCCGACTGAAGGGAGATCTTAACGAGAAATGGGCACTGGGGCAATTCTCCGACCCGCGTTCCGTTTTGGAACAAGATACGCCGAATCCTGTATCGGAAAGCGTGCTTGCCAAAAACATCCCCATTCTGGAGAGAATTCCGTTCTATGGCAAACAACTGAAAGTGGCTCTAAGAAACTGCGGATACCTCGATCCCGACAACATCGAGGAATACATCGCAAGGGGTGGTTTCCTCGCCCTGAACACATGCCTTAGCGGAATC
>JAQBAU010000196.1:0-4873 GCA_032126655.1 Desulfobacterales bacterium
GGTGCTGACTATGTGTGTGTTGCGTGCCCGTTTTGTCACATCCAGTTCGACAGGGTTCAATTGAGCCGTCCCAGAAGACTCGGCACACGCTACTATCTGCCGTCTGTTCTGTATCCCCAGCTGCTCGGCTTGTGTATGGGAGTAGACGACAAGACACTGGGACTGGACATGAACGAGTTGGATGCAAGTGGCTTAAAACAATTCTTGTCCTGACAATCATTCCTCACCTTAGAGCAGAAGTCCCATTTCTCAGATGCCTTTCCTTGAGTTTGCTTCACCTTGACGCACATTAGGGGAGGGTGATGTTCTCTTGCAGGGTTAAGACGCAATGAGAGAAGACATCGACATCATCTCTACGATTCCCCTTTTTGACGGGCTCCCTCCGGATCAACTGGAGGCCCTGGCAGAGATCGTGCTCAGGAAACATTTTCAAAAAGGGCAGATCATTTTTTCAGAAGGGGATGAGGCTGACGGCTTCTATGTGGTTGTCGAGGGCACAGTGAAGATATTCAAGCTCTCGGTCGAAGGCAAAGAGCATATTCTGCACATCTTCGAATCCGGAGAACCCTTTGGCGAAGTGCCTGTCTTTGCCGGAGAGCATTTTCCGGCCCATGCCGAGGCAATTGCTGAAAGTCGTCTTCTCTTCTTCCCCAGGGATGCCTTCATCAACTTGATCAAACAGATTCCCTCACTTGCCCTGAACATGCTGGCCACGCTTTCTGCGAGGCTTCGTCAGTTCACGGTCAAGATAGAACATCTCTCCTTGAAAGAGGTTCCGGGACGGCTGGCCGACTATTTGCTCTATCTTTCAGAGGAAGGAGGCGGGGGGGATTCTGTTGATCTGAGCATTTCAAAACAGCAGCTTGCCAGCCTTTTGGGCACCATTCCCGAAACCCTTTCACGCATTTTGGCTAGAATGGCGAAAGACGGATTCATCGAAATGGACGGCCGCCACATCACCATACGGGATCGGCCGGGCCTGGAAGAACTTGCGACAGCGTGAAAACCACTCGCGTGAAAGAACATAGTGCCACCTGCATCAGTGGAGCGATAGACAACCGGAGTGTTGGAGTATTGGAGTACTGGAGTATTGGAAAAGAAGAAAGATTTACCCCACTCCCTGGTTCTGTTTTTCCATTACTCCATCACTCCACCACTCCATTACTCCAGCAGTTGTTTATTCCGTGATGAATACCGAACTCAAAGATAGACTGGAGAAACTCTACCGGCGACTTAACCGGCGTGAGTTCATTCATCCAGACCCGCTCGAATTCGTGTACCTGTATAAGGACCCTGCTGACCGTGAAATCGTGGCCCTCATTGCCTCATCTCTTGCCTATGGAAGGGTAGGTCAGATTCTGAAGAGCGTTGCCTGTGTCCTGGCACCAATGGTGCCGTCACCTTCTGTTTTCGTGGCAGAGTCCTCGCTTGAAACTATCCAAAAGACCCTTTGCGACTTCAAGCACCGGTTTACTATTGGCGATCACCTGGCATCCTTGTTGTCAGGTATCAAACAAGTTCTTGAACGGTACGGGTCTCTCCATGCCTGTTTCATGGCCGGGATGAATAATGACGACACGGTCCTTCCGGCTTTGGCTCATTTTGCGGCCGAGGTGACCGCATGTGCTGACGGCGAGGTAGGGCATCTCGTGCCTTCACCTGACAGAGGGAGCGCATGCAAGCGCCTGAATCTCTTCCTTAGATGGATGGTTCGCTCGGACGACGTGGATCCTGGAGGCTGGGAGAGTGTGTCTCCATCCAAGCTCATTGTTCCGGTAGACACACATATGCACAGGATCTCTTTGTCACTTGGGCTGACGAAACGAAGACAGGCGAACATTCTCACCGCCAAGGAGATCACGGAAGGTTTCAGACAAATATCCCCGGAGGACCCGGTTAAGTACGATTTCTCCCTGACCCGCCTGGGTATGCGGGGAGATGAAGAACTATCTACTTTTCTCAATGCTTAAGAGTGGGTGGTTTGGTTCCTGGAGCAAATAGAGTCAGCTCAAAGCTCAAAGCTGAAGGCAACTGACTCAGGAAAGAAGTGCTTCCATGACTGTGTCATGGAGAAGCGGTCGGAAGTCCTTGATGCGTTCGTTTTCCCGCGTGGGGTGAATGCGGTTGGTGAGGAGTATGACGATCACTGCTTTCTCAAGGTCCATCCAGAAGGACGTTCCGGTGAAACCCAGGTGGCCGACACTCTGATCCGAAAAGTACTTGCCGCTGCTCGAATCAGGCCGAGTGGGGGTGTCAAAACCAAGGGCCCAACTTCCTGCGTCTGATTGGCGCTCAAAAAAAGTCCGCACCACATCCCCCTCAAACAGCCGGCTGTTCGACGCTCCGCTCCAGGTATTCAGGAGTTCTTGTAAGACGACGTGCACGTCTTGAGCTGTTCCAAACAGTCCAGCGTGTCCTGCTACCCCTCCAATAACATACGCGTTGTCATCGTGGACTTGCCCATCCATGATTTCCTTGCGCCACGGACAATCCTCGGTTGCTGCATACAACAGACCATTTCTCTTCTTCCCATCAAGGAGATGGACAAAGAAAAGATGCTTGAGTCCGAGCGGCACGTATACGGACTCTTGCACAAAGCGGTCAAGCGGCTTTTCTGCTCCCAGTTCGACCAGCCACTCCAGGAGCATGAAGTCCAGGTCGCTGTATAGTGAAGTCCTGCCTGGTTTGTGGATGGGGGGTTCTGCAATTAGTAGCGCTTTGAGTGCATCTTTTCGCGCTGATGGTTCGATCCTCGAGAGTTCCTGGTAGTACGGGCGATAGTCCGGCAGCCCGGACGCATGGGAAAGGAGTTGGCGGACAGTAATATGTGCCTTGTCTGTACCCAGGAAAAACGGGATGGCGCTCGCCAGCTCCTGATCAAGATGGAGCTTTTTCTCCTGGACAAGGAGCATCAGGGCAACAGTCGTGGCAAGAGGCTTGGTGAGTGAAGCCAGATCAAAGACCGTATCGATGGTCATAGGGCGTTCTGGGGTGAGTCTTGCCCGGCCGAACGCGTCTAAGAATAAGATACGCCCTTGATGGGCCACGAGGAGCACTCCACCTGGAAAGACACCGTCGGTCACTCCGCGCTGCATCAAATAGTACACTGCCTTCACAAACTATTCACCTTTTGTGATCTGCCTGCCCTGCTTGTCCCGCCATAGCTTTAGCGAAGGCGGAAGCTGGTCGAAGGGTGAGCTCTGTGAGAGATATAACTACTCTCCACTATCCATCGACGGCTGGTTCCTGAAGCTGGAGAATACCTTCTTCGGTATTCAGGTCTGCCTCAATTCCAATGGGTATTGTGATGTTCTCGGTTCCGTGGCCAAACTCGAACCCGGCCAGAATGGGGACGCCGGTGTGGTTGAAGGCTTCTTTTACTACTGAGTAAACATCATCAACAGTCCCGCAATCCTGAAAAGAGCCGAGAATAACCCCGGCAACCCCATCCAGATGGCCTCCCAGACGCAACTGAGAAAGCATCCGGTCTATCCGGTATGGGGCTTCTCCGCGGTCCTCCAAAAAAAGCAGGTGGCCCTCAAAGCGCGGCTCATAGGGTGTGCCCATGAGGTGGCAAAGACTGGTGAGGTTTCCGCCCAGCAAAGGGCCCGACGCCTTCCCAGCGTTCACGACTATGGCCTTGCGGGGTCTCAGACTTAAGGGCCGGGGTGATGCAATGGCGTCGACCAAGGCCGTACGCGTTTGTTCAGAACCCTTTCCCAGGGTTGTCACAAGGGGCCCGTGAAAGGTGACCGTGCTGCATCTCTTATAGATGGCAACCAGCAGGGTGGTTATGTCGCTAAACCCTACGACGATTTTTGAATGAGAACAGATGGCGTCAAAATCAAGAAGAGGGAGAAGCCTCATGGAGCCAAATCCTCCACGGGCACAGAATATGGCACCGATGGAATCGTCTTCGAAGAGGCCCATTAGCAAGGAGGCACGTTCCGCGTCAGAACCGGCAAAGTATCCATTTCTTGCGAATAGTCCTTCCGGAATCTGGACCCGGAAACCGATCGATTCCAGCACGGCAACACCACGATCAAAGGCCTCCCGGTCAAACGGGGAAGCCGGTGCTGCAACCCCGATTGTGTCTCCGGGGTTCAGCGCCCGAGGTTTTGTCAGTTGTTGTTCCACACGCTGAAAATAGCACGGAACCCATTGGATTGTAAAGGTATCTGATGAGGCTTTGCGGCGGCGTTGATCAATCGTTGACACACTCAAAACAACATGTTACCCAGACAATGCATTGTTGGCGGGGCGTGGCGCAGCCTGGAAGCGCACCTGAATGGGGTTCAGGGGGTCGGAGGTTCAAATCCTCTCGCCCCGACCAATAACCCAATGACTGGAGCGGTTAGTCCATTTGAGAGACTGACCGCTTTTTTTGTGGTTTTTGCGACCACCTGATTGTACATCGGATTACGGGTACACCGTAGGGGGAATTTGAGATTGGCATTGTCTTGGACTGGCCGCACTGTCTGATAAATCCGATTATCTGGAATTTCTTCGTTTTCAAGATAATGTAACTATGATGCAAAGACTTTGAGCCCCTATTTGGGAGTGGTATTGTGGATATCCAGCCATTCAACCCACAACCAGATAGGAGGCCTTTATGAGACTACAAGAGAAGCAAAAGGTGACGGGCGAACAATTATTTGTAGGGATTGATCTTCACAAACACAAGTGGCATGTGACCATCCGGACATTCGATGTAGAGTTGTTCAGCGCCAGCATCCCAGGAACGTGGGCCTCGCTGCAGCGGGTGTTGGACCGCTATGACGGGAACCGTATACAGGTAGTCTATGAAGCCGGTTGTTTTGGGTTTTGGCTTTACGACCTGCTCATAGATAATGGCGTTGAGTGTCTTGTTACT
>JAQBAU010000197.1:0-8266 GCA_032126655.1 Desulfobacterales bacterium
GACAATGAATAAGATGCATGTCGCAAAGATGCATGCGAGAGTTAATGTAAAAAAAGGAATGAAGATTGCTGCTGCACTGGTTTCCAACGTGACCCCTGCTTCCCGTCAAGATCAGGGCAGGGTTTGTGTGCTGATGTACCACAGGGTGAATTCATATCGAAATGACGAACTATCCGTGCCGCCGGATCGATTCAGAAAACAGGTGGAATGGCTACATATGCGCGGCTTTCGCAATGCGCCAATGGCAGAACTTGAATCGGGTTCAATCGCCACGGGAAACAATGGCCCCCGCGTGATATTCACTTTTGATGATGGTTATGAAGATAACTATACCGATGCATACCCCATTTTGAGAGAGTATGGATACACGGGCATCCTCTATCTCCCTTTTGATTACATCGGAACCAGCAAAATGCACCCGCGTGATACCTGGGAGTCGAAAAGGCCCGAACACAATCGGCTGTTGAGCTGGAACCAGGTTGAGGAGATGCTAAACGATGGTATGGAAGTTGGTTCCCACACAATGGGCCACACAGACCTTATCCGTATGTCCCCGGAGCAGGCAAAGCGCGAGATTGTCGAATCCAAACACATGCTGGAACAGAAGCTTCAGGTGGAGATAACGTCGTTCTGTTACCCGGGAGGGTATTTTGAAGAGAAGCATGCCCGCTGGGTAGAAGAAGCCGGATACCGCTCTGCCTGCACGACGATACCCCGGATTTGGCAGGGTCACAATTTATTCATGATACCGAGAGTTTCCGTTCTCTCAAGCGACATCTTCTATGTTTTTAGAAAGAAACTGTTAGGCCGTATGGAGTGGTTCAGGATAATTCACTAGAAGCCATTCTCAGCGTCTGGACGGTCAACTGTTTCTTGACAATTTCTTGACAATAAGAACAAGGTTAGCAATGGAGCAAGCATCACATCGAACGTGGAAAGTCCGCCCATACCGTGACGGGGACGAGGAACTCTTGCCGGATTTATATAAGAGTGCGGATAACATGCCGTTCGATTTTCGATACTGGCACTGGCTATTCAAAGCCAACCCCGCCGGAAACGGATATGTCTGGCTGGCAGAAGATGACGGTGTTCTTACCGGTCAGTATGCAATCATTCCAACGAGAATGCATCTCCAGGGAAAACCAATTCGCTGCGCGCAAAGCGTCGCTGCGGTAACACATCCACATTATCGAAGGCAGGGCATTTTCAAAACACTTGCCCGGGCAGTATTTGAAGAGACACGCTCCGGCAAGGTCAACTTGGGATATGCCTTCCCGAACGATCCTTCCAGGCGCGGTCATGTGAAATATGTTGACTTCTCCATTCTCGAGAAACTGACAACATGGGTCAGGCCTCTCAACATTACAGGGGTTCTCGATTCAAGGATAGGAAATCAGATCATTGCAAATGCAGTGGGCAAACCGGTACAATTTCTTTTCAACGCGTTGTACCCTCCGCATATGAGAAGTGATGTAGATATTCAAATCGAGAGCACCTCCCGAATTCCCAAGGAGGTGGACAACCTGTTCCGGACTTGCACTCCGAGATTTCAAAACCTGGTCATCCGCGACTACGAGTACCTCAAATGGCGCTATGAAGATCATCCCACTTATTCGTATCGTATATTTCTTGGATACCGCGGCAACATACTGCGGGGATATTGCGTCTGTGGCAGCGCGGTGCGGAAAAGCATAGATATCGGGCTGATCATGGATCTGTTTTTAGACCCCGACGACAAGGACATGGCAACGTCTTTGATAGGACGTACAGTAGAATACATGGCTGAGCAAAATATGATGCTGGCGGCATGCATTCTTACTTCCAAATCGCCTTTTCTAAGACAGCTGAAGAGTCTCGGTTTCATTTGTCCTGCCAAAACTTTCACCTATGTGATTCGTAACAATTCTGATGAACTCGATTCAAATACCCTGAGACATGTCAGAGACTGGCATATTACTTTTGGGGATGCCGATTTTGTTTAGACAGGGCAGAGGGAACGTCTGCCAACAGAGAGACGAAGGTGAGATTATGGATCAAGATAGGGCACTCAATGTAGGAATAGTGGGTGGCGGCCCCGGGTGCAAGGCGATCATGGGAATGATATTTACCGAAAAGCTCGGCGAGCTTAGGATGAAGCTTATTGGGGTTGCCTCCACCAACACAAAGGCCGTGGGTTATCTCTACGCCAAAGAAAAGGGGCTGTACACCACAGAAGATTACCGCGATCTGTACGACCTCAAAGATCTCAGCATGATTATCGAGCTGACGGGTCGTGATGAGGTGGCCAGCGAGATCTCCCGAACGAAACCGGATCACATACGCTTGATGGACCATGTCACAGCCCAGGTGTTCTGGAATGTCTTCCAAATCGAAGAAGAGAGAATCGACCAGCTGAAAGATACACAGGATGCGCTGCGAGAGACGACCCGCAAACTGCAGATTGCTTACGATCAAAGCATTACGTATGCCCAGGATCTCAAAGAAGAAATTGGGCAGCGTAAACGGGCAGAGGAGGCACTGCGAGAAGCTCGAGACGAACTGGAGAAGCGGGTTGTGAGACGAACGGCAGAGCTTATGAAATCCGTTGCCCGCCTGGAAGAAGAGATAACCGAGAGGAAACAGACGGAGAAAGCTTTGCAAGAAAGTGAAAACAAGTATAGAACATTACTTGAAAACCTTCCTCAGAAAATATTCCATAAAGACAGAGATTCCGTCTATGTATCCTGCAACAAAAATTATGCTGGGGATCTCAGGATTACGCCTGGCGAAATCAAAGGCAAGACAGACTATGATTTGTTTCCCCAGGAACTGGCCAAGAGATACGTGGAGGCCGACAGGAATATTGTCAAGTCTGGGAAGATTATGGATGTTGAAGAGAAGTCTCTCGTGGACGGACAGGAAGAATGGGTCCAGACCATCAAAACTCCCATCAAAGACAGGAAAGGCAATGTCACAGGAGTTTTGGGTGTCTTCTGGAACATTACTGAACGGAGACATTCGCAGGATGCGTTGAGAAGAAGGGAGATTGAACTACAGTTGAGAAAGAACAGTCTCGAGGAAGCGAATACCGCCTTAAGGGTCTTGCTAAAACAAAGAGAGGAAGACAAGGCAGACCTGCAGGAAACGGTATTGTCCAACGTCAAGGAGCTGGTAGTCCCCTTTGTAGAGAAGTTGAAGCGAAGCCGTTTAGATCCCAGGCAAACGTCTTGCTTAGACATATTGGAATCCAATCTGAATGACATTGTTGCCCCGTTTGCAAAGAAGTTGTCCTCGAAGTACTTGGGCTTGACCCCCACGGAAATCCAGATAGCACACCTTGTGAAAGACGGAAAAACGACAAAAGAGATCTCTGAATTGCTGAATGTGTCCACCGCAACCGTCGAGTCTCACAGGAAAGGTATCAGGATGAAAATTGGCATAAGGAACACAAAAGCGAACCTTAGATCTTATCTTCTTTCCATGTAAGATTGGTCATATTTTCTCCCCCCCCCTTAACTAGTGCCCATCCACGAATAACAAAAAGACCAATGGGCACTCCGTAGGTTTCCAATTCATAAATGAGACATTTTTTCTCTGAGCAAGGCCGCACAAGGGTTTACGCCGAGGAGTACTTTTCGTACGTCGCAGGCGCAAAACCCGCGGAGAACGCCGCTCAGAGGAAAAGGGGCCATTTATGGATGGAAACTAACTAACGATATCCACCTTCTTCAAGGCCGATCCCGATTGCGACCGCTGCGTCGCCAAAGGGCTGAAGTTGAACATCACACAGGTGGAGCGACTCGCGGAGACGTCTCAAAAGGAAAGGGTGAAGGCGACCGAGCAAGGAACCTTTGGGGACAAGTGACTACGCGTTAGCGTGATTTCGAAAAGCGAAAGTGCGGCTACAATGGCTCCGCTTTTTTTATTGGAATGCCTACTTATAGTTCAATGTTTTAGGCCATTTACAGACCATTCTAAGCCGTGGTCTGGTTTCCCACCGAACTCAGTATCTCCCTGAGAATTACATTCCATGATACCACCCATAATGCCTTGACTTAACCGGAAACATCCTTATTCTATACTAAACTGCTAGACTATTAACAATAGATTACTGGCCCGTCTGGAGAGGCGGGAAAGGAGCATAAAATGAAGTTTGTAGAAAACCAAAAAGCAGACGACACACTGGATCTGGTATGTCGCATGTGCCCTCTACACCTCCTGGAGCCGGGTGACAGGCTGAATTGTCTGAAGAAGGGACAAGTGCTGGAAGTGTTGACTGATTATGATGGCGCTTTGGAAGACATTCCAAACTGGTGTGAGAAGTGTGGACAGGACTTCATCGGGATAGAGGAAGATGACGACTGTTACAAGCTTTATATACGGAAAGCCAAGTAAGGGGGTGGGTACTCATGAAAACAGTGTATATGGACCATGCGGCGGCAACACCTGTACCCAAACAGGTCATTGATGCCATGCTTCCTTACTTTGATGAGCATTTTGGGAACCCGTCGACGGTTTATGACATGGGTTCAAAGGTTAAGCACGTCATTGATGAACAGAGGGCAAAGGTGGCTGAACTCATCGGTGCCAAAGCAGAGGAGATTGTTTTTACTTCTTCAGGTGCGGAGGCGAACAACCTGGCCGTGAAAGGCGCTGCTCTCGCAAACCGGAAGAAGGGCAACCACATCATCATCTCAGCTATTGAACATCATTCTGTGCTCAACTCCGCCAGGTTCTTAGAACGTAATGATTTTGAGGTAACCTTCCTGCAAGTGGACGAACACGGACTGGTGGATCCAGAACGTCTGGCTCATGCAATCAGGCCGGAGACAATCCTGGTTTCAATTATGCATGCCAACAATGAGATTGGAACAATAGAACCCATACCGGAGCTTTCTGCCATCTGTCGCGAGAGAGAAGTCATTTTTCACACGGATGCGGTTGCCACAGTTGGAAACCTGCCGGTCGACGTCAATAAACTCAATGTTGATTTGCTGAGCCTTTCCGGCCCTTCGCTGGGAGCACCCAAGGGTATAGGAGCTCTTTACTTCAAACGTAATCTGCGACTCATGCCGCTCATTCATGGCGGGATCCAGGAAAGCGGCAGGAGGGCCGGAACAGAAAATGTGCCCGCCATTGTGGGACTTGGCACTGCAGCGGAACTGGCAGCAGAGCAACTCACTCACAAGGTTGAGAAGGTACAGGGGCTCCGCAATCGCCTTGTCCAGGGCGTCCAGGACAGGATTGAGCAGGTAATACACACGGGCCATCCCGTCAAAAGGCTTCCTGGTCATGCAAGTTTTTGTATCGAAGCCATAGAAGGTGAATCTTTGATTTTCATGCTGAGCCAAAAAGGCATTTATGCAAATACTGGATCTGCCTGCGCTTCAAAGGCCCTTAAGACTTCTCCGGTTCTTGTGGCAATCGGTATACCGCCCGGTTTTGTGCAGGGGTCCGTCGTCTTTACACTAAGTGAAAGTAATACGGTGGAAGAAGTTGACTATGTGCTGGAGCAACTTCCCCTTGTCGTGGATAGGCTGAGGTCGCTCTCTCCAGTCTGGGAGACAAGAACTGCTGCGTGACACAGAACTCAGCACAAAGGAGAACAGAAATGTACTCAGAAAAAGTGATGGAACATTTTTCGGACCCGAAGAACGCCGGAACTATAGAGAATGCCGACGGTGTTGGAGAGGTTGGCAATCCGGTCTGCGGGGACATGATGACATTCTACATCAAGGTCAACGATGACCGGCTGACCGACGTGAAATTCAAGACCTTTGGATGTGTTGCGGCCATTGCTGTGTCCAGTATGGTCAGCGAAATGGCCAAAAACAAAACCCTTAGTGAAGCCAAATCCATCACGAAGAAGGCGGTGGCTGAGGCTCTGGATGGTCTTCCAAAGGAAAAGATGCACTGCTCCAACCTCGGGGCAAAAGCACTGGCGGAAGCTATTGACGATTACGAACGAAAAAGATCCGGGGAGCCTCCACCCGCCCCCAAGCCGAGCAAGAAGAAAGGAGCGAAAAGGCACGTGACATGTAGTCATTGTCAGGAAAGAAACCCAATAACTGCCAAATTCTGTATGAGCTGCGGGGAAAAGATAGGGGACTAATTAGTACGAGTCGATTCGCCAAAAAGGGCTATGCCAATCTTACAGGCTTCCGGAACATCGATCGGCTACTAACCCCCACGGGGGGGAGGTGACGTTATGATTGACAGCAAAAAGCCTATAGAACACAGGAAACAGAAACGATTCCAGGCCCCTAAAGGTTCATTTGTCGGGGTCGGCCCTTATTTTGTCAAAGTGGGACGACTTAGGGATTTGAATATGGACGGCCTTGCGTTTCGTTATCTTGGAAACGGAGAGTCCCTGGACGGGGCGTATGTGGATTTGTTTTTGACCGACGGTGATTTCTATCTGGGTAAGCTGCCGATTGAGACCGTGTCAGACATAGAAGTGGTCAAGAAAACTTCTCCAGATTCTAAAACCCTGAGGCGATGTTGGGTCAAATTCAAGAAGCTGACACCTTGGCAGAGAGGTAAACTAAAAGAGTTCATCGACACCTACACCCTGGGTGAGGCCTGAGGCTGTCATCGGGAACATATTCTTGACAACCGCTCTATAATGACCACTGAGGGTTTGGCAAGAGGTCAGAAATACAGATAAGAGTTGCGGGCGTGCTGGGTTTTACGGACTCTCCAGCACCTCCTTTATTTTTGTGGACAGGTCCTTCATCGTGAAGGGTTTCTGTATGAAACCGTTGCAGCCACGGTGCAATATCTCAGTGGCCTGTCCGTCTATGCCGTATCCGCTCGTAAGGAGGACCTTTACGTTCGGGTTGATCTCCTTCATGTGGTCGTAGGCCTTGCCGCCACCTATGTTGGGCATGACCATGTCCAAAAGGACGAGGTCTATGTCAACCCAATGATGCCTATAGGTCTCTACGGCCTCTTTTCCGTCCCTGGCCAGCAGTACCCGGTAGCCCATGGTCTGCAACAACTCGGTGCCAACCTTCAACATGACCTCTTCGTCGTCCACAAGGAGGACCGTTCCGGTTCCCTTGATGTATTCTTCAGCCGTTTTCAGAGCCTCATACGCATCACCTTGCTGGACAGGGAAATAAATCCGGAAACTAGTCCTGTACCCCTCGGTCGATTCAACGTCAACATGTCCGCCATGGGCCCTAATGATGTTGTACACCGAAGCCAGGCCAAGACCTGAGCCTTCTCCCCTCTCTTTGGTGGTAAAGAAGGGGTCGAAGATGCTGTCCATGGTTTCTTTATCCATCCCGTGGCCCGTATCCGTAACCGTCATCAGGACATAGTCGCCCGGCTTTGAATCGTATACCTTCCCCTCCATGTCCGTGTGGGCTATATTCTCCGTCTTCAAGATTAAGTTGCCGCCATCAGGCATGGCATCTGCAGCATTCACAAACAGATTCAGTAGGACCTGCTCAATCTGCCCTTTATCCGCTTTAACGGGATACAAGTCCTGGGCAAGCTGTCGGTGAATCGTAATGTCTTTCTTGATTCTCCCAAAGGTATCCGATGCCTCCTCCACCAGTTCGTTCAGGATGATCGGTTTGACTTCATGTGTGTCTTTCCGGGCATATCCAAGAAGCTGTTTGGTCAGCTTCACCCCGCTGACGATCTGTTTCTGAATCCCCTTCAACGCTTCATAATGCGGATGCGACGGCGTTATGCCCACAAGCATGATAGAGGTCTCACCCTGAATCCCCATGAGCAGGTTGTTAAAATCGTGGGCGATGCTGCTGGATAGTGTAGCAATCGCCTCCATCTTCTGGGCCTGGCGGAATTGGCTTTCTAATTTGCGGTGTTCTGAAATGTCTTTCAGGAGGCCGACCATGCCTGTCACTTCCCCGGCTGCATCAATATTAGGCGCACCGCTCAAGTTGAAAAGACGGCCGGAACGATCTTTGTTTATCAGAACGATCGTCATATCCCTGATCGTCTCCCTCCCGTCTCTAATTCGTTTAAAAAGATACATGTAGTCCTTGGCGTCTACCTTCATGGCAAAGTCTGCAAAATTGCTCCCTAGCCCATCTTCTCTTTTGTAGCCCAAAGTCTTTTCAAAAGCGGGGTTAAGGTAGGTAAACGTGCCATCCAGTCCCAGGGTGAAGATGATATCAGGGGCGTTTTCGCTCAGAGACTTGAAGCGTTCCTCGCTCTCCCGCAGCGCCTCCTCCGCTTTTTTACGCTCGGTCAGTTCCAGTTTCAGTTGCTCGGTGGTGCTGGCCAGTTCAGCGGTTCGCTCTTTGACGCGCTG
>JAQBAU010000198.1:0-5834 GCA_032126655.1 Desulfobacterales bacterium
GGAGTAATGGCCCGCCCTGGCGCGAAAGGTTCAGATGAACGTATGGTGCCTCTTATCCCGGTCTGGGCCAGGGAGTACTGGAAAAGAACGAAAGAACAACTGCTTCTTTTCATAACCAACACTCCAATACTCCAGTTCAGCCGTCGTAGCCGTTGGCTACTATGGCGAAGTCGGCTACTCCAACACTCCGGAATTAGTCTGCCGTCTCGGCCCTTAAGCCTGATTGGGATTTTTGAGATGGCTTATAGCAACAGACTTGACCCCTATTCTCACAAACATCTCACGCAAGGCAAGAGTTGACGAATTCCCAATTGATTAACTTGTCAACATAGGAATACAGATAATCTGGTCTTCTGTTCTGATAATCCAAGTAGTAGGCATGCTCCCAAACGTCTACGGTCAGAACCGGCTTTAGACCGTGTGCAATGGGGGTATCTGCATTGGATGTCTTGACAATTTTCAACTTGTCATTTTCCAAGACCAACCACGCCCAGCCACTCCCAAACTGTGTGACCCCCGCTGTTTTGAACTCCTCTATGAATGCTTCATAACCGCCAAAATCTGCATTGATTCTTTCTGCAATGGGACCGGTCGGAAGCCCGCCTCCTTTTGGTTTCATGCACTGCCAGTAAAAAGAATGATTCCATACTTGAGCCGCATTGTTGAAGATTCCAATTCTGGCATCATCTCCGGCAGTCTTCTTTATTATGGTCTCCAAATCATCATTTTCCAAGTCTGTCCCTTGTATCAACTTGTTGGTATTTTCCACATATGCGTTGTGATGCTTTCCATGGTGGAATTCTAACGTGTTTGAGCTAATATGAGGCTCCAACCCGCCCTTGTTGTAAGGTAAATCCATGAGTGTAATGGCCATAATCGTTCCTCCTTTTCTGCTAAGGTGAGTTTCGGCAAGCAACCAGATAACGGTAGCCGTATTCAACAACGGGTTCGCTGATCTGGTTGGTAACCTTACACTTAATTGCTGCAAACCCCCGATCGGGGTTCTTTCGCGAACGTCTTAGGTCCGTCCACCAGGCCTCAACAGCAAGAATATCTCCAGGCCTCACCGGATTGAACATCTTAACTTCGTCAATACCAACTCCGCTAAGTACGGCTACGTCTTCCTGTGCCTCCACCACGACTCGGGTACAGGCCGAAAGCGTATGCAGTGAAGAGGCTATGATGCCCCCGAAGATCGACTCGTATGCAGCATCTTCGTCCGTATGAAATGGCCAGGGATCAAATCTCTTTGCGAAATCGATGATGCCCTCTCGCGTCATGAGGACGGGTTGACAGTTGAGGCGCTCTCCTTCGGTCAAGTCTTCGAAATACCTCTTTGCCATGTTTACCCCATTCAACTTGCAGACTCATGCCCGTATCCGCTTTTAGTACTTTCCGTCTATTTCCCCTTTTAGACAGAATCTTTGATTCTCATGAAGGTCTGCAAATAAAGTCCGGCCTTTTTCATATCACCTCAGCCCGAATTCGGTCTATCCAAAAATCCAGAATACGCCCACAAGAGTCACACAGCTTACCAAACTTGCGGCGAGCAGCAGCGCCGAGGCCAATGAAGCGTCCGCTCTTCTTCCTGTACATACTTCTCCAAACGCTCAATGAACACCTGCTTTTCCTTATCTGCAGCAAAACTAGCTTCAAAGCTGTTCCGGGCAAGTTGAATAGCCTGCTGGCAATCCATGCCCAGGTCTTTGTATAGCGCAATAAAGTTTTCGTTCAAATAACCTGCAAAATAAGCTGGATCATCGGAATTGACTGTTACCTTGAGGCCCTGTTTTAACAAGGTCAGTATATTGTGGTCCGCCATTTGGCCAAATACCCGAAGTTTTACATTTGATAGAGGGCAAACAGTTAGAGGGATTTGCTCATCGACTAGCTTATTCATTAGTTTTGGGTCTTCGATACAGCGAACGCCATGATCGATCCGCCTTACTTTGAGCAGATTCAAGGCTTGCCAAATGTAATCAGGTGGCCCCTCCTCACCAGCATGGGCAACTGTGAAAAATCCTTCTTCCAGAGATCGTTCAAACACGCCTTGGAATTTTTCCGGCGGGTAACCCACTTCGGATGAATCGAGGCCAACGCCAATAATGTGCTTCTTAAAAGGGATGGCCTGTTTCAAGGTATCAAACGCAGACTCGGCGCTGAGATGCCGCAGAAAGCACAAAATCAACAGGCTGCTTACGCCCAGCTTTTCCCTGCCATCACTCAGAGCACGACTAATACCATTGAGCACAACCTCAAAGTCGATACCGCGGTCAGTATGGGTCTGTGGGTCAAAAAACACTTCTGTGTGGACGACATTTTGATCATGGCAGCGTTGCAGGTAGGCCAAAGTCATGTCGTAGAAATCTTGTTCGGCTTGCAAAACGCTTGCGGCATCGTAATAGATATCGAGGAAAGATTGCAGGTTGTCGAACTGATAGGCTGTCTTCACTTCCTCTACATTGGAATAGGAAAGGGAAATTCCGTTACGCCGGGCAATTTTGAACATCAAATCTGGTTCCAAGGAACCTTCGATATGGATATGGAGTTCCGCCTTTGGCAATTTTCGCAAAAAGTCAATCATAGTGGGCATCGTTGTTGTGCTCCTGGACTATGGGGCTATGGCCGGCCGCAAATAAGCAAATGAGATGTCCGTTTTCCAACGCTCGACCCCGAAAACGTCCAATGATTCTACTTCTTCAAGGGTTTGAGATTGGCATGGGCAATCCATTGCCAACCACTGTCGGTCTTCAAGAAAACGCTGAGCCTCGGGGCAGGCTCTTTTGACAGCCGATGGCCCTTAATTGTTTCCTCCACAGAGACAAAATAGGTGGCAACAATCACAGGGCCGTTCTGAGTGATCTGGATGTCGCTCAGAGTATATTTGTCGAAGTTGAGATTCTTCAGAAGCTCGATCTCTTGTTCGCGGTCACTGGCGCCATACTGATGCACTGCCTGGAAGCCATTGGCAAGGGTTTTTTCAAGGGCGTTCATATCCGCTTTTCTCATGTCCTCCCATAACTGGCGGAGTAGCAGCTCGCCCTGACTTTGTTGACTTCCTGAATCCCCGGCAAAGATACAAACCTGGTTGATAAATACACCGACAATGACAAGAGCCAAAATTGTTTTCCATAGCTTCATCTGTTTCTCCTTCCCAGTTTCCTACGAAACCCAACGACCGCCATCACTCTTTCCACCCTAACAACCTGTCAAGTAGAGGGTATGCTCACTACACGATTACGTGTCAATATCACGGAATGCGTTTTCTGAACCAATTCGTTCAGGGTCCATATCCATTGGTTTTGAACTCAGACTGCGTGAAAAACCATCTATACCGGGAAATAAGGTAGCTTCATTTATATTCATGCTTCTAAGCGCAATATAGGCTTGTTTCAAAAAGCTCTCAGTGACTATGATCTCGATTTTTACAAACTTCTTTCTCAGTTGAGTTCGAGGAGCGACCGCGGCCAGGTTATCCATAAATGATTTTGTGATGTCCCCCGGGGCGAGGAAGACACCTTGTTGAATGACAAGACGTTCATTCAAACGAAATGGATTGAGCGGAAGTACCATCCTGCGTTGTCTTTCAAGGACACTATTTAACAACTCAGGTTTTTTTGAAGTGATCAGGTTTTCCCATCTCTTCTGAAGCCGTTTTGGCAAAGAGCTGACTGCACGGCCCTCGAGCCAATCAACATCTATCGCCCAGATGGCACATCTGCTTTTCGGCTTTGCTCTGTTGATCGCGAAATATGCGGCCACATAAAAAGAGTATGTCCAATCAAGAAGACGTGTGGGTGCACCATGGTGCCGCATGATAGACAGCCACTCAAGGATGTCATTTGCTTTTGGCAGGCTTTCGATAAAATGCTGGGCCTGGCGTTTGAATTCACGGACTAGTCGGTATTCAACGTTGGGAGCCTTCTTGAAATCAAAGCCCTCAATACGGCTAAGATTCCTTTCCAACGAAGTGCATAAATCCTTGTCTGCAGAATTTTCACCCCGGAAAGCCCAATCCCAAGTGACCCAATGAGACGCATCGTAAAGGCTGACGAGGCCACCCCAAGTTGAAACCTGTCTGGTTTCGTATATATTCTGCTGTGCCTTTGTCTTCACCTTGTTTTCTCCTTACGTTCCCGAACCCGAAGATGGATGGAATCCTGGACAATGCATGAGGGCGGTCAAGGACATCACCTATTCTATGGTGTTGTCCGGCGCCTTCAGCTTTTTTAGATATTTCGTTTCTGGAAATAACGCCCTGTCGTTTCGAAGGATGAATTGTTGAAGTTTCTTCTGCGCTTCGGTTATGTGAATCGCCGAAGACCATTCACCCTTCTTCACTTCACCGTTCAGGGAACCATGATCTATTGCTTTCTCGGCCGCATCAGTGTTTATCATTGAGATGCCAAGCAACTCCTGATTCACGTTATACCTTACAAACATGTATCCGGCAGGCTCATCTGCCGGGCGCACCCATTTTAGATTCAGATATTTGTTTTCTTCAAGTGAAGATGTGTGCCCGGAAAATTCTGAAACCTCCAATTCCCCGTCTTTGTCAAAATCCAGCATAATCAGTCGGAGCAACTTTGATTCTTTATCTATGCCGATGTGGATGTAGCCAGTCTCATCCTTGTCTTTCCAGAACCAGGTTCCCAAAATTGAGGGATCGATACTTTGTTCGCTGGGGTCCGTGAGAGGATTGTCTGAATAAGGAACACAAGCCAGTATTGAAACAACAGTGATTGCTACCAAGAGATAACGCACAATGTCCCTCTCTTCAGGGGCTTTCCTGACCGGAAAAAAGCGGTCAGACCTACACAGGCCTGAGCCTAATGGCTTTCTGAGTCTTCTCGATCATTTCACGGTGTTTTCAATGGTTATGAAGCGAGACCCCGTTTGGAGAACCCGTAATGAAAGATTCCATATTCCGTTTTCCCACCAAGTAACGTATCTATCCTGCCCTGTATTTCATTCCTTTCCTGACTTCTTGCCCATCTGTTCCAGTCTTCCTGGGATGACCAAGTTCCGATAACCAGAAACTCGTCAGGTTTGTCGAGTCTTCTTAATGTTTCGCCGGAAATATAGCCCGGCTGGCGCATGGCGCGGGTTCTGAGTTCTCTGAGCAGTGGTTCCAAGTCTTCAACTCTGTGTTCTGGAACGATTCGTCTGATAACGACTTTGACAGCCATTTTATCCTCTTTTTTTCATGGGTTTATGAGGGTCACTCAGGATTCAGAATACAAATCTTGAGCTTTTTCGGCTACTCGCTTTTCAAGCAACTATGACATTATCGTGAACTTGGCCTGATGTGCGATATTACCGGAGAGCTTGAGTCGTAGACAGTGCCTTCGAGTTTCAAGATTCTATGACACTGTACGACATAAACCCTATTTTTTCTATTGATATAGACAGGTTAAGTAGTATCTAGTGTTTCTTGAATTTGGCTTAATTCAAGATAATAGCAGAAAGGATAATTAAGCCTTTACCAGCCCATATTGCTCGCCACGATTCCGATAAAGCAGCCGAAGTCATCATCGTTGTCTTGAGGCGCTACTTGAGATCCAACCCACTCATCGCTGCCAATGTCGTGCCGAGGACCAAAAGGTCGCGAATCACCGTCAATGTCGTCCAGATTCGCAGATAAGGATGTGCCAGCATCAATGCAAGGGGAATTCGCGGTGAGGTGGTAATCGCCTTCCCCCACAAAGAGGGGGTCCTCATCAATATTTCCCCCGCCCGCCAGTAAGCCAAAACGTGTCCATCCTCCCTGTATGTCACAGTACGTCACATCGGGTGTAGCATTATAGACACCGATCTGTCCCGGCAAGTTGCCC
>JAQBAU010000199.1:0-9387 GCA_032126655.1 Desulfobacterales bacterium
CCTCCCAACATAATTAATTAGTCCAATGTCTTCCTACTGAAACGATTCATTCCCTCTTTCAGACCCTTCAACAGGATGGTCTCAACTGCCTCCTGTGCCATAGTGATAACCTTGTCCAGGGAGGCTTCTTGTTGAGCGTCAAATCTGTTAAGCACGTATCCTCTCACCTCTTCCCCGGTGTCCGGACGGCCAATGCCAACGCGAACGCGGGCAAATGTGCCGCCGCCAAACGCCTCTATGAGAGACATCACGCCATTATGTCCTGCATCCCCTCCTTTCTGCTTGATTTTTATCTTTCCAAAGACAATGTCAATGTCATCGTGAATGACCAGAAGATCGCTGGTGTCCAGCTTGAAGAAATTGGCCACGTTTCGAACGGCCGGGCCACTGAGATTCATATAGGTCATAGGCTTGGCTAAGATCACAGGCAGTCCGTGCACTTTGCCAAGACCAAAAATGCTCCCGGGCTTCCGGCTATTCAGCGATATCCGGTGCCTGTGGACCAGCCGATCAACCACCATGAATCCAACATTGTGCCGGGTACCCTGGTATGACTTGCCAGGATTCCCCAGGCCCACGATCAGCTGCCTACGTTCTGGCATCCACTACTATTCGGTAGAAGCCTCTTCCGGGGCTTCAACCTCCTCGCCTTCGATCTCTTCTCCCTCCTCGACTTCCTTTTCCTCAGGTAGTTCTTCTTCCTCCACCGTCGGGGCCACAACGGTCAAAACAGTGAGACCTGCATCAGCCAAAATCTCTACCTTATCAATCAGCTCAAGGTCTCCAACGTGTATGGCATCGCCAATGTCGAGGTCCGTCACATCGACCTGTATCTTGTCCGGCATGTCCGTGGGAAGACAGGAGACTTCCAGTTCATGGCGCACCACCTGCAAAAAGCCCCCGCGCTCGATGCCCTTGGACTTGCCTATGACCTCCACGATAATGCTCACCACAATCTTCTCATCAAGAGATATTTCGTAGAAATCAATATGCAGATATTGCCGGGTTACTGGAGTAGACTGGACCTCCTTCACCATCGCCGTGACATTCTGGGTGCCACCGTTCTCGATGACGAGGTTGAAGATCACCTGCTCGGTGCCAGTGGTCTTGTAGATCTTATCCAGTTCCAGCGGGGAAAGGGTAAGGGGGATGGAATCCCTTTTTGGGCCATAGAGTATTGCCGGGACCAGGCCTTCGCGCCTGAGTGTCCGGGCCGAGCCCTTACCGAAGGTATGTCTTTCTGTTACTTTGAGGTCAAAAATTTCCAATGAGTTTCCTCCTTACATTTCGCTACTTAGTCGTCCGTCACGACGTCCACATATCGCTCGCTACACGAACAGCGAACTGATCGAGCTGCCTGTGTGACTCCGGTGAATGGCCTCCCCGAAGAGTTTGGAGACGGACAACACGCGGATCTTGTCACACCCCTTTGCGTGTTCGGTGACGGGAATCGTGTTGGTGACCACAAGCGTTTCAATCTCGGATTCATTGATCCGTTCAACAGCCGGCCCCGAAAGCACGGCATGAGAAGCGCAGGCGTGGACCTTCGAAGCCCCGTGTTCTTTCAGGGCCAGTGCAGCCTGCGTTAGGGTGCCGGCCGTATCCACCATGTCATCCAGGATAACTGCGGTCTTTCCATCTACGTCCCCGACGACGTTCATGGCCTCAGCCTTGTTAGGGGCGTCCCGTCGTTTATCAATGATTGCGAGCAGGACATTAAGGCGTTTGGCAAAGGCCCTGGCCCTTTCTACTCCACCAGCGTCTGGAGAGACGATGACGGTATCGTTTTTGAAATTGTGCTTAATATGCTGCAAAAGGACCGGCGCTGCAAAAAGGTTGTCAACAGGCACATTGAAAAAGCCCTGGATTTGGCCTGCATGCAGATCCATCGTAATAACGCGGTTAGCCCCGGCCGTCTCGATGAGGTCCGCCACCAGTTTTGCCGTAATCGGCACACGTGGGGCGACCTTTTTGTCCTGACGGGCATATCCGTAATAGGGGATGACCGCCGTGATCCGTTGCGCTGATGAACGTTTAAAGGCATCCATCATCAGCAAAAGCTCGACCAAATGGTCATTTACAGGAGCGCACGTGGACTGCAAGATGAAAACATCCTTGCCTCTCACGTTCTCCCTGACTTCTATCTGGATTTCACCATCACTAAATCTCTTGATTTCGGCATCGCCCAACTTGATGCCGATGTGACGGCAAACATCCTTCGCTAATTCGGGGTTGGAATTTCCAGCAAACAGGACAAGACTGTGCATTATAACCGTCTATGGCCGACTAAGCTCCTTGAATTGTTCCACCCTCAAAGACTCACTCCGCCAGATCGCTCATATGGCTGGGGTGGGAGGATTCGAACCTCCGAATGCAGGATCCAAAATCCTGTGTCTTACCACTTGACGACACCCCAACATACCTGTCAGGGAACCAACAATTCCACCAGAGAGGTTTCCCACTTCTTTCGACCTCTTATGCTGTCAAATGCGTTCTCGGCCAGCTGCGCATTTGTAAACAGGCCAAACACACTCGGCCCGCTTCCCGACATAAGCGCTGTTTCGGCGCCAAGGTCGAGCAGGGCCCTCTCAATGATTTTTATCTCGGGAAACTTACCGGCGGTTACTTGCTCTAAATCATTACACAAAAGGTCTGTGACCTTGAAGAAATCTTCCTGAACATAGCGATATTTAAAACTTTTTTCGCAATTTGTCAATGCTAAATTTAGGCTTTTGTAAACCCACGCCGTTGACACCTCATATGGTGGACACACCAGGACCACAGACCTCGGCGGCAAATATTTACACGCTTCCAGACGTTCGCCAATTCCACCGGCAATGGCCGCGCGCCTTAACAGAAAAAAGGGGACATCGGCTCCGACTTTGACTGCAATTTCCTTCAATTCCTCGTCTGTGAGCGGTGATCCATAGTGCTGGTTTAGCCCCATTAGCACGGCCGCGGCATTGCTGCTCCCACCACCGAGTCCCGCAGCCACAGGTATCACCTTGTCAATGAAAACGGCTACGCCATCGTCTATCGAAACGGCATCAAAAAAAAGAGAAGCCGCCTGATATGCCAGATTCCGCTCGCCGTCGGGTACCTTGGGGTGCGGGCACTCCACGCTCGTGGTGGATTGATGAAAGGCGAGCACAACGGTGTCAAACAGACTGATTGGAGATAGAAGGGTGATGATTTCGTGGTACCCGTCTGGTCGTTTCCCCACAACTTTGAGAAAGAGATTAATCTTGGCAGGTGATGGTATGACCAGTCTATTCATGTGACCGAACTTAGGGACTTTGCCCCAACCGGTGCGCCCGCCTGCCGTTGCCAGGCACGAGTGGGCAGGTGGTGGCAATGGAGTGATGGGTTGCGTAAAGTTGTGAGCTGTGCGTTACGCGTTGCGGTTTGGGGGGTTGGCATTTAGCGCAACCTTGCGCCAAATCAAAAATAGCATAACTACTCTATTTAATTATGTTAAGTGCCAAGAAACCTCTTTTTCTTTTTACGAGCAGAGAGACCGTGTCCCCTTTCTCTACTCCCTTGATCTTTGAATCATAGTCTTTGAGGGTTTTGATGGCCTTGTGATCTATTTCCAGGATAAGGTCCCCCTGTTGGACATCAGCCTTGCCAGCCGGGCCACCCTGTTCGATACTCACGACCACAATCCCTTCGTCCTCTGAAAGGTCTAATTGCCTGGCCATCTCTTTTGTGAGGACGGCAACTGTCATTCCAAGATCGGTCTGTTCTGCAGGCTGCTTCATGGCAAGGGTCTCTTTGTCCTCAGTCCGTTTAGCGATTTCTACCCGAAAGGTGCGTTCCTTTCCCTCTCTGATGCCCTTGAGGGTGATTTCCCCTCCTACGGGGATTTCCGCTATCTTCTGAGATAAATCCCGACTGTCTTCAATCTTTTTCCCATCTACCTCGGTGATCACGTCCTTTGGCTTGATCCCTGCCTTGTCAGCCGGGTCTCCCTTGAAGACTTCCCCGACTAAGGCACCCTTGCCGTCCTTTACACCATAATACTCGGCAAGGTCTGGCGACAGGTCTTGAATGCTTACACCGAGCCAACCTCTCGTGACTGTCCCCGAGGCCTTCAGTTGATCGATAATCCCTTTTGCCATGTTGATCGGAATGGCAAAGCCGATCCCGACGTTCCCGCCGCTCCTGGAGAAGATGGCGGTGTTTATTCCAACAACTTCGCCTTTCATATTTAAGAGCGGCCCACCGCTATTTCCGGGATTGATCGAGGCATCTGTCTGGATGAAATCGTCATAGGGTCCTGAGCCGATTACACGACCCTTGGCACTCACAATACCAGCGGTTACCGTGTGCTCCAGCCCAAAAGGGCTTCCTATTGCCACAACCCACTCACCCACTTTCAGGATATCAGAATCTCCCAACTTGACTGCCTGAGACCCTTCCCAGGACTCCACCTTGATGAGCGCAATGTCGGTCTTTGCATCTCGGCCAACTATTTCGGCGTCATATTCTTTACCGTTCTTCAACTTCACCTTGATCTCGTCAGCATTCTCAATCACATGGTTATTGGTTACAATGTAGCCTTCCTTATCAACGCAAAATCCCGAACCAAGGCTTCGCTGTTTAAACTCCTGGCGTGGGACATCTCCAAAGAACTTTTCAAAGAAGTCACGAAAGGGATCCTCGTTGCCGAAAGGACCTTGGAAGTGTCTGAAAGCCTGCCCGCCTCCCTTGACCACCTTTTCCGTTCGAACATTGACCACAGCGGGGCCTACCGCCAGAGCCACATCGGTGAAGCTGGCTGGAACCATAACGGTTGACGATGGATTCACGGCCGAAACGGTGGAAGACGGGCTCACAGCCGAGGTGTCTTGTGTGATGTTGAAGCCAGCGGCCAGAAAAATACCTATCACGATAGAGACCAATGCCACCAACACCACAAGAAGGTGCAAGGCCCTGCTCTTATTCGGTGTTTCTGAAGTCATTACTGTTTCTCCTTTCACAATTCAGACGCAAGATCCGCGTGTATCCCTATTCTCATCTATTCCGTCTCTTTTACGTAGCGCATCCTCAAATCGTACAGGATATTCTTGAAAAGCTGTTCCTCATCGGATTCAAGGTTTCCTCTGGTCTTTTCTTCCAGCATCGCCAAGATATCGATGGTATGTTTTGCCATAGGAAGGTTCTTTGTCTTCTCACCACTTGCAGGGTCTGGTATTTCGCCAAAATGGAAAAGGGCTGAAGAACTGAGAGAGAAGATAAAAGTCGCGAAATTGATTTCGGGAAGCTGGCCGTCTTCGACGGCTGGCTCGCCGTCACCTGGGGGTGTTTCCTCTTCTGTCGCTTTCTCTTTTTCTTCCACTTCCTGCGGTTCCTCGGGCGAGGGTTCTCCTGTTTCTGGAGAGAACATGCGTTTGTCTTTTATCACGAATCCTTTTTTTTCTTCTTCTTCTGCCATGGTCGCCTCCCTTAATTGAGCCTTGCTGTTTTTCTCACGGTACGTGCAGACAACATATTTATAAGTTTTGGACCTGGTATTGTCAAGGTATTGGTCTTTAGTCCGTGATCAGCAGACGCTTACCCTGACTGTTTTCTAACCCTCTTCTAACGAGCCTCAAAAAGGAAGTGGTGTGTGGGGTAAGCGAACGGCAAATCGACGTCACAGTTCCAAGGGGTTCACTGATTTGACCGAGGGCAGGGCACGAATCTCCTTCAGCGTCTTCGGAGGAGCAGGTGTGTCGGTATCTAAGAATATGACATTTCGGCCACCTTTATTCTTATCCCGACCTACATGCATTCGGGCAATATTTATGTTGTGCCGCCCGAGGACGGTCCCAATACTGCCAATAGCACCGGGCGTGTCTTCGTTATAGATCAGGAGAAGATGGCCTTTGGGAATGACTTCAAGTCTAAAGGTGTTGATCCTGACAATCCTTGGTTCATGTTTGCCAAATATCGTTCCTGAGGCTGTGTTGGACCCCTTGGAAGTCGCCGCGTGAATGGTGATAAGGTTCGTAAAATCCTCAGCCTCGACACTCCGGGACTCGGTGACTTTTATTCCTCGTTCCTTGGCGATCACAGAGGCATTCACGAAATTGACATCATCTTTCAGAATTGGTGTGAGTAGCCCCTTTAGGGTGGCGGTGGTGACCGGCCTCATGTCAAGGCCTTGAAAGTCTCCCAGGTATTTGATGGTAATCGTCTTGATTGCCCCTTTGGCAAGCTGGGCCTGGAGACAGCCCATGCGGTCGGCCAGGGTCAAATATGGCTGGAGTTTAGCCAATAACTCTCCAGTGACTGAAGGGACATTGACGGCATTGATGATTGTACCCGTTTGGAGGTAGCTTATCACCTGTTCGGCCACGGCCACAGCCACATTGGTTTGGGCCTCAGCGGTAGACGCCCCCAAATGGGGCGTAGAGATTACGTTATCGAACTGAAGAAGTGGTGACGCACCAGGGGGTTCTGTTTCAAAGACGTCCAGGGCGGCTCCTCCCACCTTTCCGGACTTCAGAGCAGCCAGCAGATCTTTTTCTTTTACGATCCCCCCCCGGGCGCAGTTGATAATCATCACGCCCGGCTTCATCAGGTCCAGCGCTTTCTTGTCTATCAGATTTGTGGTTTCTTTGAGTTTGGGTACGTGGACCGACACGTAATCCGAACGTTTGAAAAGCGCTTTCAGGGAGACCAGTTCCAGGCCGGCCTGCTCAATCAATTCCTTGTTTGCGTAAGGGTCGTGGACAATGACCTGCATCTTGAGGCCCCGGGCCCGGTCAGCCACAATGCTTCCGACCCGACCGTATCCGATAATTCCCAGGGTTTTGTTAAAGACCTCTCTTCCTTGCAGAGACTTCTTTTCCCATCTTCCCGCTTTCAGAGACCCCGTACCTTGCGGGATGTTCCGGGAAAGGGAGAGCATCATGGCAATCGTGTGCTCAGCGGTGGTGACTATGTTTCCGCCCGGTGTGTTCATGACCACGATGCCCCGTTTGGTGGCTGCGGGGATGTCTACGTTGTCCAGCCCGATACCGGCTCGCCCGATCACCTTCAGCCGGGCGGCTGCCCTGAGAAGACTTTCGGTCACCTGGGTGGCACTCCTTATGACCAACGCATCATAGTCTTTTATGGTGGCCTTTAATGTCTTAGGTGACAGGCCCGTCTTCACATCAACCTGAACACCCTTGGCCGCGCGGAGGATTTTGATGCCGACATCTGCTAGTTCGTCGCTGACAAGAATTTTCAATGGTAATGCTCCTTCAGAATTATTGCGGGTAGTCTTGTACTTTCAAAACAGACAGCATGTCAAGGAACTCTTATCTAAGAAACCAGTTTTCCCCTTGACACACAAGGGCTCTTCCTTATAGCTTCGCCGCAAAACCGAGGAGGCAGAAATGAGCAGCAGAGTCCACAACTTCAATGCAGGGCCCGCATCTCATCCCTTGCCGGTCTTGGAAGGGATTCAGGCGGAGTTTCTCGACTTCAAGGGCTCCGGTATGTCCGTTGTGGAAGTGAGCCATCGGTCAACGGTCTTTGAAGAGGTTATTGAAGACGCTGCAGCCCGCGTCAGACGACTTCTACAGCTCGATGACAGCTTTCACGTGCTCTTCCTGCAGGGGGGAGCGAGCTTGCAGTTTGCAATGGTTCCCATGAACCTGCTTCCTGAGGGCCGGTCGGCCGATTATGTGAACACTGGCACCTGGGCCACAAAGGCGATCAAAGAGTGCACGATTCAGGGAAAGAGGGCCAACGTAGTTGCATCATCCGAAGACAAGGGTTTTTCGTACATCCCCAAAGAGATTTTGTTTAGCTCCGACGCTGCTTATGCTCATATTACCTCCAACAATACGATCAAGGGAACCCAGTGGACATCTTTTCCGGACACGGGCGGGGTTCCCCTGATCTGTGATATGTCTTCAGACATCATGAGCCGGCCATTTGACGTCTCTCCTTTTGGCTTGATCTATGCCGGTGCCCAGAAGAACCTGGGTCCGGCAGGGGTTACCCTGGTCATTGTCCGCCAGGACATGTTGGAACGCGTCCCCAAAGACCTTCCTACGATGCTAAAGTACTCAACCTACGTGGCGCACAGCTCCATGTTCAATACGCCGCCCTGTTTTGCGGTATACACCATTCAGCTTGTCCTCAAATGGTTGGAGGAAATCATTGGCGGGCTCGACAACATGGAAGAGATGAACCGTAAAAAGGCGGGTCTCCTTTATGAGACAATTGACGGGTCAGGCTTCTACCGGGGAACCGCGGAAACGGAAAGCCGGTCCGTGATGAATGTAACCTTTCGTCTCCCAACTGAGGACTTGGAGAAACAATTTGTGCAAGAGGCTGCTCAGCATGGCCTAATCGGGCTGAAAGGTCATCGTTCGGTTGGGGGGTGCCGGGCTTCCATCTACAATGCTACGGGCATAGAAGCGGTAAAGGCTTTGGTTGGTTTTATGGAAGAGTTTGCCCGGAAAAACGGCTGAAATCCTTCCTCTATGTTTTTCCAGGAGAGAATATCATCCACACCCCAAGCACAATGAAGAGCACCCCGGCACCTGTCTTGATGTAATGGGCCGGCATAACCCTGCTCAATCCTGTCCCAACCAATACAGCAAGCAAAGACGACAAGACCAGAGCCGCTGCAGAGCCCAAAAATACTGCCACCGTTGACTTGCTCTCTGCCGCAAAAGAGAGTGTGGCCAGTTGTGTCTTGTCTCCCAGTTCAGCGAGGAATATCATAGCAAAGGTCGTAAAAAAAACTTTGAAATCCACGTGTTAACCTCCTCGTACCGTGCCGCACTGTGTGCCCAATGCTTTGCTGATACGGAAATGGTCTTATTGCCATAGAAAGGCAATAAGACCATCCCTTTGTTTGGTTCCAGTGGTCGTTGCAACAGAGCAGCGACCTAGTCTAGGTTAACCCATGCCGAGACGTTCTAGTGCCCGAGTGACACAAGACCTGACGCAGAAAGGAAAACAAGAGCCGCAACCCAGAGCGACAGGGCAACGTAGACATAAACCTTTTCTCGCATGTAGAGAAAGGCCGCCGCTATCAGGCCCCACAGGGCCACACTGCAGCCCAGGGCTAATCCAAACTGCGTAAACCCGTCGCCCTTGGTGAAGTTCTTGGCCCAGAAGTGTCCTCCCGGGAATCCGCCCGCCACCTCATTCCAGACGGTTTTAGCATCGTTACCCGCGAATATCGACGCAAAAAGATAATGCGGGTTCCCCACATTGTTATCTACATAGGCCATAGCAATGAGCGGCCCTATCATGCAGATGATACAAGCGAGGATGGTAGTCCAGTAAACAACCTGTCCGTACACAATCTGTGCACGTGAAAATGTAGGTCTTTCTTCAGGACTCATCTCACTGTCCCTCCTATTCGGATTTGCGGTGTTTTAAGATCGCGCG
>JAQBAU010000200.1:0-7705 GCA_032126655.1 Desulfobacterales bacterium
CCACAGCAAGCTACGGGGAATGCACTCGCTATTGCGGTTCAGATGCCTGCCACCCGTCCGTTGCGTCACGTCTACGGGTAATCTTTTCCCTTTGACATTGAATTTTTTCTGCTTTATTCTTTGCCATGCCATGACCCAATCGGGTCAATCCATCCTACCGATCCTAACCGTCAGCGGAAAATGCTTGTGATACATTCTCTTTCATGAGCGACATATCTTGCCTTGCGGCAGGATTTTTGCTGGCGACAATGGAGTCGGTTAGTTCAGAAAAGGAGACAGATGATGAAAGTGTTTAGGGGGATGCTTTGCCTGTGCCTGGTCTTGGTGGTTTGGGTTGGACTGATCCATGCTGCCGGGCAAGACAAGAAGGTCCCGATCATTGACAAAGAGGTCCCCGTTGCTGACAAAGAGGTCCCCATCATTGAGGTGGAAAACGCAAACTATGAATTCGACCAAGTGACGCAAGGGGAAGTTGTAAAACATGACTTTCGGGTCTTTAACCGCGGCGAAGCACCTCTGGAAATAGAGAGCGTCAAGCCTGGTTGAGGTTGCAGCGTGGCCCGGTTTGACCGGACCATCCCGCCAGGAGGCGAGGGAAAAATCACTTTGGAAATGCGGACCAAAGGGTACCAGGGCGAGATACACAAATCGGCTCGAGTGGTCAGCAACGACCCCAAGAGCCCCCAGATCACTATCGGCATGAAAGGGAAAATCTGGGTGCCTATTGACGTAAAGCCGGGCTATGTCCGTCTTCGGGGCACTGTAGACGAGGAGATCGAAACGGTCGTTAGCCTGCGAGCAGATAAGAAAGACCCCCTGATCATGAACCTTGCTTCGGTCTCCATTCCCGAGAGGGTAGATGTGAAGCTCGAGGAGACCGAAAAAGGACGCGCCTACCAACTCAAGGTAAAGAATAAGGTAAAAGGGGAGGTAAGGTACGCGGGAACGCTGAAACTGACGACCAACTATCCTGAGAAACCGGAAGTCGTCATTCAGATTGCAGGAGACATCAGGGGACTTGTGGAGGTGAGACCCAAGAGCCTGAATTTTGGCCGTGTATCAGAGAAACGGTTCGCAGAGATTCAGAAGCAACCAGGGGGAATGACGCGTTCCGTCTCCGTGATCTTGAATAAAGGGACCGACTTGAAGATTGAAAAGACAGAAATGGAAAAATCCCTGTTCAAGGTTTCCGTAAAGCCGGTCCAATCGGGGCGGGTGGCTCAGATCTTGGTTGAACCGGTTTTTGATAAGCTCAAGAAGGGTGCGAATCAGGACCGCCTAAAGATTTACACCAACCAGAAAGGGGGTAAGGCCCTGGAAGTCGCCATGCGATTGGACGTCTTGTAACAAAGCCCTCCTTGCCAAGACGGACACCAGCCGGCGCAGGGAGACCCTTGTCCCACTTCGGCGGAACTCCTATTATCCAAGTTGTTATTCGACTTCTGTCTTCTTAAGCCCGGGATTCAGCTCAATGAGGCGGGTGGCAATCTGCTCGCATCGGTGGGCCTGGCATTCTCGTTCAATTTCCTTCAAGGCTTCAAGGAAAGAGGGTTCCACATATCCTTCGGCAAGAGCGATCTTATGGAGAACTTCCATGATCTGCTTGAATCTGACATCCTGGGGACACACAACTGTGCAGGTGTTACAGAGGGCACAGTACCATATGCCCGTGTTCTGTAGGAGTTCATCTTTATACCCGAGATTGATCATACGAATGAATCTCCTTGGATCAAAGCCTGGAATGGCTTGGTGGACGGGGCATGCCGATGAGCAGGTCCCACATGTGTCACAGTTGGTTGGGAGATTCCCCTCCAAATACTGGGCAACTTTGTGCTTGAATTCTCTGTCTATTGCTTCTTCCGCTACCACAATTTCCTCCTCAGATCAATAACTTAGGCAACAATACACTCGCACCGGCCCCTTCAGGCAGAAACTGGGTCCTCTCTCACACAAAACGAAAGGAACAGTGCGAAAACCCTATGTTTGAGCTAACACTCGAGTATTTTTCGAATCTGTAGCTCTATATAGGAATTGCAACAGCCTGTCAATCAAAGTGGGTTCAAACGGGTGACATGTGGCGAATGGAAAGACTGGCAGGCAGGGGGCATTGAACGTGAAAATGCCTCTCACACGCATCAGGCTCTTTTGTTCTAGTTTTCTGTTGTTTTTAGAAAAGACTTATTGTATAATTTCTTTTTTGCAAAATACGATACACTGATATCTGGGTCTTCGGCCCTTCCAGGAAGGCTCGGCTATGAAAAGAAAGGGGCGATAAATTTGAGAGAGTTCAGTAGTTTGGAGGTCAAGGTCATTAACAATGACCTTGAGAGGGCCATGAAGGTTCTCAAGAAGAAAATCCAGAACGACGGCTTGTTTCGGCGCCTCAAACTCAAGAAGAGTTACGAGAAGCCGAGCGAATGTCGTCGTCGGAAACGTCGCGAAAGCGAAAGAAGGAATAGGATAGCCCGGCTGAAAAAGGCCAGGTTCCCTAGATAGTAGCCTTCGCTTCTTATCTCTTAAGCCCGGTCACATGACCGGGCTTTTTTTATCCCCCCCAGCTTGTTCCCGGACTGTTGATGTTGCCATAACCCCCCTTTTTTATACGATTCTATGGGGTTTCGTGTTATATGAAGTGCCCATGTTCTGCAGGGTTTATTCTTGGGGTATCTTCCTGGTTGTGTTGCTCTGGGCATCATCGACATTTGCAGATTACCCGTTAGAGCTTGGGCGGTCTGACCTTCCATACCATATTAAGGCAGACTCTTTGAGTTACGATGATGCAACCAAGACTTACATGGCAAGGGGTCGTGTAATGATCACGCGAGGTGACCAGTCACTGCAGGCAGACGCCGTCGACCTTAACGAAGGAACCATGGACGCTCAGGCCTGGGGAAATGTACACTTCACGTCCGGTGAGGACCGGCTCGCTGGGACACGGCTTGAACTAAATCTCGATGAAGGCACGGGTACCCTTTATGACGGAACGCTCTTTATCAAGCAAGGCCATTTTTACATTGCGGGAGGGAAGATAGAAAAGACGGGCGAGGATTCGTATTACATTGACGACGGTCGATTTACGACCTGCGACGGGGATTCTCCAGCATGGAAGATTACCGGCAAACGTTTAAAGGTTACAGTAGATGGTTACGGCACTGTCAAACATGCCGGATTTTGGGCAAAGAAGATTCCCGTCTTGTATTTCCCGTATTTCATCTTTCCGGCAAAAACAAGACGCCAGACCGGACTCCTCGTGCCCCAGTTCTTTCTTTCTGATCGCGACGGCTTCACGTATAATCAACCTTTTTTCTGGGCGATTAATGAGAGCTCCGACGCTACCTTGTATGGATCTTATATGGACCGCCGGGGTTTCAAGTCGGGGATCGAATATCGGTATATATTGGAACCCGGAAGCAAAGGGACTGGGATGTTTGACTACCTCTACGACCGACAGGTTGATGACGGTACAACGCCCGAAAACACCTCGGGGGATTACTACCAGGGATTCACTGGGGATGATGAGAACCGTTTGAACAGAGAGCGGTGGTGGTTCAGGACGAAAGCGAACCAGGAACTTCCCGCCAGCTTCAAAGTCAAGCTGGACATGGATCTGGTGAGTGATCAGGATTATCTCCGCGAGTTTCAAAGGGGGTATTCCAGCTATGATAGCAGTAACGCCTATTTCTACGATGAATTCGGGAGGGATCTGGCAGACTATACGGATACGGTTCGGCCGAATCAGCTGAGTCTAAACAGGAACTGGAATCAATACAGCTTCATTACCGATTTCCGCTGGAATGAAGACGTCATCGCACGGAACAATGGGGAGCCAAACCCGCGTCTTCAGCAACTACCGCACGTCCAGTTTGATGGCTCAAAGCAGCAACTCTTGAGTTCCCCACTATACTCTGACCTGGAATCCTCCTATGACTACTTTTGGCAAGAGGAAGGCACTCAAGGGCATCGGGCTGATCTTCACCCAAGAGTATACTACCCCATGAGACTCCTGAGACATCTTGATTTCGAGCCCTCGGTGGGTCTGCGCGGGACTCTTTGGGAGATAGACGAATATGAGAATAACGGATCTGAAGAAGAGGATCGTTTCTTTTCCCGTGGGGCCTTTGATTTCATAGCAGACCTTTCGACAGAGTTTTGGAGGACCTTCGATCTGAAGGGCGATCGCCCTGAAAAGATCAGACACTCGATTCTGCCGAAGGTGACCTACGACTACGTCACCACCCCGGAACAAGAAGACCTTCCCAGTTTTGACGATATTGACCGCTTAGTAGAAAAGAATGCTGTAACCTACTCGATCACCAATTATCTAATGGCCAGATCCAAAAAACAGCAAGGGCCCGACGCGGAAACAGATCCAACATCCCCGGAACAACCAGACACATCGCCGTATGCTTACCGGGATTTCTGCCGGCTGAAATTCTGGCAAAGCTACGATATCGAAGAGGCCCAACGGGATGACGAAGTCGTCAGCAGGAGGCCCTTCTCTGACATCACGGCGGAGTTGGAATTCAGCCCTTATGACTGTCTATCCCTGAAGGGAGACACGAGCTGGTCGCCCTATGATGGCAACTTCACGGGCTACAACGCCCTCCTGGTCCTGTGTGATAAACGGGGGGATCGCGGATTGGTGGATTATCGATATACTCAGGACGATACCAATAGCCTTCGTGCTAAGGCCCTTGTAAAGCTCTTGGGCCCCGTATCGGCCTACGGAGAACATGAGTACAACTTCAGAGACGGATTGGACGTGAAATCAATTGTTGGGTTGAAATATGAACCCCAGTGTTGGTCTCTGGACGTGAGTTACATTGATGACAGGACAGCGGATACGCGTGAATTCTTTTTTGAGTTCAGTCTCTACGGGCTTGGGAAATTTGGTCTGTAGAATACGCAAAGGCCTGTTAACATATGGAACAGACCCTTTAGACTCGGAGTCCAAATTGATCATTGACGCATCACCTATGGAGCCAGCCTGGTTCGTGGCTCACACCAGAAGCCGTTTCGAACAAGTTGTCTTCGACGGGTTGCACAAAAAATCGCTTGAGGCTTTTCTGCCGAAGATCACGGCCATGAGCAAACGCCGTGATCGGCGGAAGAAAATTCGGGTACCTCTGTTCCCGGGTTATGTCTTTATAAGAAGTGACCTGAATCCCCACGAGCGCCTTGAGATTGTGAAGACCGTCGGCGTGGTCCGTCTTGTTGGAAACAAGGATGGGCCCATATCTGTATCTGATGAGGCTATTGACTCACTTCAGATCATCGTTGCTGGAGACAACCCTGTCGAGACTGGCACGAGGTTTCGAAAAGGCGATCGCGTTATGGTTGTGGAAGGGTCTTTCATAGGCGTGATAGGAACCTTTGTGAGGTATCGGGGTTACAACCGCGTGGTGGTGAAGATCGAGGCCTTGGGGCAGTATGCTGCCGTAAGCGTTCCTGAAGAACACTTGGAGAAACTTCCCGATTTCGGGTAGCCCGCCGTGTCAGGATTTCTTTGCAGGGTTGAGGGGGGGGGTTATATAACTCCTTGTTCTTCCATCTTCTTTATTTCTTCGTCCTCATACCCCAATGCCCCCAGGATCTCAATCGTGTGTTCACCGTGGCCGGGTGGGGTCAGCGTGATAGCGCCAGGCGTTTCAGAGAACCTCATAGGGATGCCTATCTGTTTGATTCTCCCCTCCGTTGGGTGATCCATCTCCAAGATCATGTCTCTTGCCAGCAGTTGGGGGTCGGATAGCGCCTCTGAAACGGAATTAACCGGTTCGCAACAGCAGTCAACAGTCTTGAGAAATTCAACCCACTCGGCCCTGGTCTTATCCTTGAAGATCTTAGACACCTCAGCAATGAGGTGTGCTTGCCTTTCGCCCTCCGAAAACTGATATTCGATGAGATCTTCCCTTTCAACTGTCGTACAAAAGACTTCCCAGAACTGCGGCTCAAGGGCGGCGAGCCCCATGTAGCGTCCCTCCTTTGTTTCGTAAACCCTGTAGCAGGCATACTTGCCCGTCAGGAAAGAATCGCCGCGACTTAGATCTTCTCCGTCGGCCAGGGTCTTTGCAAGTGGCACTGACAGCCAAGAAAAGGAGCCGTCAAGCATGGAGATATCTATGAACTGGCCTTTGCCCGTCTTCTGCCGGGCAATATATGCTGCCAGAATAGCCAACGCCGCTGCCATGGCGCCGCCACCGAGGTCTGCAATCTGGACCCCCGGAATAACCGGAGGTCCTCCCTTAGACCCCGTCGTGCTCAGGACCCCGGCAAGACTCAGGTAGTTTAGGTCGTGTCCTGCCCTGTCTCGGTAGGGGCCTGTATATCCATAGCCGGTTATGGCGCAGTAAATGAGGCCTGGGTTTTCCTCTCTTAATGTCTCATATCCCAGGCCCAGCCTTTCCATCACGCCAGGCCTAAATCCTTCAAGCAGGACATCATGTTGTCTCGCCAGCTGAAGAAATATGTCCGTCCCCATGTCGGTCTTCAGATTCAGCTTCATGCTTTTCTTGTTTCTGTTGACCATCAGGAAAAAGGCACCTTGATTGTGTATTCGTGGTCCCCACCACCTTGCATAATCACCCTGCTGTGGATCTTCTACTTTCAGCACGTCAGCACCTAGATCCCCAAGCATAAGAGAACAATACGGTCCCGGGAGGAGTCTTGAAAGATCGAGCACCTTAATTCCGGCGAGTGGTCCTGCCATTGAGCTCCCTCGTTTCATCCACCTGTTGGCTCTTGATACGGGTTATTGAGATAGCTGCTCGTCACCTGCTATGCTTCTTCCGTCGGACGCCTGACGATCCGTCTCAACATGCGAAAGAAGTTGGTAATCATTAGTATACCGCTCAGAAACATTAACGTTATTGGGACCCAACAGTGACTCTTGTACACGGGATTTTCCAAGGCAACGCTGACACCTGCCAGACTGAAATAGAAGACAACCGCTGCGAAGACCGACATGATGAGGCAGAAGGGATCGGAATTATGCCAGACGGTAGCGACCTGACGAAAAGATGGGTTCTTTTGCAGCTTCATAGGAAATAACGAGTACCCCGGGTAAAGGGCGAGGGATCAAGAAGATGGATTCCGCAAGTACGGAAGTATCGCCTTGAACTCGGCTGAATCACTCCTGCGCAAAATCTCGTAAAGGATCATCTCAGTAGAGCTTATAACGGCGCCCGCCTGACTCATTCGATCCAGTCCAACCTTCCAGTTCCACTGCGTCCGCGATGAAGTGGCATCCGAGGCAACGTGAACGTTGTAGCCCTCTTCCAAGGCGCCAAGAGCGGTTTGCGTCACACAGATATGGCTCTCTATACCACACAGGACCACTGTGTTTCGCGCATGTTCAAGGTCCTTGATCCTTTCCAGAAAGCGGTCGTTGTCAAAACAACCAAACTCAACCTTATCCAAAGAAGTTATTCCGGACACCTCCCTTTTGATTTCCTCGACAATAGGTCCTAAACCCCGCTCGTATTGAGTAGTGACCAATAGCGGGATTCCGGTAATTCGAGCGAACTTGATCAGAAGGATACAATTCGTGGTTACCCGCTCGAATTCAAAAATCTTTGGGAGGAGTTTTTCCTGCAGATCAATGATCAGGAAAATGGCGTTTTCAGGAGTCAACAGATGTGATGTCATGGCATAAGGCGCTCAATGCAGCCGTTGCACACTATGTTATTTTCTGTCATGTTAGTGTCTG
>JAQBAU010000201.1:0-6311 GCA_032126655.1 Desulfobacterales bacterium
TAGTGAAAATGGGGGACGGCCACTGGATTATTGGTTAATTTTCCCCAATACAGTTCAATTACTTTATAGAGGAGGATATAAATGACAAAACCAAGGGACACCAAGAAATCCGTTAAAAAAAAGCCAGCCAAATCAGTAAAGGAGAAGAGGAAGGACAAGCAGGAAAAGAAGAAGCAGAAATATTAAGAATAGGGGATGTCCGTTCGCTCGCAGACCCGCCTTCGCATAAAGCTACGGCGCGCCACGACTCACAGACATAGGCAAAAGGCGAGGGGCGAGAGGCAAAGACAATAACCAAAGAATAATTAGCCGCAGACCCACGCAGACAACCGCAGACCCCGCCTCCGCCAAGACTTCGGCGGGGCAGGCAAAAGCATATCTCTCGCAGAGCTCTCGGAGACCAGAGAGATACCACGAGTTTTTGTCCCATCTTCACCTATACGCCTAACGCCTTGGTTCCCAAGGCATTAGACGTAGAGCTAAACACGCATGCCTGCGGCAGGCTTTCTCCTTGGCTCAAACCCTCCTCTTACGTCAAGACCAAGACGGACAGGATGGCGGGGAGGCTTTACTATCCATGACCCCCTGGGTACTTGGACCCTCTTCTCCAACTAAATTGGAGAAGAAGGTTAAAAAAACATTGCCATTTCCGAAAAAAGCTATATTATAGCTCGTTGACTGCTAAACACCATGGCTGGACGGTTCCTGGAAACAGGTTTTAACACATCCTTCCATTGAGTTTTCATCGATCAATCACTGACCCTCCCTTGCTTTCAGCAATCCCTTGAAATTGCGGTGGCACGACTGGTTAGCGACAGACGATGCATTTATGCCAGTCCATGATTAGTGCTGCTGCCGAATATCCCATTCAGGCCATACGTTTGTCCTGCGGCTGGCACTTTTACCTTTAACCACGTTTCTATCTCGAAACGGCCACAACGTGTGGGCTTGGGCCGACACCGCAGCCCTGGGTTGAGCGACGTTGAAGTCTTTTGCTTTTCCCCGGTTCGGAGCAGCTCTTGTCGCATTGCGGATACCACCCGTTTCTGAATGGGAAACAGAAGGAAACCATTATGTCTTTTGAGAACTTGAAGTTAGCTTCGCCTATCATGAAAGCCCTTGACCAGTGCGGGTATGGCGTCCCTACGCCGATCCAGGCCCGGTCTATCCCAACAATCCTTGCCGGCCGGGATGTTATAGCCTCTGCCCGGACCGGCACCGGCAAGACCGCAGCGTTCATGCTGCCGATTCTGCAACACCTGAGTTCTGGTGGTCCGGACCATAAACGCATCCCGCGGGCGCTCGTGTTGACGCCTACCCGAGAATTGGCTGAGCAGATCACGCAGTCTGCTCGTGTTTATGGCAAATACCTGCATGTCAAGAGTACTACCATTGTGGGCGGAATGCCGTACCAAAAGCAAATCAAGGCCTTGTCCAGGTCACTTGATCTGGTCATCGCAACCCCGGGGCGCCTGCTTGACCTCTTGGGGAGTGGATATATCAAGCTCACAGGTCTGGAAATAGTGGTGTTGGATGAGGCCGACCGTATGCTCGACATGGGATTTATCGAGGATGTGGAGAGAATTGTTGACCGTGCACCACCTGAACGCCAGACGCTATTGTTTGCTGCGACACTGGACAACACCATCGTCAAACTGGCACGGCGTATCCTCAAGAATCCGGAACGTATTGAGGTTGAATCCACTAAAGTCACCCACGAATGTATTGAACAGCGTCTGCACATGGTCGATAGTTTTCGGCACAAGCACCGTATGCTGGAGCACCTCATCGCTGATTCGGACTTGACCAGGGCGATTATCTTTTCGGCTACGAAAAGTGACGCCGATCATCTGGCCCGTCAACTCTACAGCGGGGGCCATGCCGCCGCAGCACTGCACGGGGATATGAGACAGAGTGCTCGAAATCGCACCATGAGCGACATGCGGCGGGGGAAGATCAGGCTCTTAGTTGCCACCGATGTTGCCTCACGTGGTATTGATGTGGCCGGTATCAGCCACATCATCAATTTTGATCTCCCAAGATGTGCTGAAGACTACGTTCACCGCATAGGGCGCACCGGCAGGGCCGGCGCCTCAGGTATCGCCATCTCTTTTGTGTTGCCAGGAGAAGTCAACGAGCTGTCGCGGATTGAACGCTACATTGGCCGGACTCTGCGCCGACATGTAATCCCGGGGCTTGAACCCACGCAGTCGCTGCGGCACGCCACGGTGACGAAGAAAGGCCGACGGCAGCCACAGACACGAGGGAACGGGCGGAACGGATCCAAACAGCCAACCTTCGGCAATAACGGGGATACCACGCCTCCAGGGTCTTCCAGAGGCAGGAAGTGGACATCGAGAACGGGAGAAAGGCACGTTACCATAGAACACCGCAGGAGCAAGGCAAGCCAGCAGGCGAGGTGGGCGAGGTAAGTTATGGACCAGAAGTTAATTAGAAACATTGCGATTATCGCCCATGTTGATCACGGCAAGACCACCCTGGTCGACCAGTTTTTCAAGCAGGGCGGCATGTTTCGAGACAACCAGGTCGTGACCGAACGGCTCATGGATTCGATGGACCTGGAGCGGGAACGCGGCATCACCATAGCTGCCAAGAACGGTTCTTTCCGCTACCGGGATTACATGATCAATATCATCGACACCCCAGGGCATGCTGATTTCGGCGGCCAGGTTGAGCGGGTACTGCGCATGGCGGACGGGTGCCTGCTTCTGGTGGATGCCCAGGAAGGCCCCATGCCGCAGACCTATTTCGTGCTGAAAAAGGCCCTGGCCATCCCTCTTCCGGTGCTGGTCGTGATCAACAAGATTGACAAACCCGCGGCCCGGCCACAATGGGCCCTGGACCAGGTATTCGATCTTTTTGTAAAGCTGGAGGCTCCGGACGAACTGCTCGATTTTGCAGTGATCTTTGCCTCGGCCAAGGGGGGGTATGCCCTTGACGAGCCGGACGACCCCGTTGACGGTGCTTCCATGGTGCCGCTATTTGAAAAGATCATCGCCCATATACCGCCGCCGCCCGGTGACCCGCAGGCCGTGCTCCAGTTCCAGGTGAACACCATTGATTACTCGCCTTATCTCGGCAAGCTCGGCATCGGCAGGGTGGTAAACGGGTGCATGAATATCAATCAAAATATCGTTGTGGCAAAGCGCGATCACAGCCTGGTGCCGGCCCGCATCACCAAGATATTCAGGTTTGAGCGGGACGGGAAAGTCCCGATCGAGACGGCCAGCGCCGGGGAAATTGTGGCCGTGGCCGGCATGGACGATATCACCGTGGGCGTTACCTTCACCGACCCTGACGATCCCAGGCCCCTGCCGCTGATCAATATCGATCCACCCACCGTCGCGATGCATTTCATCCCCAACGATTCTCCATTTGCCGGCCAGGAGAGCAAATTCGTCACCTCCAGCCACCTGGAGGAACGCCTGTTCCGGGAGACCCTGTCTGACGTCGCCCTCAGTGTCGAATCTCTGGGAGCCGGCATCGGTTTCAAGGTCTCCGGCCGTGGGGAGCTGCACCTTTCAATTCTTATCGAAAAAATGCGGCGCGAGGGATACGAATTTCAGGTAAGCCGGCCCCAAGTGATCATGAAGGAAGAATACGGCCAACTGCAGGAGCCTTACGAGGAATTGACCATTGATGTGGACGAACAGTACCGTGGAACGGTCATTGAAAAGCTGGGCAGGCTGAAAGGGCAGATGGTGGAGATGAACCGCCACAACGAGATGATCCGGCTGATCTATAAGGTCCCCACCCGTGGACTCATCGGTTTCCGCAGCGAGTTTCTCACCGACACCAAAGGTATGGGCGTGATGAACTATGTCTTTGCCGGCTATGGCCCCTTTGCCGGAGAGATCGTGAATCGCAGCAGCGGAGCGCTTGTGGTCAAGGAGGCCTGCACCACGGTGGCCTACGCCCTGTTTAACCTGCAGGAGCGGGGTCGCCTTTTTCTGGGTCCAGGGGTCAAGGTTTACGCCGGTCAGATCATTGGTGAGCATAGCCGGGCCGGCCACCTGGTGGTGAACCCGGCCAAGGGCAAGAAGTTGACTAACATGCGGGCTGCGGGCTCGGATGAAAACGTTATCCTCACGCCGCCGCTTCGCCTGAGCCTTGAGGACTACATTTCCTTTATCAACGATGATGAACTGGTGGAGGTGACGCCGGCCGCCATTCGGCTGCGCGAGCGGAGCGGATCAGTCGGGAAAGCCCGGGGAGGAAGATGTCCGTGACATCTCAACATTCTTAAGGGATTAGCCACAGACACACGCAGACAACCGCAGACAAAGAAATATCTCTCACAGAGTTCACAGAGAACACAGAGATTTTTTCACCACCCGCTTCGCTCGTCCGCCATCGGCTTAGCCTCAGGCAAATGCCGGGCGGGCTCGAGACACCCCAGTTAAATAGTCCCGACAGGTCGGGAATTTAACGGGGCAGGCAGAGACCACAGAGATCACCGAGTTTCTCACGAGTTTATCCCCCATCTTCACCTGTGCGCCTGACGTCTTGGTCCCCAACCCGTAAGGCGCTAATGTTCTCAAGCCGCAAGGCGCTAAGCAGAACACGCATCCCTGCGGGAGGCTTTTACTGTGCCTTAAAAGGGCTACCAGGTGAAACCAATGGTGGAGGGACTGACCAACGTCAGTTCAAAGCTTAAACGAACTCAGTCTGCGGCAAGCTTTCTTATCGATCAAAAGAGGTGCGGAGTTGTTCTTTTTATCCCGTTCAACGCAGCCGAGCGGAGCCTGTGGTGAGTCATGCCGAACCGCGGTTGAATGCAGAATAGAAATCGTAAATCGACAATCGACAATAATCAATCATCAATCGTCAATCTAGGAAAGGGGGACGCTTTTTCGATATACTACGCAGATATCCATTTTTTTATACTGGGGATGACTCTCTTGTTCCAATCCTCTGAGACCCTCAGTGTTATGAATTGCTTGAAGAGGTTGTCCGTCAACTGAACGGCTTTTTCACAAAGATATACCTTTTCAAGCACAGCCCCTTCCACATCCTCTTGAGACTCCACAGATCCTGTGGCGGGGCACTTCAGACTCACCATATGGAGGCTCTCTGCCTTAACCGTAAACCGCCATTCCTGATCACCCAGTTTGTACCAAAGATTGAGTTCGGATACGACAGCCCCTTTTCTCAATGCCAGAATACCCTCTTCAAGGTCTGCATCGTCGCCTTTTATGGTAATGCTTTCCACGGTATCTTTTTGCCTGTTCTCAAGGACAATACGATTGCCGATCTGCAAGGATACGGGTTCTTGTTCAAGTTTCTTTATCTCATCTTGACCGTTCTCGATAAAGAACCATAGCCATGTGAGGTACTCATACCCCAAGAACCTGTAGCGATTGTACGAGACGGAAACATCAAGCATTGGTCACTCCTTAGCCCCTAATGTTGCAGAAAGCCTGACCAGGATATCACGCTGGGTATCAGAAAGGCCCATGGCGAGATCAGCCGTGGTGTATGGAAAGAGCCTGACAATGGGAATCTGAAAGGACTTGAAGAAGAGTGTCTCCAATTCTTCATTGGCCGATTTCAGGGTGGAGAAGAACCACAAAGAAGAATCTTCATAATTCCATATCAGATCATAAACGTTGGGTGTTGCAGGAATACGCTTGCTAAGGACACTTATGACGTGTTCTTTTACCACCCTTTTTTCGTCGCGTGACAAATATGGCCGCTTTGTTTCAGCAAGCCGCCTGGCGGTCTCCATGGCACAATGTTTCTTAACTACTGAGGAGGGTATGCTCTTTTTGTCTACCCTTAACGAAAAGACAAAATGGGTCCCGATAACAAATGACGAACCTCTAAAATCAGGGTTGAACGGCTTGTCAAATGATGTCCAGCCTACAATCTTGGCTGAAACGTCGTCCTCGATTTCCCGAATGGCATGCTCCTTGAGGCACTCGGCCATTGTTTCAAGGACAGGCTTCCTAAGTTTGCCTTCAACCCTGTAACGCGTGATGGAGACAGTAGATGACAAAAGCCCCATAATATGATTCCACCTCCGTTGTGTGCTTGAACTGCAACAGCGAGCGCATTCCCTGTCCCGCTATAGCGGGAACACAGGGAGCTTCAATTGGAGGGGCGAAACATAGGGGAGTCTTGGTAATGTGTCAAGTGGGTAGAAAGGGACCGCTGTCAAGAAACCAGAAGCCATCTCAAAAACCCGTCTGAGGTCCGATGATGGTGTTGCAGGTCGGCGGGACCCTTCGACGGGCTTCTGCCTTCGCTAAAGCTTCGGCGCGACCCTTCGACGGGCTCAGGGCAGGCAG
>JAQBAU010000202.1:0-11071 GCA_032126655.1 Desulfobacterales bacterium
TCCCATACACAAGCCGAGCAGCTGGGGATACAGAACAGACGGCAGATAGTAGCGTGTGCCGAGTCTTCTGGGACGGCTCAATTGAACCCTGTCGAACTGGATGTGACAAAACGGGCACGCAACACACACATAGTCAGCACCTGATTGCTTGGCGTCCTTTATCTTTTTTTCGGTGAGATCCATGGAAAGATCGTCTTCAATGCCAAAAACAGGAGCTCCGCAGCAGTCCAGCTTGGTTTTCCAGGAAATACTCTCTGCACCCGTGACCTCAACGAGCTCGTCAAATATGGTCGGAGAGAGTGGATTGTCAAATTCGACCACCTTACTCGGACGTAGGATGTGGCATCCATAGTGGGTAGCAATCTTAAGGCCTCTGTATGTCCTCTGTATTTTCTCCTTCAGTTTCTCGATACCTACCTGGTTGTAAATCACATCAAGGAGATGCCTGGGTCGCACGCCCCCCGTGCCCTTGTACTCTAATCCTTCTTTGGCAAGTGTTTCGTTGATCTCCTCTGCCAGCGCGGGGTCTTCCTTCATAAGGTGGTCAACATACTTCAGGTTTCCGAAACAGCAGTTGCACACGGTCACGATATTGACGTGGTTCTTCTCAGCCAGGGCAAGGTTTCTTGCTGAAGACAGGGCAAAGGCCTTGAAACTCAGGTTCCTCAAGGGATATCCGCAGCAGTTAAAATCCTTTATCTCCATAAATTCAACACCCAGTTTTGCCAGTATCGCCCTTGTCGAGGTCTCGTACTGGACCAGAAGAACCGGGGGGGAACAGCACGGAAACAACCCGAATTTCACGTCTTCTTTCATGTCTGCTGCCGACCCTTTTTTCTCATCTGTTTGACTGCCTGGTTCTTCAACTCATAAAAGATATCCGTAACAGCTACGCCCTGAGGGCAGTACTCCTGGCATGCGTAACAGGCCAGACAATCCCAGAGCATGTTGGAGCTGAAGATCAGATCCGTGAATCCCATGGCCGCTGCCCGCATAATCTGATGGGGCATCAGTCCCAGGGCTTCCTGCGGGTTATCATAGTTAAACACTACAGGGCATGCCGTTGTGCAAGCCTTACAGGAAAAGCAGTTGGAGAAGGTGTTTGCCTGCGCTGATAGTTTTAGCTCTTCCTTGATCCCATCATCGCAGGGCGTCAGAGGCACGGTCTGGTCTTCGACGTTTGCACAGTCAACGGCTGCACTCATCGCCTCTCGCGCCAGAGCCGCAGGTCCCCTGTACTCCTTTGCCATCATGGCATCTCTCTTGACACCACGGTAGAAGGAGAGGTTCGAGAGAACGGCAGCTTCCGGATGCCCGCTTCGGAGCAGGGCCTCCCTGACGTTGAACCACAGATCCTGCAAATTGATTCCTACCGGGCACGCCACTGTGCAACGATTGCAGTTTGTGCACAAATAGGTCCCTTCTTGAAGCGACCTGAGGTATTCTTCGCTCAGACTCTTGCCGCTGACCAAAGCTTTGATTGGTGGAATCTTCTCCGATGGAAGGATGTTCACATTGGGTATTTCCTCAAAGGCCACCGAAACCGCACAACGCACATTGCAGATCCCGCAATGTGTACAGGCATCCAGTTCCATAACCTGTCTCGTTGCCACGTTGACCGGGTCTGATTCCCCTTCCTCCATGACAGAGTTTACCAGCAGACAGATAGGACTGACGAAGATGTGTATCATTTTGCTAAACGGAAGGTAGGCCAGGCCAATGAAACAAGCCAGGAAGTGCACATACCAGAGGAATGTAGGCACACCAGTTCTGTCTAATCCTACGGCCACCGGCTTGACGGCCTTGGCCAGGCTGTAGCTCACAAATGCCCAGCCAGCCGCGGAATGACACTCCATGCAGCTCATTTCATGTAACATCGCTCCCTGCTCAAGTGTCTCTTTGTCAAACGGTCCCTGTGTGTTTGGGGAAACCACTCCAAACTCACTGACCCAATAGCCCTCCAGAGACGCAAGCTCTTCTTTGTCTTCGAGGCCGGCGTATTCCTCCACCATCTCCTGATATCTTGAGTAAGATGCGATCTTTGAAGCTTCCAGCAGGAATCCGGAGACCATGATTACGGCCAGGATCGCTAATACACTGTAGTCCATGGCGCTCGTGATCACCCGGTGTCCTTTCATAACAAATCGGCGACAGACTGCAATGGACACTCCCAAAAATACTAGTACACCGGCTGTATTTCTCAGGAACAAAAACGGATTGACTGTGGAGTAGTATTCTGGGAACAGGGAGGAAGTGATTAAGCTGTCCAGGGCGTGCATCACGAGGAGGAAAGTAAATCCAATATAGATGCACATGTGCATGAACCACCTGAGGAAGTCCTCACGCAACAGTCTCCGTTGGAGGATTGTATCGAGGATGAAGACCTTTACAAGCGTGACGATCTTTGCGCTGAACAGGGTCAGCACAATGCCCCTGGCGGCCGCAAACACCCTTCTCGAGGCGGGAATACTTTCAGCATCTGAACCAATACTGTACCGGAACCACGTTGACACCCGGTAAAGCAGGCCGAGGCCGAATATGGCAAGAGAAATGTATAGCGTGATGTCAAAAAACAAGGGCTAATACTCCATTAGCACTCATTGACAGGTGACAAGCTTTACTTCTTCAGTTTCTTGCATATGTAAATGCGCAGCGGACAGGCACAGAGATACGAGTCACCAAAAAGGTAGGAGTCACCAACAGTCAATGCGAACTTGCAGTCCGGGGGGTTTTCTTCCAGACACTCCAGACACACTTCTGTGCCGATGTCTTTTGCTGAACAAAGAGCTTCCAGGCCGGATTCATAGCACCTGAACCCCTTTGGACATTCCATCTTCCCGATGATTTCTTCTATCTCTTTCTTGTGCTCCGGCTTCATGTGCTCTTCCTATCAGCCCTGTCATACACCGCGGCAAAGCACCAACACATAACAACTAATCACTCTTCTCATCATGATCAAGTATTCCCCTGAATTCATTGATTGCGTCGATGTTACCGCCCATTATTCTGGCGGCAAGCATTTGAATTCTGGGATGAGAATCCGCCACGAATTTCTTGGCGACGTGCACTTTCTGCCCTGACTTGCCGGCACCTTCTAACAATAACAACCCCATCAGGGTCTCAACGGCCATATCCACCAGCCCCCTGGCATGATAATCCGTGCAAAAATGGTCGTTTTGCTCCTTGACAAAACCAACCGCTTCTTTGAGCCGGTTTTCACTCTCTTCTATTTTGCCGGCGAGTGACTCCAACGATTTAGGGTACTTGTCTTTCTTCTTGCCTTCCAGCATCTTGAAGAAAAGACCGGAGGTAACACCTCCTACTGCACCGATGACCTGAAGCTGTGAAGTCCCCTCATAGATGGTCGTTATCCGCGCGTCCCGATAAAGACGCTCCACCTCATAATCTTTCATATATCCTGCGCCACCCAGAACTTGAACCGCATCATAAGCAACCCTGTTGCACATTTCCGAAGCATAGTATTTAACCATGGGTGTAAGCAGGTTCGCAAAGCGCTTCAGCTCCTTTGACTCTTTTGCAGTCTCTTTGTCCTCTGCCCCGTAACGTTCAAGTCCCTGCAGCTGATCAACGATGATCGATGCTTCGTATAGAAGGCTTCGTGCTGCCTCAATCTGCACGCGCATGTTGGCCAACATGTCAAAAACGGCAGGAAATTCGATGATTGCCTTGTCGAATTGCTTTCGTTGCTTGGCGTATTCCAAGGCCTGAATATAGGCTGCTTGCGCAATGCCAACGCTTTGTGCGCCAATAGCGAGCCTTGCGCCATTCATCAATTGCATTACATAACGCGTCAGGCCCCTTTTGCGCTGGCCCACGAGATACGCCCGACAGTTTTTGAATTGAAGCTCACATGTTGGAGACCCGCGAATGCCGAGTTTGTGTTCCAGTCGACGAACGAGAACGGTTTCTCCCTTCTCGCATAGAAAAAGACTCAGGCCCCGGCCCCCCTGCACATTATCCTCAGAGCGCGCGAGAACGAGCAGAACCTCGCCGCAACCATTTGTGATGAAGTGCTTAACGCCATTTAAGAACCAGCAATCTTGCTTCTCGTCATAACTCGCCTTCAGGCCGATCGCCTGCAAGTCTGACCCAGCCTCCGGCTCCGTGAGAACCATGGCCCCTGTGTATTCGCCCGAACTCAGCTTGGGCAGATATTCATCTTTCAATTCAGGGCTGGCAAATTCGAGAATGGTTTCGGAGATCTCCTGCAGACCAAACAGCGTCATAAAGCTTGCGTCCGCCCGCGACACCATTTCTATAGCCATCATGTAGATCGTCATCGGAAAATTCAGGCCGCCGTATTCGCGAGGAAGCGTGAACCCGAACAGATCCGCCTGGGCAAAACGTTTCATCGCCTCTTGGGCACCCGGCGCATAGGCCACCTCATTGTTTTCCAGGGTGCATCCATCAATGTCGATCTCAGAAGCCGCGGGTGCCAACGTTTCGGCAGATATTTCTCCAACGATCGACAAGACACGGCGGAAATTATCCTGAGCATCCTCAAAATTCTCAGGAGCAAAGGGATAGGTCTCGTTTTCCGTGTACCCCTTTTCCCTCAGTTCAACGATCCGTTTGAGGCGCGGGTCATTCAGATAGAATTCAATATCCTCGTTATCGGTGAAGAAATTCGCCACGTTTAATCCTTTTCCTTGTAGGCTTTAATCATCTTTGGAATGGCCTCGTGGAGGTCGCCCACGATCCCGTAATGCGCAACAGAGAATATCGGAGCATTCGGATCCGTGTTGATCGCTATGATTCTTTGGGACTCCTGCATTCCGGCTCTGTGTTGTATGGCACCCGAAATGCCGCAGGCGACGTACAGATTGGGTCGAACCGTCACGCCTGTCTGCCCAATTTGGCATTCCCGGCCGATGAAGCCGGCATCAATGGCGGCCCTGGAGGCGCCCACCTGACCTCCCAACGTTCTGGCAAGTTGATGGATGATTTCAAAGTTCTCTCGAGATCCCACACCCATGCCGCCAGCAACAATGATTCTTGCAGACTTGAGATTGACCTTTTTCTCGGCTCTAACCCGTTCAACAATGTTGAGTATGAGGTCCTCTTCCGTGACCTCCGGTTTCAGGAGTACAATCTCACCCTTTCTAGACTGATCGGGGTCCGGCCGCCTGACTACACCCTCGCGGACCGTTGCCATCTGGGGTCTGGTTTGAGGCGTCGCAATTGTGGCTATGACATTCCCGCCGAACGCCGGACGTATCTGCAAAAGGATGTCTTTCCATATTTTCTTGCCGAATTTGTAATTCCCTATTTGCAGATCGGTGCAATCAGCGGTCAGGCCTGTTTTCATATGAGAGGCAATTCGGGGCGCAAGGTCTCTCCCCTTGTTCGTTGCCCCGATGAGGAGAATACCCGGCTCATGCTCCTTGATGAGTTCAAGAGCAATTCGGCTGTATGGCAGGGTCAGGTAGTACTTAAGTTTAGGGTGTTCAGCCACGTAGACCTTGTCAGCGCCATGCGCGATCAGCTCATCAGCCAGACCGGAAATGCCGTCTCCAATCATGAAGGCAACTAGCTCCGTATCCAGTCGATCAGCAAGTTCCCTACCCTTGCCTAGCAATTCAAGACTTACATCAGAAATGACTGCTTCTTCGTTTTCTGCATATATCCAAACGGCGTTTTCCATCATTTCACTTTCTAGACGATGTGCTCGTTTCTCAATTCTGTCACGAGTTCTGTGATTCCCTGATCTGACGTGTCGAAATGCCTGGCCTCTTGAGCTGTCAACTTCACGCTCTCGACACTCTTTATCCAGGTTGCAGACCCCTGGAAGCCGCAGATGTTGGCAGGACATCCAAGCTCTTCAAGATCCCACAAAGGTATCAAGAGGCCTTTGCTCGCAAGCCTGTCTCGTTCCTCGCCGTCCTGAACACCAAGAAGGCTTTTCCCTTTTTTCCAAAACATGAGGCGTTTCGCAGACATTGGCCTGGGTTTGTCTGCAGAGTCTGTTACGGTGAGAAGAAGCGGAAGTGTGCCGCGTAAGCGTTCATAGCCACCGTCGATCAGGCGTCGAATGATCGCTTCGTTTCCGTCCAGATGCTCTATGGATTCGGCCAGCGTGACCTGTGGAATACCCAGTTTTTCGGCAACCTGGGGCCCCACTTGGGCCGTATCCCCGTCAATGGCCTGCCTCCCACAAAATATGAGATCAAAATGACCGGTTTTCCTGATAGCTCTTTCCAGTACGTGTGACGTGGCAAGGGTATCCGCACCAGCATATCGCTTGTCAGTCAAAAGGGCAGCCCGATCGGCCCCTCGGCTGAGGGCATCCCTCAACACCTCGACTGCGGCCGGAGGACCCATGGATATGGCAGTAATCTCCCCGCCATAACGATCCTTGACGCTGAGCGCCATTTCCAGAGCAAACAGGTCGTCCGGATTGACAACGGCAGGAAGAGCCTGGCGATTGACGGTTCCGTCTTCGCGCAACACTTCTGAAGTAATATCCCGTGTGTCGGGAACCTGTTTAATGAGACAGACCATTTTGTAGGGCATCATTACCTCATCATAAGTATTTTTACTCACTTTTGAACGGAGAATCTAAGACGTCCCTAACGGAAGGCTGGAAGTAAAGATAGGCGGGACCTATACGATATTGTGCTCTCCGATCAACGCCGACGATTCCTCATCACCCATAACAAGAAAAACCTGGCGGCACCCCCAGGGTGACACCAGGTCTATCAGGTTTGCCGGGATGAGGCAAGGTTTTGTTTAAACTCCAGAACCCTTTCTTGAAATGGGTTATAGGCTATTCCTATTCCTCCTCTTCCAATTCAACACCGTCTCTCTCAAACTGGGCGTCTCGCTCAGCATGGGCTTTCTCTATTTCTTCCTGACTCCAAGGTTCAAAATCCAACGACTCAGCCACCAATTCCCAGATGTATATGGTCTCTTTGTAGTTGCCCATATCAAATTCCTTGGCAAGACCCTTCATGATCTGATCGCGGCAATTGTGACACGGTGCCATAACCATCTCGGCGCCGCTCTTCTTGATTTGATCCGCTTTCATCTTCCCGTAGGCGAGACGCTCCTTGTCGTACGGCATCGCCCATGCCCCACCGCCTGCACCGCAGCATAGATTGTTCAGCGCACTGTCACACATCTCCACCATGTTCTCACAGCACTGGGCGGTAATCCATCGAGACCTGTCACAATGATCATCGCCAAACGACGCCAGGGACTTTCTCCCGTAGTTGCAGGGATCATGGACCGTGGTCAATTGGGGGTGTTTGGACTTGTCAACCTTGATCCTCCCCGTCTTGATGTATTCCTCCAGAAGCTCAAATACGCTCAGAACCCTAAACTCGTCGTAGGCCTCTGGAAACCATGTTTGGAACCCGAACCGGGTTGCAAAGTAGGCGTGGCCTCATTCCGGATAGAGGATTGTCTTCACCTTTAGCCTGCGGGCGTTCTCCAAAACCCGTTCCACCTGTATCTTCATGTTTTTGTCGTCGCCGGAAAAGAGGCCCCAGTTGACCCCCTCCCAGTTTGTAGACGAAACGGTCCAGTCCTCCTTGGCAGCATAGAAGATTTTCCACCAGAATTTCATGTCGTCCGGCTCAGCAAAAGGCTCTTTGGAGTTAATGGTAACGATGAGGTTCGCGCCCTCTTTGTCAACAGGGACATACAACCCAGGGGTGGGATGCTCTTCATCTTCTTCCATCTCCACCCCCAGTTCTCCCAGGAGAAAGAGCATATCGTCTCTCGGTATCCCGAGATTGTTGCCCCTCTCCAAGTTCATAATCGTTCCCTTATGGATGGGTCCCGGTACCTTGTCTCGCTCCCGCTTTACCCGGCATCCCCGGAAAGTCTTCACCAACTGAATCCCCTGAGGGCAGTAACGCTGGCAGCGACCACAAAGGGTGCAGACCCACGGCCATTTGGAATCGATGACCTCCTGTTCCAACCCCAGGGCTATGGCCCGGATCGCCTTCCTGGGATCCCAGCCCGGAACCAGCCCGGTTGCCGGACAGCCACTTGCACAGGTCCCACAGGTAAAACAATTGTCTGCCAATTCAGGGGAAACCGGCAGCGATCTTTTGCTTTTGTCCACAATCAAAGGCTCTTGCATGTTGTCCACGTCAACGGGTTCTTGCATTGTGCCCTCCTTTCTCAGACCCTACGCCACACCTATTGATATTATTTACCACAATATCCTACATTTCCCACCGCTATACTCGGAAAAGCCGGAAAATGTCAACCCTTTTTTGCGAGGGGCACCGGCTGTCTTAACCTATTGATCTCATGAGATAAACTGGGCATCTCCTCTGTCCGACGAGGACCTCTCTACGTACGCTCACATCATCCTTCACAAACAGTGTCGGTTAGGTTATGGTAAATGGATCGTAGTCAGCGCAGCAGTGAGGCTGTTTCCACGGAAGGGGCAGAGGAGATGAAAATATCGACCAAAGGACGTTACGGCACCAGGGCGATGATAGATATTGCGGAGAACTGCAGCAGCGGGCCCGTTTCCTTGAGAATGCTGGCGGAAAGGCAATGTCTTTCCCTGAAATATATGGAGCAGATTATTCCTTTGCTCAAGTCATCGGGGCTCATAAGGAGTGCCCGAGGAGCCCGCGGAGGGTATGTGCTGGCTAAGAAGCCTCGTGAAATATCATTGCGCGATATTGTAGAGGCGTTGGAAGGGGCCTGGTCCCTGGTGGACTGTGTTGACGATCCGGCCCTGTGCGATCGCACTGAGGAATGCGGGGCCTATGACGTCTGGAACGATATTCAGGCTGCCATATACAAGATTCTGAATTCAACGACCCTGGCTGACATGGCCGCCCGTAGCAAAAAGAAGGCAAAAGCCGCTGCCTCCCGGAAACAGTCGTGAGATCTGTGCGTCCAACGCCCCGAGGCTGTCCATCCACCCTGACAGTGCCTTACTCCTGAAGCCTTTCCAGGTTGTCCCTCGCAAACTCTATGGACTGGTCAAGCTCTAAGGCAAATTTGTAATATCGAATAGCCTCCTCCTTGTTTCCCATGTCCCGATAGTTGGAAGCGATATTGGCGTAGTCAATCGCAGAACTGGGATCCAGGCGCAGCACGCTCTGGAAGCACTCGATCGCTTTCTCATGCTCCTTTAGCTTGAAGTGACAGAACCCCATCAGGTTGTAGACATCCGTTCTCTCGTTGTCGCTCTCCTCTGCCTTCTCCAGAACGGCGATTGCCTTTCGGTATTCACCTTGATCCTTTAAACAGATCCCCATGTAGGAATAGATGCTTGCAACATCTTCTCTTTTCGGATCGAGCGACAGGGCCTCATCAAAACAGACCAGTGCCTCCGGAAACTGATTCATGGAGAGATGGCACGATCCGAGGAAGAACTTCACATAGTACTTCCCAGGCATCATACCATCCACTTTCCTCAATTTCTGAACGGCCCACTCCGGGTTCCCGCTCCCTGCAATCAGCTTGGCCGAGAACATGCCCACACTGGTTCCTGTAGCTCTCTCGCGAAAATGAGCCCCAGGTACGATGGTGTAGAAGGCGGGAATCCCGAGCTTGGGATGGGTCACATCGACGAAAATGGGCTCCAGGCCGATCCGGGACAAAGCAACAATACATCTTTCTACTTCCACCTTTATATTGTCATGGGAAAGGTCTGGCAGCTCTGCAATGTCTATCTCGCCTGTGGGGTGGGTAACGAAGCGGGCTTCCTCAAGGACCTTGAACTTCGGGAGACCACTCGCCACGTAGTTGGAGTGTGTATTGAAATCGCCTGCAAGCTGGGCCACCTCTGTCAAGGCACGGCTTAGGGCCTTCTGGGGACTCGGGGTTGTCCCTGCAGTCCACACAATTTCACTTCGCCCTGGAAAGTTGGATGGGTCGTAGGCGAGGACGCCTACACTGGGAATGCCCGTATCAAGAGAGAAATCCGTGATGAAGAGCTTGACGCCCACTTTTTCATACTTGCCAAGCATCTCAAGGACGAGTGTGTCGGTAACTGAGCCGGTATTGATTGCTGGAACCTTTAGCTTGTTGCGACTCACGATTGACGAAACGTGCCTTTCCACGATCTCACAAATGCCCTGGGAGATGGCTTCTTCCACACAGTTTCCGGCGCAAGGCCCGTTGAACTCATTGATGGCAAAGAACCAGTCAAAGGGAATGAGGATTTCCTGGTCTCTATGCATGTTGTAGGCTTTGGTCCATTTCAGAGGGAGCCTGGAAAAAACCTCGCGAGCCTTGTCCAGGTCATCTGAGTCGTCGTGCACGGAGAAGGCAATTGCCTCAAAGGAAATGGCGTCGTCCTTCAGGTTTCGATACTCTTCAACAAAGAAATTCTCCGGGTTCTTGTAGAAACTGAAGAAGCTGAATCTCTCAGCCAGCTCCATCACCGCACTTGCCTCTGCCTGATGCGGGGTGCCCCCCTTTCCCATCTGTTTCTTCGTTCCTATGATCCTGAGGGCATCCTGGCCGCACAGGCTGAAATATACCGGGATATCTAACCTGCCGTTATCAATACGAACGGTTTCCTCCAGGATATCCAGATCCACCTCTTTGAGCTTCTCCTTGAACCTCCGAACCGTTTCTTCCGGCGTCAGGACTTTGTCCTGATCATAAGTAAAGCCCTTGAAGGCGTCTCTTAAGACCACCTTACTCATCTGCTGTGCCCTTTCGATTCACCTGGATTTGGCATCCCTAATGCCCTATTCATTCTCCCGGTCCCATACCCTTCCAGATCCAAAGCAACATGCAAAAATCCGATCTGTCTTAGTCTTTGCACAATCTCTTTTCTCAGGTCACCGCCCATGATCAATGCGAGACCCGAGTCGTCCAGCTCTATTCTTGCCACGGGCCCGTGATGCCTTACCCGGCACTGCCTGAGGCCTCGGTCCAGAAGAAACTGCTCGGCCTCCTCAATCATTTTCAGCTTCTGATCGGTGACAGGGCTTCCGTAGGGGATCCTTGTGGCAAGACAGGCCATAGCGGGCTTGTCCCACTGAGAAAGCCCTATCTTCCTGGCCAGGAAACGGATTTCCTCCTTGGTCAAACCCGCATCCACCAGCGGGGCCATGATGCCCAT
>JAQBAU010000203.1:0-13357 GCA_032126655.1 Desulfobacterales bacterium
GTTACGCGGCAGCCATATCCGGGGATCTTGAAGAAGAACTTGGAGATTGGGAAGTCATGGTCGGACCGAGGGAGTCGGCCCACATCCCGGCGTATCTGAAAGAGTGGCGAGCCTAGGAGACAAGTGCGCTAAAGTGGCTAAAATGCCTAAAGTGCACTAAAGTTAAGATTCTCCAATTGGAGGAATTCAATCTTATTCTAAATGCTTTAATCTCATCCAGTCAGTGTTGTTAACTTTAGGCACTCTAGCTCACTCTATCTCACTTTAGGCACTTTCTTTTGATAGGGGGTTTCATGATTCTTGTTGGCGAAAATCTAAACATCATGGTCAAGACAGTCGGTCAAGCTATGAAGGAGAAAGATCCGAAACCGATCCAGGAACTGGCAGTAGCCGAGGCCGAGGCCGGAGTTGACTATATAGATGTCAATTTGGGGCCTGCCAGAAAGGGTGGCGAGGAATTGATGGAGTGGATGGTAAAGACCGTCCAGGAAGTCGTGGATCTGCCTCTCTATCTCGATACCACCAACGTAAATGCCGTCGAGGCAGGATTGAAGGTTTACCAAAACAAGCAGGGAAAGGCGGTCATCAATTCCATCATGTGTCGTCCTGAAAGGATGGAGGCACAAATACCCCTGGTATCCAAATACGATGCGGGCATGGTTGCGCTGCTTTGGGGCCCGGAAGGCATGCCCAGAGATGCGGCCGAACGGGGGCTCCTGGCTGCGGACATCCTTATGAGGGCAGCAGAAGCAGGCGTGGCAGGAGAAGATATCTGGGTCGATCCGATCGTCACGCCTGTGAATGTTCAGCAGAACCAACTAATAGAATGTAACCAGTTCATGTCTGAGCTGGATATGATAGCAGAGGTTCTGGTCCCGGGTTGTCGGTCAACTTGCGGGCTTTCCAATGTCTCCAACGGCGCGCCTGACCATCTTCGGCCCATCCTGAATCAGACATACATGATCATGCTGGAAAAGAACGGGATGAAATCGTGTATCGTGGATGCTTTTGACAAGGATCTGCATGACGTCGCACGAGGTAAAAAAGCGGAAATAGCAGGCCTTGTTCATCAGGTCATGGACGGAGTCGAACAGGACATGGAGAGTCTCAGTAAAGAAGCCCGGGACTATGTGAAGACGGCAAAGGTTATTCTTGGCCATTCGCTTTACTCGGATTCCTGGCTGGAACTTTAGTCGTTGCGAGTTGCAAGTTGCCGGTTGAGATTTGCCAAGACGGTCTTAACCCGAAACTCGTAACCCGTAACTCACAACAGATCATGCCTTGGGACGGATGATAGAAGTCCCCGGCCAAATTCAGTAATAAGAGGGAACAAGAAAATGCTCTTCAACATTGCATTGTACACATCGCTTGCCATTTTCTTGGCAGGTCTGATCTACAAGATGTCAAACTGGTTCCGATGCAATATCGGTCCGGACGCCGCCGGCTTTTCAACTTCAACACGAATCTCCGCAGCTGCGCGGGGGATCGTGTCCACCGTGTTCAGCGCCAGGATCGGCACCTTGCTGAAAATCTTTGTTCTGGACGTGCTCCTGCAGGCATGGCTGTTGAAAAAGGATTTCCTCCGCTGGTTCGCTCACATCTGCATATACGGCGGTTTCATGCTCCTGCTTTTGATGCACGGGCTTGATGCACTCATTACCTCGGTCCTGTTTGACGATTATTACTCCACACTCAATCCTTTCATGTTCTTGCGGGATTTCTTTGGAGTCGTCGTAATCGTGGGCGTGGGAATTGCCCTGTACCGTAGATTTGTCTCCAAGCCTCCCCGTCCCAAGTCGACTGCTGTCGATCACTATGCCATCATCATCCTGGCCGTGATCATGATCTCTGGTGTCGTCCTGGAGGCAACAAAAATCGTATCCCATTCAAAATATCAAGAGATGGTGGATGAGTACGCGGGTCTTGAAGAACCAGAAGAGATTAAAGCTCTTGAAGCTTACTGGGTCGACAAATTCGGCGTGGTTTCTCCCAACGTCAAGAAGCCCTTTGACGAACCAACGTTGAAGGAAGGCAAACTGCTTCATGACATGAGCTGTGCAGGCTGTCACTCGCGACCCCAATGGGGATTTATAGGTTATGGCGTAGCCAAAGTCGTTCAGCCAGTCGCCTTACCCCTGGATAGAGCCAATGTGCGGACCTTACTGTGGTACCTCCATTTCTTGGCTTGCTTTTTGGGGCTTGCCTATCTTCCATTCAGCAAGTTCTTTCATATCTTTTCCACTCCGGCGTACCTGCTGGTCAATGGAATGATAGAGGAAGGGAAATCAGATCCCGCAAACATAGCCACAAGGGATGCTATGGGACTCGATGCGTGCACCCACTGCGGGGATTGCACCGTGCGCTGTTCTGTGGCAGTTGCTTTCAACGAAATTCCCAATCCCAATATCCTACCGTCTGAAAAGCTGGGAGCGCTCAGGGCCATTCTGTCCGGCAGGAACCTGAGTGAACATGCGCTTTTGAGAGTTCATGAAGGAAGCCATATCTGCACCGATTGCCATCGATGTACAGACGTCTGTCCGGTTGGCATTAATCTGGAGGCATTATGGCTGAACTTGAATGACTATCTGGCCGAACGTGGCTATCCAAAACCCGAAGCATGGGCAAGAGAGACCATTGGAGTTGAATACGATCTGGCGAAACTCATGGAAAAGACGCTTTCCCTGACGCCAGTCGACAAGAAATTTGCCGGTGAGCTGACCGGTTCGGCTCAGGCCAGTACCTTCGCAGTCTGCTTTGGCTGCCAGAACTGTACAAACGTTTGTCCGGTAGTGGCTCACTATGAGAATCCGAAGGAAGCGGTCGGACTGCTGCCGCACGAGATCATGCATTCGCTGGCCTTGAAACAAAAAGAACTGGCCCTTGGTTCCAAAATGTTGTGGGACTGCGTCACGTGTTACATGTGTCAGGAACACTGCCCCCAGGGGGTATGCGTGACTGATGTGCTTTATGAACTTAAGAACCTGGCCCTCAAGCACCTTAAAGAGAAAGCCGCATAGGGAGATAAAAGAAAACCATGAAGTACGCCTTATTCCTTGGATGTAATATCCCGATCCGTCTCAAGCAGTATGAATCGTCTTCGAGGGCGGTGCTGCAGGAGCTTGGTGTGACACTTGTGGACATCCCTGAGTTCAATTGCTGTGGATATCCATTGAGGAATGTTGACCTGAGGGCGTTCGTGCTCTCGGCGGCCAGAAACCTCGCCTTGGCTGAGCAACAAAACCTGAATATGCTCGTCTTGTGCAAATGCGGCTACGGGACATTTCGGATGGCAGAACACCTCATGAAAGAAAATGCAGCCTTGCGGGAAAAGATGAATGCGGTCCTTGCCAAAGAGGGCCTCAAGTACGAAGGAGATGTTCAGGTCAAGCACCTTCTTAGCGTTCTCTTCCACGATGTGGGCGTTGAAGCAATCAGTGAAAAGGTCACTATGCCGTACGAGAACCTGAAGATTGCAACCCATTATGGATGCCACGCCTTGCGCCCGAGCAAGATCGTCCAATTTGATGACCCTGTCTCCCCTTCCCTCTTTGACCAACTGGTGGAAGTAACTGGAGCTGAAAGCATTGCCTGGCCTAGCAAGCTTGAATGTTGTGGGGGTCCGTTGCTTGGGACCAATGACGAGCTCTCCCTGGATTTTACTCAGAAGAAGCTGACTGATGCAAAGGACGCAGGGGCAAACTACATTGCCACGGGATGCACGTTTTGCCAGGTTCAATTCGACACGGTCCAAAAAACAATGGAACCTGAAAGGGGCTTGAACCATCAACTGCCATCCATCCTGTATTCCCAACTTCTTGGGTTGTGCATGGGAATAAAGAAGGAAGCTTTGGGACTCGACAGTAACGAGATCGACATTACGGGGATTGCGAACTTCCTGGCAACATAGCCCTCCTTCTTGAATCTCCTTGACACCTCATTGCCAGCGCGTTTAGTTTATCCCTTTATTATAGTAGTCTGCAAAAATCGTCCAAAAGAAAAAAGGAGTAGAAAATGGCCAAAGGAATAACAGTGACCGAACACATTTTGGCTAAGCAGAAAGAAATGCCCGAGGCAACCGGGGCCTTTACGGCTTTGCTTGCAGAACTGACGGTGGCGGCAAAGATCATTGCTCAGAAGGTAAACAAGGCAAATCTGACCGAGGATCTGGGGTTTGTGGGAAGCGAAAGTGTTGATGGGGAGCATTTCCAGAGACTGACAGAATTTGCCAATTCCACCATAGTGAATCGTGTCAGTCATATCGGTCATCTGGCATGCATGGCCTCAAAGACCGCCACGGACCTGATTCCCATACCCCCTAAGTATTCACATGGGGATTACATCTTGGTTTTCGATCCCGTTGGTGGGATTACCAATATTGACGTTCACATCGACGTCGGTACAATCTTCTCCATCCTTAAGAAAACCGATACCAGCAATATGAGCCTCATGACAAGCGTTCTTCAGCCTGGCCACAGACAGGTTGCTGCAGGGTATTTTATTTACGGTTCAAGCACTATGATGGTGTTTACGACCGGAAGCGGCGTACATGGTTTTACCCTAGAGCCGAGGATTGGAGAGTTTCTTCTCTCCCACGAAAACATACGGATACCAGAAAAAGGAAAGATGTATAGCGTCAATGAGGGGAATTACTACTTCTGGGATGAGACAGTCCAGAATGTGATCGAATACTTTAAGACTCCGGATATTAAGTCCGGGCGACCTTATACCCTGCGCTACACGGGTTCTTTTGTCGCAGATGTCCACCGAAATCTGCTTAAGGGAGGCATTCACATGTACCCGGCGGATTCCAAGGACCCCATGAAATCACACGGCAAGCTAATGCTCATGTGCGAGGTGAATCCTCTTGCTTTCGTGGTTGAACAAGCGGGAGGCAGGGCAAGCACTGGACACGAAAGGATCCTGGACGTCCAGCCCCGGCACCTGCACCAGAGGGTGCCCGTCTTTATAGGAAGCGCTGCAGATGTGGCTTTGGCCGAAGAGTTTATTCAGGGAAAACGATAAGGAGTAGTCATGCCCGAGGCGAGGCTGAAGAAGATCCTTTCGGTTTTTGAAGGGAAAAAGGGGGCGTTGATCCCCGTGCTTCAGAGGGTCCAGGAGGAGTTTGGCTATCTGCCGGAGGAGGCCCTTGCCGAGATAGCCGAGTTTTTGCACGTACCCGTGAGCCAGGTGTTTAGTGTGGCAACTTTCTATGCTCACTTCTATCTCACAAGACGCGGGGATTGTCTGGTGAGAGTCTGTCAGGGAACTGCCTGCCACATACGCGGCGGGCAGGACATCCTGGAAACGGCCCAACACTGTTTGGGGATTAAAACCGGCGAGACCACCGCGGACTACAAGTACAGCCTTGAACGCGTTGCTTGTTTAGGCTCGTGTGCGTTAGCGCCCCTCATGGTGGTAGATGACACTCTTTACCCGAAGATTACAACAGGAAAGGTTGTGAAGGCGCTCTCCGGGAAAGCGGACGACATAGAGGACAAGGACCAATAATGTTGCCACGTCATGCGGCAAAAATAGAAACACCCGAGGATCTAAAACGTCTCAAAGAGACGATCCTTGCTGAAAAGCCGCACGCAAAGAGTCTCGTCGTGTGTTGTGGGACGGGTTGTCTTGCATCCGGAAGTCTGAAAGTGAGGGAATCCCTTGAACGCGAGATTGGAGCCCAGGCACCCAATGAGGATATTGTCATCAGAATGACCGGGTGTCGCGGTTTCTGTGAGTCCGGGCCTCTTGTCGTTGTTGGCCCGGACGATACTTTCTACCACGGTGTGACCGCAGACGATGTTCCTGAACTTGTCTCGGAGAGCGTGATCAAAGACAACACGGTTGAAAGACTTCTGTACGAGGATTCGGCCACGGGTCAAAAGTGCTCTCATGAGGTGGACATACCCTTCTATCAGAAACAGGAACGGATGGTACTCAGGAACTGTGGCCACATTGACCCTACGACCATTGAAGAGTACATCAGGGTTGGCGGCTATGAGGCCCTATCCATAGCACTGTCTAAAATGAGCCCTGAAGAAGTGATCACGTGTGTGAAGGACTCTGGCCTTCGGGGCCGGGGAGGCGCTGGTTTTCCGACAGGGCGTAAGTGGGAGTCGTCCCGCAACGCCCCTGGCGAGGAGAAATACATCATTTGCAATGGTGATGAGGGGGATCCCGGAGCCTTCATGGACCGTAGCGTCATGGAAGGCGATCCCCACAGTGTCCTGGAGGGGATGATCATTGCCGGCTATGCTGTAGGCGCCGGGAAGGGGATTATCTATGTGCGGGCGGAATACCCCCTTGCTGTTAGGCACCTATATACAGCCATTGCTCAAGCCAGCGACCTGGGGCTTTTAGGCCAAAACATTATGGGAACGGGCTTTGATTTTGAGATTGAAATCGTGAAGGGTGCCGGGGCCTTTGTGTGCGGAGAATCAACCGCCCTTGTCATGTCGATTGAAGGAAAACGTGGTTTTCCAAAACCACTCCCTCGACTGAACACCAGCATTGTCGGACTTTGGGATATGCCCACTGTGCTAAACAATGTAGAAACCTTCGCCTGTGTGCCGCCTATCATTCAAAGGGGTGCAGAGTGGTTCAGCAGCATAGGCACAGAGGCAAGCAAAGGCACTAAGGTATTTGCCCTGGTAGGAAATGTAAAGAACACGGGTCTTGTGGAAGTCCCCATGGGAACGACTTTGCAGGAAATCATCTTTGATATCGGCGGGGGGATTAGAGGGGGCAAGGAGTTCAAAGCCGTGCAGACCGGTGGACCTTCCGGCGGTTGTATCCCGGCCGATCTCCTGGACCTCCCTGTGGACTTTGAGTCGCTAGCCCGTGTTGGATCTATCATGGGTTCCGGAGGCATGCTGGTCATGGATGAAAGTACATGTATGGTAAACATGGCCCGCTACTTTCTCGATTTTGCGCAAAATGAGTCCTGTGGCCAGTGCACGTTGTGCAAGCTGGGAACAAGGCAGATGTACCACATACTTGTTGACATAACCACGGGAGAAGGCAGGCCCGATGACGTGGAGGTCCTGCTGGAATTGGCTGAAGCGGTCAGAGCTGGGTCCATCTGTGGCCTCGGACAGACAGTTCCGAATCCGGTGCTGTCCACAATAAAATACTTCCGTGAGGAATATGAAGAGCATATTCATGAAAAGCGCTGTCGGGCACTTGTGTGCAAATCGCTGATTTCCTACCGTATCAAGGAACACAGGTGTAAGGCATGCATGCTGTGTCTAAAGGCTTGTCCGGTCGATGCCATTATTGGGGCCAAATGGCAAGTCCACGAGATCAATCAGACAAAGTGTATTAAGTGCGGCTCTTGTATGGATGTTTGTCCTCCGAGGTTCCATGCAGTAGAATGCCTGTCGGGAAAGCAATAGATTATTTATGATTGATGATTGATGATTGAAAAACGAAGGAGCACAATTCACCGGCGGCAATCTTCAATCAGCAATAATAAATCAACAATAATAGATACAAAGGGCTAACAACTGACTACCGACAACAGGTAACAGCTTTCAATCGACAATCAACAATCAACAATAATAAATCCTAGGGTCCTATGGCTACTAACGTCTCCCTGACCATAAACGGCATCCCGGTAAAGACGCGGGAAGGCGCTACCATCCTGGAGGCAGCCCAAGGTGCAGCGATCTATATACCCACGTTGTGCCATTGCCCGGGGCTAACCTCGGAGGGAGCGTGCCGTATATGCCTGGTCAAGATTGAAAAGAAGAAGAAGCTGCATCCCGCCTGCCGCACTCCCGTTGAGGAGGGAATGGTAGTCATTACAGATGACGCAGAAATTCAGCAGGTTCGTCGTGTAACGCTTGAACTCATCCTGAGTGATCATGACTTCAATTGTCTTCTGTGCCCCAAGAGTGGGTCATGCCGCCTCCAGGCACTGGTCAACCGCATTGGGTTTGACGAAGAGCGGCTCAATCGCATGGATCGTGTGGCCAAGGACATGCCGGTTGACGGCAGCAACCCGTTCTTTGACTTCAATCCCAACAAGTGCATCCAGTGTGGGATATGCGTTCGGACCTGCCGCGAAATCGTGGGCGTTGACGCTATTGACATGGCATATCGGGGCTATGAGATCAAAGTCAGCACCTTTGGCGATAAGCCTTTCAAGGAATCCGTTTGTGTTTCTTGTGGAGAATGCGTTGAGCGGTGCCCGGTGGCAGCTCTCATGCCCAAGAGAATCGAATATCCGACACGCGAGGTGAAGACTATTTGCGCCTACTGCGGTGTGGGCTGCGGACTTTATTTGGGTGTGCGCGGCGACACCATAATAAAGGCCAGAGGCGACATTGTCAATCCTGCCAGCCGTGGAGAGCTCTGTGTGCGCGGTCGTTTCGGTTACAAGTTCGTTCATAGCCCGGACAGGCTTTCTGCGCCCCTTGTGCGGGCATACGATCCCCTTGAACGCCAGGCACACGGCATAGATGAAAAGGGAGAGGTCGGCAAGCCCGTGACCTCTCCCCTTGTCAAGCAAGAAGGGAATTTTGTGGAGGTCACTTGGGACCAGGCCATCAAGTATGTGGCCAGCTCGCTCGTCCATTTCAAGGGGGATCAGTTTGCTGCAATCTCTTCTGCCAAGTGCACAAATGAAGAAAACTACGTCTTTCAGAAGTTTGTCAGGGCCGTTATGGAGACTAACAACATAGACCATTGCGCACGCCTTTGACACTCCCCCACGGTAGCCGGTCTGGCTGCCAGCCTGGGTAGCGGCGCTATGACAAACGCTATCGCTGAAATCTCCGGAGCTGCTTGCATTTTTGTAATTGGCAGCAATACCGCCGCCGCCCACCCGATCATAGGAAGACGAATCAGCAGGGCCGCAAGAAACGGCGCAAAGCTCATTGTGGCTGATCCTCGCGAGACAATGCTCTGTAAGATCGCTGATGTCTGGTTGAGGCATAAACCTGGAACCGACGTGGCCCTCTTGAATGCTATGGCCAGGGTCATTATTGAAGAGAAACTGCTGAACACGTCATTCATTGAAGCAAGATGTGCTGACTTTGAGGCATTTTCAGAGACGGTGATGGCATGGGATCTCGCCATGGCAGCAGAAATCACCCGTGTGCCAGCCAAGGATATTGCCAAAGCCGCCAGACTGTATGCCTCGATTTCTCCCGCGACCATCCTCTATGCCATGGGGATTACCCAGCACTCCCATGGCACGAACAACGTGCTGGCAGTGGCCAACCTGGCACTACTCACGGGTCAAATCGGCAAACCCTCCACAGGCGTAAATCCGCTGCGAGGCCAAAACAATGTCCAGGGGGCCTGTGACATGGGAGCCCTGCCGAATGTTTTTCCTGGTTACCAGAAGGTAGATGATCCAGAGACACGGAAGAAATTTGAGAAGGCGTGGGGATGCAAGTTAAGTCCTTCGCCAGGGCTGACACTGACAGAAATCTTTAAGGCAGCCGATTCGGGGAAGATCACGGCCCTTTATCTCATGGGTGAGAATCCCGTGGTCACAGAAGCTGACACGAAGTTCATCGAAAAGACCATTCCACGCCTGCAATTACTGGTTGTACAGGATCTCTTCCTAACAGAGACAGCTCAACTGGCCGACGTCGTCCTGCCGGCAGCGAGTTTTGCTGAAAAAAACGGCACTTTCACAAACACGGAACGGCGGGTGCAGTGTGTTCGCAAAGCGATAGAGCCTGTGGGGGATAGCCGCCCCGACTGGATGATTATCTGCGACATTGCCAAACATATGGGAGCCAAGGGGTTCGACTACGAGAGCCCCGAACAGATCATGGAAGAGATTCGTGAACTCACACCGAGTTACGGGGGCATCACATATGAGCGCATCAGGCAGACCGGACTCCAGTGGCCCTGTCCCGATCTGCAACATCCCGGAACACCATATCTCTATGCTGAGAAATTCACCACACCCGATGGCCTTGGACATTTCGCCGCCGTCACATACACCCCATCGGCAGAGGTAACGAGCCGTGAGTACCCTTTGATCCTTACAACAAGGCGCAGTATTTTTCATTTTCATGGCGTCATGTCTCGGAAAGTAGATGGGCTTAATATCTTGCGCGACGAGGAACAAGTAGAGATAAATCCGGTAGATGCAGCGGCCCTGGATATTGAGAACGGTGAGATGGTAAAAGTGATCTCCAGGCGTGGGATGGTGAGAACCAAAGCAAAGATCTCAAAGATGACTCCCCCGGGGGTTGTTTCTATGACCTTCCATTATTCTGAAACCCGCACAAACATTTTGACCAATGCGGCCCTTGATCCCATCGCCAAGATCCCGGAACTCAAGGTATGTGCAGTCAAGATCGAACGAGAAATCGATTTCGATGCCAAGTATTTAGGATGGGGAACGGGATGACGTCCAATGCGGAGTGCGGAGTGCGAAACATGAAAACGCATAGCGCAGAGGGCAAAGGGCAGAGCGTGAAAGAACAAACCGCTATGCGCTATGCGCCATGCGCCATGCGGAATGTTTTTTGATGGAGAAGACGAGCCTAAGAATCGAAGCCGATCCGTGTGAGGTTTTCAGCGCCCTTTATCAAGAACCGGGCGCTATTTTTTTGGAAAGCCAGAAACCCTCGTTTTCAGAGCGGTATTCCTTTATCGCGTGGAAGCCGGAAAAGGTCTTTGAGGGCCGCATCACCGAGCTCAGCAAAGAAGATTTCTTTGCATTTTTATCCGCCCACAAGCAGGACTATTTCATTGCCGGCTACGTTGGATATGAAGCCTGTCAGTGGATAGAAGATCTCCCTTCCCCCGGCACCAAGGACACACCTAATCCGGACATTTATCTCGCAGCCTATCCGCAATTCCTGGTCTTTGACCATGTGCTAAAGACCTGGTCTTGCTGGCACAACGGAGCACTCCCCTCCCTGCCCAAGGCCCACAGGAAAAGACGTAAGAACGGCTCTAGTAAGATGCTCGGCTTCAATCAGAGCAAGGCGACCTATCTTGAAAATGTTGGGCACGTGCTTGACTACATCAGGGCCGGAGACGTTTACCAGATCAACTACACCCAAAGGGCCCATTTTACCTGCCCGGGAAACCTGCTTGAGCTTTACTTACGTCTGAAGCAGATTCAGCCGGTCTCCTATGCATCCTTCATCAATCTTGGGAAAGGCGTGATTATCTCTGGAAGTCCCGAACTCTTCTTGCGCCTCAGTCATGACAAGGTCCTCAGCAAGCCCATGAAGGGAACGAGAAAAAGGTCACAGGATCGGGCTATTGATAGGAAATTGAGACAAGAACTGAAAGCGAGCTGCAAGGATCAGGCAGAAAACGTAATGATTGTTGACCTGATGAGAAACGACATCGGGCGCTTTTGTGAGTACGGCACCGTCAAGGTACCCAGACTCTATGTTGTTGAAGCCTACGACACAGTTTACCAGATGGTCTCTCACGTGAGCGGGATGATCAGAAATGGCACACAAATCTCTGACATGATCCGAGCCACCTTCCCCCCCGGATCAATTACGGGCGCTCCCAAGAAGAGGGCGATGGAAATCATCTATGAACTGGAACCCCACCAGCGCGGCGTATACTGCGGGACGATCGGATATTTCTTTCAGGACAAAATGGTGCTCAACGTGGCCATTCGAACCCTCGAACTCTGGGATAATCTTGGTGTCCTGGGAATTGGAGGAGGCATCGTAGCTGATTCAGATCCTGAACTGGAATATGAGGAGAGTATCATCAAAGCCAAGGCCTCCATGATGGCCCTGGGGATCGAATCATAGAGACGCAGGGTTTTGTTCTTTCCGGCTGATTGATCTTTCCATTTCTCTTTCATATCGTGACATTTTGAGGGCTGGCGATATTGGGAAGTTATACACAAAAACGGACAGTTCGAAATATCCAAAGGTTTGATATGAGATTCTGAGTTAGTTGGCTTCGAACTCGGGGTTGTGATACTTGGCAGTGACCTTGAAAAATGGTGGTCCTAAAATATCTGAAGCTTTGCCCAATACTCAACCGGGGAGGCAAGGGCGTCAAGAGCCCAGTGGACGAGCTGTAGAGGAGAACCCCAGGTGTGTTACAGAAACTATATATCACCCCATCCCGAGCCTTGTGGACGGCTTAACACATATTGCGCGCAGGGGTGTTATGCTGCGATTTCGCGGCCCAAAGGTGTTATGAAGAAACTATATAAACATTGTTCTACCCAAAAGAGATGATAATGAAAAAGTGTCTCTTCTGCGCTGAAGAAATTCAAGACGACGCGATAAAGTGTAAACACTGTGGTGAGTTTCTGGATGCCTTCAACCACCCACGCTTTGCAGAGGAAAAGATTCAATGGTACTATCGAAAATCTTTTATTGTAATTGCAGTCTGTTGTATAGGGCCCCTGGCATTGCCGTTGATTTGGTGGCGCCCACAAACGACGCGGGCATGGAAGATAGGGCTCACAATAGGAATACTTGTTCTCAGCTGGATCTTGATCCAAGCCACCATAGAATCCATCTATACATTCAAGGAGTATTATAAACTCCTTCAAGAACTGTGAACAAAGACATGCACATACATTTCATCCACACGGCTGACATCCACTTAGGAAAAACCTACCGCAACTCCCCTGGAGAAGCTGAACGCTACGAAGATTTTTTTCGTTGCTTGTCGGGCATTGTAAAAAGTGCGTTGGGTGAAAAGGTTGACTTTGTACTGATCGCCGGAGATCTATTTCACACCGGACAAATCCTGCCCAGGACCTTTGCCAAAACCATCGAAACCCTGCAACCACTTAAAGAAGCAGGTATCCCCTGTATCGCCATCGAAGGCAATCATGACTGGATTCACAGACGCAATAATATTTCCTGGATGGAAGCCCTTTCCGAAATGGGCTATATCCGTCTGCTGCGCCCTGCCCGCACCGAAGATGGCGGCTATCGTTTTGATCCATTCGATGAAGAAACCGGGATGGGTGGGCATATAGAGATCAATGGCTTGAATATATACGGTCTCGGTTATATCGGCGCCCAGGCAGGAAGCCATGTTGAGCGAATCTGCAATGCGGTAACCACCGAGAACAATCTGCTGCTTTTTCATGTCGGCATCTGGAAGTATTCGCCGGTTGAAATCGGCAACATGAAGATCGAAGAGGCCCACCCCCTGGCCGAAAAATTCGGTTACGTTGCCCTCGGACACGGCCACAAACCATACGTGATTGAAACCCCGGAAGGAACGCCTTACGCTTACAATCCCGGAGCTCCCGAACAAGTAAATTTCGGCGAAGAAAAGTACGACAAAGGGTACTATTTTGTTTCCTTCGAAGCTGGCAAATTTTCCCCGGAATTCAGACCAACCAATCCCCGGCCGATGCTGGTCGAGGTTATCAATCTGGATG
>JAQBAU010000204.1:0-4181 GCA_032126655.1 Desulfobacterales bacterium
GGCCCTTCGGGTCTGCCGATTTCACCGGATCTTCTTTGTTGGTGGGCACTTGAAGTACCTTAGTACGGCGGCGCACCCACCGCCGCGAATCTCCGGCAAACTTGACAGACGGTGGATCAGGGGGAAGACGCGGGCTTGTCAGGACCGCGGCAAATTGCTATTGTGACAACCGTCGATAAGGCACATCAATCAAACCTGCAAAAGAGACAAGGGAAGAAGCAAATGTCAACACTGACACAATCACCCGCATGGAAGGCCCTGGAAGAGCACTTTGAGAAAATAAAAGAGGTCCACCTTCGGGACTTGTTCGAGCAGGACCCGCAGCGCTTCGAAAAATTTTCCCTAATGCTGGATGACGTCCTGGTGGACTATTCAAAAAACCGCATTACTGAAGAAACTATCTCTTTGCTTTTGGGCTTGGCTACCCAGGCGGATGTAGGCGGGTATGTAGAGAAAATGTTTGCGGGCGATAAAATCAACATCACGGAGAACCGAGCCGTTTTACACGTTGCACTGCGTAACCGTTCCAACCGGCCAATTTACGTGGACGGTGAAGATGTGATGCCGGGTGTAAATGCCGTGCTGAAAAAAATGGCACGGTTCTGCGCAAGGGTTCGTGACGGAGATTGGAAGGGGTATACCGGCAAAGTCATCACGGACATCGTCAACATCGGCATTGGTGGTTCAGATCTAGGTCCGGTAATGGCCACGGAGGCGTTGAAGCCGTATGGGAAACCCGGCCTGACCCCTCACTTCGTTTCAAATATCGATGGGACCCACCTGGTAGAAACGCTTAAGACATTAGACCCGGAAACCACCCTTTTCGTCATTGCTTCAAAGACGTTTACGACCCAGGAGACGCTCACAAATGCCCACAGCGCTCGAGACTGGTTCCTCAGCAAAGCGGGCAATGAGTCCGCGGTGGCAAAGCATTTTGTTGCAGTGTCCACCAATGCGGAAGAGGTGAGTCAATTCGGTATCGACACCCAGAACATGTTTGAATTCTGGGATTGGGTTGGGGGTAGGTACTCGCTTTGGAGTGCCATTGGTTTGACCGTTGCCCTGTATATCGGCATGGAGAACTTCGAGTCCATGCTTGCCGGTGCTCATGAAATGGATGAACACTTTCGTACGGCACCCCTGGACAAGAATATGCCCGTGGTGTTGGGATTGATAGGGGTATGGTACAATAATTTTTTCAACGCCCAAACCCATGCCATTCTTCCGTATGACCAATACTTGCATCGCTTCCCTGCCTATTTTCAGCAGGGCGACATGGAAAGCAACGGTAAAGGGGTAAACAGGCAGGGAGAAACGGTCGACTATTCAACAGGTCCGGTCGTTTGGGGGGAATCTGGCACAAACGGCCAGCACGCATTCTATCAGCTCATCCATCAGGGAACCAAGCTCATCCCGGCAGATTTCCTTGCGCCCATTGACAGCCAGAACCCGCTCGGCAGGCATCACGAGATTTTGTTGTCTAACTACTTTGCCCAGACCGAGGCCTTGATGAAGGGGAAGACCGAGGACGAGGCGCGTTCTGAACTACTTGCAAGCGGTCTCGATCCCAACACAGTCGAAGCGCTGTTGCCCCACAAGGTATTCAAAGGAAACCGACCAACAAACTCGATCCTGTTCAAGAAGCTTGATCCCAGAACCCTGGGTGCCCTGATTGCGCTCTATGAGCACAAGATCTTTGTGCAGGGGGTCATCTGGGATATCAACTCCTTTGATCAGTGGGGGGTGGAATTGGGTAAGCAGCTCGCCAAGGTGATCCTGCCCGAGCTGGAAGGCGATGATCGGATAACCTCCCATGATCCTTCAACAAATGGGCTGATTAACTACTATAAATCCAACCGGTCTCGCTAAAGAGCCCTGGCACATTCAGGCGTGGTTCCCCAAAATACAGTCCTTTTCTGCCCAAAATGGGGTCTCCACCCCATTTACTTTCACACTACCCGGTGTCATTTTATTGAAGTCGGAATATCATTGTGTTATTCGCTATTTACGACTTTATTTGTCATTTCGACCGACGGGAGAAATCTTTCGAGATGAATTCAGCAATAAGATTTCTCGTCGCCATGCTCCTCGAAATGACAGCTCTGTTTGCTTTGACTTATAGAGATTGATTCTGGGACGAGACACTAGCGGCAGTTGGAGGGCCATAAAATGAAGCTCGGATTTGTCGGCCTTGGCAAAATGGGTGGCAAGATGGTTGAGCGGCTGATCAATGCAGGACACGAGATCGTCGCTTTTGACCCGGTTAAGGAAGCCCTGGACGAGGCCGAGAAAAAAGGCGTGGTACCCGCAGGCTCCCTCCAGGCGTTGGTCGAAAAGCTGGATGCCCCGCGAGCGATCTGGATTATGGTCCCCTCGGGCGGCCCCACGGAAGAAACCATCAGCCAGATGGCAGCCCTTATGCAGGCGGGTGATATCCTCATCGACGGCGGGAATTCCCTGTACAAGGATTCCATGCGGAGAGCTGAGGCACTTAAAGAAAAAGACATTGCACTCCTTGACGCAGGCACAAGTGGTGGTATCTGGGGTTTGGAGATCGGGTATTGTCTCATGGTTGGTGGAGAGGAGGCGGCCTTTCAACAGTTGGAGCCCATATTCAAGACCCTGGCACCCGACGACGGCTATGCCTGTGTCGGGGTGAGCGGGGCCGGACATTTTGTGAAAATGGTGCACAACGGCATTGAGTACGCCTTGCTGCAAGGGTATGCAGAAGGTTTTGAGATTATGAATGCAAAAGAGGCTTTCAACCTTGATCTTCAGAAGATCGCCCACCTTTGGAATCAGGGTAGCGTCATCCGCTCCTGGCTCCTGGAGTTGGCTGAGAACGCCTTCAAGAAAGATTCTCATCTCGATGCCGTACGCGGATATGTGGAGGACTCTGGCGAGGGTCGCTGGACTGTGGCCGAAGCCATCGAAAACGACGTTCCTGCGCCAGTAATTACGCTGTCGCTCCTGGAGCGCTTTCGTTCGCGCCAGGAGGAGTCATTCGGGGCAAAAGTCATTGCAGCCCTGCGAAATGAGTTCGGGGGCCATGGGGTCAAAAAGAAATAAGCAAAAAGGCTCGTGAAATATCACAGATGGCAAGAACCGGAAGAAACAAGAAAGAGACAACAGGGGGAAGAAATGTCCGACTCAACCGTTGAACAGCTTGCACAATTTGGACAAAGTGTTTGGTTTGACAATATCAGCCGTTCTCTCATTGAGAGTGGTCGGCTCCAGGAGTTGATTGCGTTGGGTGTGCGCGGGGTCACTTCCAATCCCACGATATTTGACAACGCTATTTCAGATAGTTCTGACTACGATGAAAAGATCAGGGAGTTGCACAAAGGGGACAAATCGACTTTTGAGATCTATGACGACCTGACGATCCGCGACATTCAGGACGCGGCGGATATGTTCAAGCCGGTCTATGAAAAGACGAATGGGTTGGACGGGTATGTGAGCCTGGAGATCAACCCTGAGCTGGCCTACAAGACCCAGGAGACGATCGAGGAGGGGAAACGGCTACACAAAAAAGTCAACCGTCCCAATCTTATGCTCAAGGTGCCGGCAACGGAAGAGGGTTTTGGCGCCATAGAAGCGCTGTTGGGCGACGGAATAAACGTAAACATCACCCTCATATTTTCCCTGGACCAGTATATCAAGACAGCCCAGGCCTTTCTTGGGGGCCTGAACCGGTTGCTTGCAAAGCAAGGTGATATAAGCCGCGTCGCCTCGGTTGCAAGTGTCTTCATTAGCCGGGTCGACACCGCGGCAGACAAGATGATCGATGATGCCATGACTAAACAAACCGATGACGCAGTAACTCGTGAGCTGGAATCCCTGAAGGGAAAGGCTGCCGTTGCGAATTCGCACCTAATATACAACAAACATTTAGAGCTTTTTTCGCACGGGTCATTCGGGTCACTTGCAGAGAAAGGCGCCGGAGTACAAAGGGTGTTGTGGGGATCGACCGGCACCAAGGACCCTGCCTACAGTGATATAAAATACGTGACTGAGTTAATCGCCAAGAATACTGTAAACACCATCCCTGACAAAACGCTCGAGGCGTTTCTGGACCATGGTGTCGTCAAAGAGGCCCTGACTGCAGGCGCTGAGGAGTCGCAGAACACGGTTGACAGCCTGAAAAAGTTTGGGATCGATGTGAACACCATCTGCGCCAA
>JAQBAU010000205.1:0-6360 GCA_032126655.1 Desulfobacterales bacterium
GCAACGCCCGCAGCCAGCTTGCCAACAGAGCTGAGTTTTTCCTGCTCGAACAGCATTTCCTGCGTCTTGATTTCGCCTGTAATGTCGCGGGATATTTCTACAATGCGCGATACCTTCCCGTTTTCAATGACCGGATAGGCCGAAACAGCCTGGTAAATCGCTTTGCCGTCGCTGTCTAAGTGTTTGTGTCTGGTGTGCGCCGGTCTATGCGTCTTGATGACTTCAGCCACGGGGCATATCCCATTGACCGGTCCTGACGGGGACTCTCCTCCGTAAAGCACCTCATAGCAGTATTTCCCAAGGACATCCTCCTCGGTTCTCTTCAGCTTTTCCAGGAGGGGCGTATTCACCCGCAGAATTTCGTATTCCGGGCTGATAACCAGGATACCCTCCTGTATACTGTCCAGTACCGTCCTCAAGAACCTTCTAGTGTCGATCAAATCTTTTTGAATATGCAAAAGATCGTGCAACAAATTGGAGGCCACCGCATCAAGAACTGGAACCTGGGAGCGTTTGCTTACCAATATGCGAATCAAAGCATCTCTGTAACCAGCCAGGTCCAGTATATAGTCAAGGTCTTCTTTCCCGGCAAGGACCTCAAGGTCCGTGGTGGTCTCAATGCCAAGTTCACGGGCATACTGAGAGCCTGGTGCCTTGGGATCTTCATCGGCTACGATAACCACTGACGCATTGCCCTTGGGTGGGTTCTGGCGCTGAAACATCTTAAGGATCGTTTTGCACCGTCTTCCCCCTCCAACGATCCCAATTCGGAGATTTCTTTTTGTGACCTTGTCCGATGTCATGACTGCTATCCATCCTCTTTCTTTCTGTTCTTCTTGTGCTTCGCCTCATCTCTTAAAGGTGCTTCATCACCCATCTTTGGCATTCTTACCACAGCTTAGGCACAGAGCGGGAAAATAAGAAAAACCCGGGGAAGAGAATACCTCTATGAAGCATGAAAATCAAGGTAAAAAAAGAAGTAAATCAGGGACATACACACGGGTATTCTGGCGAAGGCGAACAGAAAGTGCGTAGGATTTTTGACACTACTTCACTATCAAGGGGTCTGGACTGAAAGACAAGAAAGACATAAGAGAGTCTTCTGAAGGCGGCAAGAAAGAAGTCTGCTACTTTTCCAAGACCTTCCTCATGGCCTCGGACAGGGCTTTCATGTTGAACGGTTTTTGAATGAAACCACTGCAGCCCCGCTCCAACATCTCTGTGGCTTCACCATTGATGCTGTAACCGCTTGACAGCAACACCCTAACATCTGGATCACTTTGCTTCATAAGGTCATAGGTTGCACCGCCGCCCATATTGGGCATGACTATGTCCAGAATGACAATATCTATGATTTGCTTATTCTTCGCATAGACCTGTACCGCCTCACTTCCGTCCCGGGCTATGAGTACCCGGTAGCCCATAGCCTTCAGTAAATCCCGGCCTACTTCCAGGATGGCCTCTTCGTCATCTACCAGGAGGACCGTTTCCGTTCCCTCAACGATGACCTCCGGCGCTTGAACAGTCTCCGAGACCACGGTGTCCGATGCAGGGAGAAAAACCCTGAAGGTGGTTCCCCCCCCCTTCTCAGACTCAGCCTCAATGTATCCGCCATGGGCCTTAATAATGCCATAAGCGGAAGCCAATCCAAGGCCTGTTCCCTGGCCCATCTCTTTGGTTGTAAAAAACGGCTCAAAGATACGCTTTATTGTCTCTTCGTCCATGCCTATTCCTGTATCCCTTATAGTTAATAGGGCATAGTTATCCGGCTTTGCTTCATAGAGTTTGCCCTTTATGGCGTTATGGGTCGTATTGGCGGTTTGCAAAATCAGGTTTCCGCCACCAGGCATGGCATCTGAAGCATTTACATACAGGTTCCACAAGACCTGCTCAATTTGCCCCGCATCGCCCTCGACTGTATACAAGTCCCTATTGAGCTCTCGATGAATCCTGATTTCCTTTTTGGTTCTGCCGAAGGTGTCTGACGTCTCCATGACTGATCGGTTCAGGTCAATGGGCTTGATCTCATACTTTCCCTTCCTCGCATATCCAAGGAGCTGTTTGGTGAGGTCAGCTCCACCTTCGACCTGTTTTTCAATGCTTACCAGCCTTTCATAAAGGGGATGCGTATAGTCAATCTTGTGGAGCATCAAGGAGACATTGCCCTGTATACCCATAAGTAGGTTGTTAAAATTATGGGCGATTCCGCCGGCCACGGTCGCGATAGCTTCGAGCTTCTGAGCTTGTTGAAATTGCGTTTCAAGGCGCTTACGCTCAGAGACATCGCTCGCCATGGAGCGGTATATTATGATATTCCCTTCAGGATCTCTGACGGGTTCAGCAGAAAGGCTTATCCAAATGGGATTCCCGTCCTTGTGTTTCATCTGCAACTCAACGGCCCTTATGGATTCTCCTGCCCCTAAACGCCTGAAGACTTCTGTCGCTCCAGAGGTATCGGCATAGAGATCTAACACTTTCATCCGCATCATGGTCTCACGGTCATAACCAAGCAGGTTCAGTGCCGCCCTGTTGCAACTTAAAATCGATCCATCAGTGGCGCTGAGAGAACAATAGGCATTTGGTGCGTTCTCGTACAGATCACGATACCTAGTCTCACTCTCCCGAAGCGCCTCCTCGGCCTTCTTCCGTTGGGTAATATCGACAAAAATCTCTAGACCACCAATCGTATCCCCTTGCATATTTGTAAGAATATCTGCGTTCTTTGAAATGGTTATGTTCCTGCCGTCAACATGTATCACGCACTCTTTCCCGTAAATAGGCTTATCGACCGTATCATCAAAAAGGGCACATTCTTCCCTACACTCATCACAGTCAAGGGCTTCAAGGCAATCCTTTCCCATGGCCTCATCCGGCTCCAATCCGGTGATCTCCTTTGCTTCTTTGTTCCAGGAAGTGATGTGCCTATCCACGTCCACGGTGAATAAACCGCTCGGCATGGTTTGAAGGACTAACCCGGATCTCGCCTCGGACTCCCGCAGCGCATCAGCGGCCAGGTGACGCTCGGCAATCCTGGCTTCCTCAATTTGAAACACATCCCAGAAGAGACGGGCGGCCACATGGCCCACTAATTGGACGCGGTCCGGCTTGGTTCGGGAGATTTCATTGGCTATCTCGAGGCGTCCCGTCAGCTCGATAATCATGTCGAGACCTGTGAGTTTATACAGGTCACGGTAATCCCTCGTTGTATAGACCTCCTTTTCCTGGGCATAGCGATAACCCGGGGCATTGGGATTGGTACAGGCTACCCCAACAAGCCTCATCCGAAGCTGGCGGAGCTTTTCGGCAAATATCATGTCCATGATTGCCTTACATCCAGGGCCACCACCTACAATGGCTACGTTAAGTGGCTTAACCTCTTCCATCATTTGATCCTTCTGAAACTCCCCGCAGTCCAACCTCGGCGGGATTCGAGTGTAAGGAGGTTTGGTATTCTTGGGGTGCCGGCAGCCGCTCAACAAAGCCAACTGCCGCGCAGGTGGTTATTTAGGCGCTCGCTTCTGCGGTTCAAAACGTTCTGATCCAGCGAAAAGGGATTTGAGCAACGGCCCCTCAAAGGCCGACGTCTTGGTCCGAGACGTGGGGTACACCCCTAAGATCCTCTGGCATCTGCAGCTTGAGTCGAACGGAAAAAGTGGTTTTCCGGCCAACCTCCGACTCGACGGTGATTTTCCCACCATGTTCTTCAATGATCTTTCGGGTGATAAGCAGCCCGAGCCCTGTGCCCCGCCCTGCTTTGGTACTGAAGAACCTGCTGAAAAGCCTTGCCTTGACCTCATCGGTCATCCCGCATCCATTGTCACTGACCTCCAACACCATGGTTTCGCCAGAGTCGATATTCGTTTCTAGCTTGGTTTTGACCGTGACTTCCCAGGCTTTGGACGTAGCTGTGTCATAGATGCACGCGTCAATGGCGTTTGAGATCAGGTTCAACAACACATTGTGCATACCACCCCTGTCCAGGTAGGCCTCTTTCAGATTCGGGTCAAGGACCGTGGTCAGCTTGACACGGTGTTCCCTGGCCCGATCTTTAAGGAGATCGACAGCTTCTCGCACAAGCTCATTGCATTTGCACGCAGTGAGTTCGGGCTCTCTTCCCTTCGAATACATCAAAAGATTGAGGGCAAGATCAGAGACCGTTTCTATGTTACGCTGGACCATGGCCCAGCCCTCTTTCATCATGAGGGGTTTGTCCGTGGCCATGCCCGTATTGAGCATATACGTACCCCCGCGGAGTCCGGTCAAGATATTCTTGATATAGTGGGCCAATCCCGCCACGGTCTCCCCTATGGTGGCAAGTCGCTCATTTCTTATCAATTCCTCCTGTGCCTGCCGCACTTCCACCATGCACTCTTCTACTTTCTCCTCCAGGTTCTCGGTATAAGCCCTCAATTGTTGGCTTGTGGCCAGGTTCTTCTCGGCTCTTTCGAGGGCGAGGGTCAACACCTCACTGCGTACCGGCTTGGTAATAAAATCAGAGGCTCCGTACTGAAGGGCTGCTATGGCAGAGTTCATATCGCCGTGGCCGGTAATAACAACGACTTCCGCTTCTAAGTCTATAGCCTTGATCCTCCTGAGTACCTCAATACCGTCTATCCCGGGCATCTTGATATCGGTTAGGACGAGCTTGAGGGCTTGCTCCCGAAAAATTCTCAGCCCTTCGTGGCCGTTTTCGGCAGTCAAGACCTCGTATCCTTCCCTTTCCAGGGACATCTTCAACATCTCCAGGATAGCCAGTTCATCATCAATGACCAATAACCTCGTCATGGGGATTTCCTTTTCCTTGGTGTACCGGAAAGCTGATCGTGAATGTTGTACCAATACCAGGGGTTGATTCCGCGCGGATATCTCCCTTGAAATCTTTCACTAGGTTGAAGCTGATGGAGAGCCCAAGGCCGGTCCCCTTTCCCGGCTCTTTGGTGGTAAAAAAGGGGTCAAAGATCTTCTTCCGAGTTTCTTCTGGCATGCCGGTGCCCGTGTCAGAGACCCGTGCCAAAACCGTGTCTCCTTTCTGGCACGTCGTAATGGTGAGTTCCTTGGTGGCTTCTGGCCCCTTTGCCTCCATCGCATCCCTGCCATTGGTGACCAGGTTCAGAAAGACTTGCTCCAGCCGATTTTTTTCGGCCAGGATTTTGGGCAGGTCTTCGTCCAGATTGAGATTGATCTCAATGTTCCGCAATTTCAGCTGCTGACCCAGGAGCGTAAACACATCCCGAATCGGTTCATTCAGGTCTACCGGGTAAAGGTCCAAGTCGCTCTTGCGGCCAAACTCCCGCAGGTGATCGACGATGTTTGTGGCCCGGTTCACCTGTTCGCTTATGCTACGGTTCACCTTCAATAGCTCGTCGTCTGAGACCTTCTCCCCCCGTTTGATAATTTTGGTAAGAAAGTCGGTACCTACCTGTATCACATTCAATGGCTGATTGAGCTCGTGGGCAACACCGGTTGCCATCTCACCGAGGGTAGCCATCTTACTGGCCTGGGCAAGTAGGATCTCGCGTTCAAGCCGTCGGGTAATGTCCACGGTCCTGACAATCAAGGACCGACGAAGCCCTTCACTCTCCGGTTCCTCAAATTTAACGGCACTGGCGTGCAGGTGAATGAAAAAATAGCGACCGTCCTTCTTCTTGGCTGATACCCTGGGTATAAAGACGTACACATCCTTGTGGGAGTCTTCCAGTTCATTCCAGAGCCGCTGTCCTTCTTCCGCATCGAACAAATCCATAAAGGACATCTCAAACAGTTCTTTGCGCTCATATTGATACGTTACGGTGGCTGGATTGTTCGCATCCAGAATCTTGCTAGTACCCATATCAACCAAGAAAAGCGGATTTGGGTCGTTACTAAACAAAAGACGATATTTTTCTTCACTTATCTTCAAATATTCCTCGGCCCGCTTCCGCTCTTCTATTTCGTGTTTCAGTCGTTCATTTGCTTTCGTCAGTTCTGCAGTACGCTCCTTGACCCGCAGCTCCAGCTCATCGTGAGCTTTGCGCAGCTCTTCCACAGCGCGCTTGCCTTCGGTAATGTCCACGATATTACCCAATACAGCACGCCTTCCATTATAGTCTATTCGGGTGTTTCTCCTTTTGATCCAGATGGTTTCACCGTCTTTCGTGAGACCTCTGGCATCATATTCCGATGCGGCCTCTTCCCCCCCTAACCTTCTTGCCCTCATCTCGTCGGTCAAGGCCCGGTCTTCAGGATGGACCAACCGCCAACAGTCTATGCCTATCAACTCGTTTCTGGTGTACCCGTAAATCTCGGTAAATCGTTTGTTGGCAAATACGATCTTTGAGTCCTGGTCGATGTAGATACCGGTAAGGGAGTTTTGAACCAGGG
>JAQBAU010000206.1:0-3183 GCA_032126655.1 Desulfobacterales bacterium
GTCATCATTGTTGCCCTGCAGCTTGTCGGCAGGAACCTGTCCAGTACATTTAGCTACATAGGAGGCGAGCTCCCGGCTCCTGCAGGCGGCGGATCCTAATCATAAAGAGCACGACTCCGGAGACGGAGGATTAATCGATGACGCGGGGCATTTCCACTGACGTGTGGAAATGCCCCGCGTCACATGTCACCGCAGGATACCAAAAAGGTGCGGCATTCAACCTCGGATATGCAACCTCGCCGGCCTTGATATTGACCTGCGCCTTCATTTGATCACCCAATCAGACCGATTCAGGAGATGAAGATGGAAAAGTTGATAAAGTTTTTCAAAGACGAACAGGGTGTGACAGCAATTGAATATGCCCTGATCGCCTCTCTAATTGCAGTCTTTATCGTTGCGGCCTTGTATTTTGTCGGTGGCCAGGTGTCGGACACGTATGAGAACGTGGCCAGTGAGGTTGCCAATGCTGGTGGGTCTTAACTCATTCACCTTCCATGACTATTCTGAGTGAAGGCTCGCCGCAGGAACCCGCCCCTCCTCACCTGATTCTCCTGCTTGCCTGCCTGGAGCCTCAGTGCTGGAAAGTGCCGCAATGCCAATCCGAATTACAACCCCCCATCGTTTCAGGAAAACCAGAAATTCACAAAAACAAGGAAATCTTTGCACCAACCATGAGGAACTCACTTTTGCGAGGCATGGCTGGGCGAATTCGTGCGTTTTCTTTCAAAGCCTTTTTTTTCTTGTAATTGCCATCTTTTTGTGAGATAAATATACTTTGCGTCATTTTCAAACGGCACTTACATACGGAAGATAAGATCTCCTTTTGAATGATGAGCATTTTCTTAACCATAGCGCTAATCACCATATTGATTCTGGCCGCAGTCCAGGATCTCCGATTTCAGAAGATACCCAATCTGCTTACCTATCCCACCATGGGCATCGGTGTGATCTATCATTCGGTGACAAATGGCCTTGACGGGTTCTTCTTTGCTGCGACAGGTCTGGCTGCAGGCATTGGCCTGCTGATCGTGCCTTATATCATGGGGGGGATGGGGGCAGGAGATGCCAAGTTGATGGGAGCCATCGGTGCAGTCGTTGGTCCAAAAGGGGCATTCACGGCATTTCTTTTTTCCGCGGTTATTGGCGGGATTTACGCCTTGTTGCTTATTCTACTGAGGGGGCAACTCCGCAGTTTTGTCGAGAGACACTTTATGACGCTGAAGACATTTTTGTTCACACGACAATTCGTTCCGATTCCTGCTGCCAAAGACGAAAAGAAACCCAAGTTGTGCTATGGTGTAGCCATTGCCCTTGGGACATTATTATATGTTTCGTTGGAGTTGTCCGGGTACAACCCGGTTATTTGAACCAGAATAAAGGGGGCACGCTATGGGAAGGTGGAAAGCAGTAATTCCTATCGTATTGGCTCTGTTGGTGGCTTTGACAGCCAGTTTCATTTTGTACCGATGGACGAAAAAGCGGGTGACTCCCGAAGAGGCTGAAAAGAAAGACATCCAGATCCGGAAGGTTGCGGTGGCAAAGGTGGCGATCCCAGCGGGAACCAGGCTAAATGCCGACATCATTGCATTTGCCTCCTTCCTTCAGGAAACCCTCCCCCCCGGGTCTTTCTCGGATCCAAAAAAGGTGGCCGGGAGGGTGGTGATCACGGAGCTGAGGCCAAAGGAGCTGATCCTGGAATCCAAACTGGCTCCTACGAGCGTAAAACAGGGCGGCGTGGCAGCCCTTGTACAACCCGGAAAAAGGGCCGTGACCGTGAAGGGAGGCAAAGTCCTTGGTGTAGCCGGCTTCATCCGTCCGGGCAATCGCGTGGATATCATGTTGAAGACGAAGGAATCCGGCAGAAATCAGATTGTCTTTGAAAATGTGCGTGTGCTGGCAACCGGGGCTCAACTTGGAAGAAGCGAAAAAGGAAAACCACAGGCGTCAGACACGTTCACACTGGAAGTCACCCCGGAAGAAGGAGAAAGGCTGGCCCTTGCCTCATCGCAGGGAACCCTCCAGTTTGCCCTCAGAAACGTAACGGATAACGCGACCGTGTTGACAACGGGTGCCAATATGCAGGAAACGCTCGCGCAATACCGCCCCATTGTACCCACAGACAGAACCAAGATACCTGAGGTTACAAGGAGAGTTGGGACTGGGACAGCGCCCGTCAGGGCAGCCCCTGCCCCGGGGAAGGGTCTCAGACTGGAAGTAATCAAGGGGCTTAACAGAGACGTACAGCAATATTAATGACCCGGGAGGAATAGACCCATGCTCATGCCAAGAAAATTCTGGATAAACGGAACCGTAGCCATTGGACTTGCAGTCGTTCTGTTGGTCTTTTCTGCCAGGGCCTTTGCTGCAGATGATGTGCAACAGGACGCCACAAAACCCCAGAGACTCGAACTGGTCGTGGATAAGGCATTTGTTCTGCCGATCCCCGAGACGGTGAGAGAATCGGGGAAGGTCCGCGTCACTATAGCTTCCCCGGAGATTGCAGACTTTTTGTTCATCCCGGGAATGGCCAAGGGAGTTCGGCCGAAGTTCATTTATCTCAAGGGGAAAAAGCCGGGGATGACCAACCTGACATTGTGGATCGGGGAGAGGCTTGTGGGTGTGTATGATCTTGAAGTCACGTACGGGGTCTTGCGCCTGAAGGAAAACCTTCATGAGATCTTGCCTGACGAGAAAGATATCCGCATCTTTGCCACGCACGACTCCATTGTCCTTTCAGGTATGGTGTCAAGTACTGAAAACCTCTCCGAAGTTCTCGCCCTGGCCCAGGCAATGACTACGGAGCAAAAGATTGTCAACCTGATGCAGGTGACCGGGGTCCACCAGGTCATGCTGGAAGTGACCATTGCTGAAATTTCCAGGAGTGTGGTGAAAAGCTTTGGAATCAATTTCAACTGGGTCAACAGTCAAGGGGAGTTTTTCATAGGCGTCATCGGGGCCCTCGCCAGTTGGAAGGACTCAGATCTCAATGCGGGTGGCGGTAGCGGTGATACAGGCGGCATATTCACGCCGGGTGGACCCGTGGGTGCAAATACTGCTTCAGCAAACGCGGCTTTTCGCTTCAATGCCCCGTATGGACAGGTGACCGGGGTGGTCGACTTTCTTAAGGGAAACGGGCTGATTAAGATCCTGGCCGAACCGAACCTCATTGCCTTGAGCGGTCAG
>JAQBAU010000207.1:0-7850 GCA_032126655.1 Desulfobacterales bacterium
CCCGCCGACCCAAAACCGATGAGGGCATTGGTATCGTTTCTTAGCTTTCCTTCTTTCATCGCGCAAGCCATCGCCAGAGGGACTGAAGCAGAAACCGTGTTTCCAAATCGCTTGTGCGTATTATAAGCCTTCTCTGCTCCCAGGTTACACGATTTGACAACCTTATCACTCATGGCATCACTTGCAGCATGGCTGAAAACGATTTCGTGCTTGAAGCTATTCAGCACTGCGTCTTCCCGGTAATGCTTACACAGCCTTGAAAACACAAATCTGAAGATCTTTTCTCCGTACGAGAAGAACGTTAGGGGTGGGATGTCCTTTCTCAGCTCGCCATCGCTGTATTCGCTAAAATGCGGCAGCGGAATCTTGCACAGGTTGTGCTGACCTCCCCATGTCCTAAAAGAGGCATAGTACTCATCGTCCTCCTCCGAATCATCCACAATCGTCGCCGTAGCCGCCTCACCTATTGTAAATATGGGGAAATTGAATTCAATGTCTTTGAGCGACTTGAATTCAAAATTGACGTATTCTCGAAAGTTAAACTCACAGTTCAAGATCATAACTCTCTTGTACATTCCGGTCTTGATGAACGAATGGGCCACATGAATCGCACGAAGCCAGCTTGCACACGCATCCAATATGTCAAAGCATGTTGATTTGTCTAACTTGAGGAGTTTGTGAAAGACATTGGCGGTTGCCGGCTCAATACAGCCTCTCCCAACGCCCACATAGATCAGAAGATCGATGTCATTCGGGGACATGTTCGCCGACTCTAGCGCCTTCCTGCCGGCCTCAATTCCAAACTGAATCGCCCGCTCGTTCTTTGCGCGATGATATCGGACATCAGTAACAGACCTCTTGAACAGCTCATCGAGCCTGCAGGCTAGCAAATCCAGTGCTTTTTGTGTCAAACACCGTGCACTTCTGGAGATGATCTCCTGGATAATCTCGGTGTTGGTGACAACCTTGCTTGGAAGCGCATATTCGATGGCGCAGTATCTCATCGGATCTCCCCCCAAGAAATGTCAGGCAATTGTGTTCATTCCACCAGGCGCATGCTGATGTCAACAGCCCTTGCCGAGTGGGTCAAGGCGCCTATAGAGATGATATCCACCCCTGTATCGGCGATCTCGGCCACGCTGTCCAACGTAACCCCTCCCGAGACCTCGATTAACGCCCTTTCCTTCACAATTGTAACTGCCATACGTATATCGGCTAGGTTCATGTTGTCAAGCATAATGATGTCTGCACCGCTTTCAAGGGCTTCATTGACCTGATCCAAGTCTGAGACTTCAACCTCGATTTGCTGAGAAGGGTTCTTATCACTTTGAACCTTTGCCACCGCCTCGCTGATTCCTCCACACGCCGCAATATGGTTGTCTTTAATCAGGATGGCGTCATAGAGCCCAAAACGATGATTGTGGGCGCCACCCACTGTGACAGCATACTTTTCAAGACTGCGCCACCCCGGCGTGGTCTTGCGGGTATCGGTCAGTCGTACGCCGGTTCCTGCAACGTGATCGACATATTTTCGGGTATTGGTTGAAATCCCGGAAAGCCTTTGGAGGAAATTGAGGGCTGTCCGTTCTCCTGTAAGCAGCGCCCGTGATGTGCACTGCACTGTGAGGATGTCATCCTTACTTTCTACGCGGTCACCATCCTGAAACGTGGTATCAAAACTCGCGGCAGGGTCCAGCGTTGTGAATACCTCTCTGGCCACAGGCAGCCCGGCCAGGATCAGGGATTCTTTTGCATAAATGACCCCTGTTGAGATGCTTTCGGGTGCAATGAGTGCGTTGGTTGTGATGTCCCCTGCCCCGATGTCTTCCTCAAGGGCCAGACGAATCAGTTCCTGGTTTTGGTCGATCAACTCCTTCATATTTGCTCACACGGGCCAAGACTTGTTTCGAGAGTCCCACATCCATTCACGTCCCACTCAGGCATTGCCTGCCGCCTGGCTGACCTTCTCCAGGTTCTCCTCCAACCTGCTTCTCTTCTCCGTGAGTTTCTGCCCTTTTTCCCGGACCTTTTCAACCACCTCTTGCGGGGCCTTTTCCAGGAAATCTTCGTTGTTCAGCTTTTTGTCAATTCCATTGAGTTCTTTGGTGATCTTGTTGATCTCCTTGTTGAGTCGCCCCAGTTCCAGTTCAAAGTCAATCACGCCTTCCAACGAGACAAACATGATCGCATTACCAGAAACGGAGGTAGCGCATGAACGAGGTCGCTCCCCTAGTGGCATCACCTCAAGCGTCTTTGCCTTGCAAAGATTGACGATAGTGTCTCGCCGCTGCTCGATCAACTCCCGGACTTCTTTGTCACCACTCTGGACCGTGACTTCGACGAGCAACGAAGGCGGCACGTTCATCTCACCCCTGATATTTCGTACCCCGCTGACCACGCCCATGAGCACCTGCATGATCCGTTCAGCATCAGGATCATGCTTCTCTTTTGAAGTGGCAGGAAACTCTGCCTTCATGATGGAGCCTTCGGTGCCGGGAAGCTTCTCCCATATCTCCTCTGCAACGAACGGAATAAAGGGGTGAAGCAGACGCAAGGTCTGATTCAAGATCGACCACAGGACAAAGCGCGTGGTCTCATAATGGCCCACCTCGGGCATTTCCCCTGATTCGTCGTCACCAGCAGTCTTGCCGGGCCGTCCGTAGAGAACCGGCTTGATGATTTCAAGGTACCAGTCGCAGAACTCGTGCCACACGAATTGATACAAGGCGTTTGCCGAGTCATTGAATTTGTACTCGTCAAGGCCGACAGTCACCGTCTCCGTCAGGGTGTTGAGGCGGCTCAAGATCCATCTGTCAGCTAAAGAAAAGTGTCTGACATCTTGAGCGGACACGTCTGGCTCGAAATCTGATACGTGCATAAGAGCAAAGCGGGCTGCGTTCCAGAGCTTGTTTATGAAATGACGATATCCTTCTATGCGATCCTCAGAGAGCTTAATGTCACGGCCCTGGGCCGCAAGGGCAGCCAAAGTGAACCTGAAGGCATCCGCACCATATTGATCGATCACGAACAAGGGATCAATGACATTCCCTTTTGACTTGCTCATCTTCTTGCCCTCGGCGTCCAGGACCAGGGCGTGGATGTAGACGTCTCTGAAAGGAACGTCATCCATGAAATGGAGTCCCATCATCATCATTCTGGCGACCCAGAAGAACAGGATATCAAATCCTGTGACCAGAACAGAAGTAGGGTAAAAGGTTTCGAGGGTCTGCGTTTTCTCAGGCCACCCCATTGTGGAAAAGGGCCACAGGGCGGAACTGAACCACGTATCCAGGACATCGGTCTCCTGAGCAAGGGTGCCCCCCTCACACGCAGGGCACTTTGCAGGAGCCTCCATGGCCACCAGCAATTCATCGCAGTTTTCGCATGTCCAGGCCGGGATACGGTGCCCCCACCAGATTTGCCGGGAAATGCACCAGTCCTTGATATTGTTCATCCACTCATAATATGTCTTGGTCCAGGTATCGGGTATGATTCGTGTGTCACCCCGCTCAACCGCGGCAATGGCCTGTTCTGCCAGCGGCTTCACCTTCACAAACCATTGTTTGGACAAATACGGCTCTACAGTATTGCGACACCTATAGCAGTGCCCCACACTGTGCTGGTACGGCTCCACCTTCTCCAGCAGTCCTTCCTCTTTCAGGGCCTCAATGACTTCCTCGCGACATTCAAACCGGTCTTTTCCCTGAAAACGGCCCGCTTCTTCGGTCATGTGCCCGTCGCCCCCGATCACCTTGATGGAGTCAAGGTTATGGCGCCGGCCGATTTCAAAGTCATGGGGATCATGGGCAGGCGTGATCTTCAAGGCACCTGTCCCAAATTTCATATCCACATACTCGTCGAATATGATGGGAATGCTCCGGTTCATCAGCGGCAGTATCACCGTGTTTCCCTCCCGCCCCTGATAGCGTTCATCATTTGGATTTACCGCCACCGCCGTGTCCCCGAGCATTGTCTCCGGGCGGGTCGTGGCCACAATAATGCCACCGTCTCCCTCCTCAAACGGGTACCGAACATGATAGAGATGGCCGTTGTGGTCCTCGTGATCCACTTCTATATCTGACAGGGCGGTCTGACAACGCGGACACCAGTTGATGATGTAGTTGCCTCGATAGATCAGGCCCTGTTCATGCAGTGCCACAAATACAGTCCGAACAGCCTTGGACAGCCCCTCATCCATGGTGAAGCGCTCCCGCTCCCAATCGCAAGAGGCCCCCAGGCGCCTCAACTGCCTGATGATAAGGCCCCCGTATTCCTCCCTCCACTGCCAGACACGTTGAATAAACCCTTCCCGCCCGAGGGCGTGCCGGTCTGTTCCTTCCTTGGCAAGCTCTTTCTCTACCACGTTCTGCGTAGCGATCCCGGCGTGGTCGGTCCCCGGCATCCACAATACGTTGTAGCCCTTCATCCGGTGATAGCGGCACAGGATGTCCTGCAAAGTGTTGTTATGGGCGTGGCCCATGTGAAGTGCTCCGGTCACATTGGGCGGAGGGATCACGATTGAATAGGGTGCTTTGCCACTAACGTCGTCAGCCGCAAAAAGGCCCTCTGTTTCCCAGTAGGCGTACCAACGTTTTTCTACTTCCTCCGGTTCGTACCCTTTTGGCAGTTCATGTGCACTCATTCAACATTTCCTCAAAACTGATCGTCTCGCAAAAAACCTGCATCAGGCTGAAGTCGGACTTTTTATTTTGCCGTCAAAATTGAATAGGGGGTTTAATCCCTTACCCCCTATTTCATTAAGCCTCTATTTCCCGTTTGGCCGCGAATATCACTCTGTTCTTGAATCTGTCAAGGTAATTGGCGCTGCTATGGGACCGGACCTCACGAAAAGTGCGTATTAGGTTTCAGGGCGCCGACTGCTGACTTCGTACGGAGTGTTGGAGTATTGGAATAATGGAGTAGTGGTAAAGAGCGATGGCTCAGGGCATAAGATTCAAAGCGAAAGGTTGATTTCAATGGCTGCCTTGGGCCGTGCGCCTTATGCCTTGCGCCTGTTTCAATACTCCATCACTCCATTACTCCAGCACTCCAGTGATTTCCTGCTCCATGTTATTAAGAGGGGTTCTAGTAGACCATCCAGGGCTTCGGCATGAATATCTTATCATGCAAATGAAGGGCATACCGGTCTGTCATACCCGCAATGAAATCAAGGACAGTTTGTTCCCGAGAGGTGTTTGGCATGCCCTCTCCGATTTGTTCTCCAAAGAGCTTTTCGTCTTCCAGCAAGCGGTAGTAAAGCTCGGAGATTACCTTTTTGGCTCGCACAAAATCCTCGTGTACCTCTCGTATCTCGTACACGCGGTCATATAGAAAGTCCCGAAGGGTGACCAAAGCCGCATAGGTGTCATCACGCATTCGCAGCTCCAGAGGGGACTCCTCCAGGCTTGTAAAGATGACGTCTTTTACCATGGTATCGATGCGTCTGGCATGGGAATCCCCCAGTAGTTCGAGACAAACCTCAGGGATGTCTTTGCTGACGATGAGACCTCCTCGAATGGCATCGTCAAGGTCGTGATTTACATAGGCAATGATGTCAGAAACACGGACCACCCTGGCTTCCAACGTCTCAGGCAGCGCACTGCTATCAGGAAAGATCTCCTCCTTGCCCTTGGAATGCATCAAGATGCCATCTCTCACCTCGGCAGTAAGATTCAGGCCTCGCCCGTCTCTCTCAAGGACATCCACGACCCTCAGGCTCTGTGCGTGATGGGAGAATCCGTTGGGGAAGATCTCGTTGAGCACTGCTTCGCCCGAATGGCCAAATGGCGTGTGGCCGAGGTCATGGCCCAGGGCAATCGCTTCGGCAAGCACTTCATTGAGCTGGAGAGCCCTGGCCACTGTTCGGGCAATCTGTGAAACCTCCAGGGTATGTGTCAGACGGGTGCGGTAATGATCTCCCGTGGGGGAGAGAAAAACCTGTGTCTTGTGCTTGAGGCGCCGGAAGGACTTGGCGTGTATAATTCGATCCCTGTCCTGCTGGAAAGCAGTTCTGATTTCACACGGTTCCTCGGGGACCAATCGCCCCCGGCTCTCACTGCTTAGTGTGGCTGATGGCGAGAGTGTATTTCTCTCCTCTTCCTCAAGGCGCTCCCGGATCGTCATGGGCGCACCGTATAGCAAAGAAAAGGAATTTACAACACGTTAAGGCATGGAAATCTACAGAGTGAACGCTGCTCTCAGGCGCCACCTTTGGCGAGCTCATGGGGGTCTTCTATCGTGATACTGATTTCGCTCCTTCCTTTGCTGTAGCTGAACACCCAACGAAGTTCCGGCGAAAGCAGTAAATAGCAGGCGACTTCTCCGCTTTCTCTGTGCTTCAGTCCAAAGACATCAGGCCTCCATCCGGGGTCTGTCACATACTTCTCTGCTGTTTGCATTCCTTGCTCTTTAAACCGAAACCAGTCCTTGCCAGGTTTCACAAGAATGTCGTCATTGGGATTGTCCAGGATGACGGCCGGTGCCCCACTACTGCTTCTGTAGACAGTGGTTTTAAACACACCCTCCGGCAAATCGCCTGCGCTCATTCTCTGATAGGATATTGACGCAGCACAACCCAGGACTCCCATGCCAAGGAGCAAGAGTAACGGGGATAAGATTTGTACAGGTCTTTTCATGCAAGCCCTCCGATACCGCCAACAGAGGAAAGCCCCCGGTGTGCTTCTTCACCGGGGGCCCAGGAGGAATACCCGGATGAGCTGCCTCGTAGCCCATCCCTTACAACCAGTCAACCATCATTTCCCACGTAGGGGAATAGGGTGAACACCGCATTTTTGCAGTAGGAAAGACTGTATTTTGTCCATCGGCCCACCCTATTATGCCAGATACCCGCCTGCAAAGTGGCCTCGGATTCAGGGACTTCCGCCTTCGTCAAGACTTCGGTGCGACAGGATGGCGGGACAAGTCGGCGGACAGGTCCGCAGGCGGGGATAAACCCTTTAATGGGCACCCCTACATTGCTGTTGTCCGTTCACCATTCTTCTCTCATTGAAGCCACTGCTTGTTCTGTCATTTCGACCGCAGGGAGAAATCTTATGGATTACCCACACTATAGAAAACAAGATTTCTCGCTCTGCTCGAAATGACACAAAAAAGGGCGGGGATAAACCCCTACGACTTTTCCGGACTCCTTCCAAACGGACACTAACACTTCATAATAAATCTATATTTCAAGAATATAAATTAGTTTCTTAAGACGTTACTTGAGCTATCTGAGCCCCCTCTCGTCGAAGACTGTTCGCCTTTCAAGGCGGTGTTCCACCTGATATGAAGGCCGCGCACTTGACGTCTATTGGCAATTGGGGCAAAGTGCCGTTGATCAACGCTGAACCGACAGATGGAGGGCCACTTACGGTGAGACGCTTTTTTCTCGAAGGGGAGAAAATCCTATCTGAAAGGCCAGAGCTCACAGGGCCGGATGTCAAGCACGTGCGAACCGTGCTTCGCTTGAAGGCTGGCGATGAGCTCTTTCTGTTCGATGGTAAGGGCTCAGAATATCGCGCCCGAATCATTGAAAGCACACCCAAGGCAATCATCCTGTCTGTGGGAGAAGCGTTTCCTTCAACATCAGAGTCTCCTGCAATAATCACCATCGGGCAAGGCCTTCTCAAAGCGAGGAAAATGGACGGCGTTGTGCGGCAGGTCACTGAACTGGGGATCCATGCGCTCATCCCGGTCATTGCTGAGCGGAGCGTGCCAAAACCGAAATCAGAGCGCTGGAGAGAAAAAGAGCGGCGCTGGAAGACGATTGCATGGGAATCACTGAAGCAGTGCGGTAGGTCTCAAACTCCCCGTCTGGACCCCCCTGTTTCCTTTGAAGCGCTGGTTCGTGC
>JAQBAU010000208.1:0-9284 GCA_032126655.1 Desulfobacterales bacterium
TATATTAAGTTCATCTTTGTCGTTTGGCATGGATAAAACCCTGATTTCGTGTCTCTCATTTAGATCTTTTAGAAAATCTTCCGGATGCCGTCTCGAAATATCATAGTTAAGCGCTTTAAAGCTGGTATTGAAGATGATCCAGATATTCCTTAAAAAATTTCATTAAATCTTCCACTGTCCCTATTCTCTGACTGATTTCCTCGGCAGAGTAATTTATGCTAACATATCTGGCGCAGGCCTCAATTAAAAACTCCATTTCTTCTTTATCGTCACATATGGAATCCAAAGTCATAAGCGTCTTAAAAGCAGTCTTGATCTCAGATAACATTTTATATTCAACCATAGTCCCCTCTGTTATCCTCATAAATAATTTTTATCGTTTACATATACATGAAGCTCCCCGCAGCCCCGCTGGGCGGGATTTCCGTTTCACTCCAACAAGCTGCGGGGTATCAAAGCGGAATTGCGCCGTCGTAGCCAATCCGCCTTCGCCGAAAGCGCCGTAGCCGCTCTCTCCTCGCCCCTGATGCGTTGAAAGCCAGCATTTAGTGCCAAGAGGCCAACCGAGCGTGGCTTGCACAGGGCAACAGGGCGAGGGGGGCGGCATCATTGCAAACGCTTTGGCGGCGGCACGTTGCAGGGTATTCCGCCGAAGGCGAATAAATGTTTCAGTTTTGTAACATCTGTTGCATTCTGTAATACATCTTCCTTAATACCTGCTAACCCTTTGTTTCCGCTGGTATAGAAGAGCTTTCCTTCCAGGTTTGTTGCAGATTTGCAACCCCGAAAAGGCCAGCGCACCCGCCTTTACCCTCTCTGCTTGATCATGTATCTAATTGAATTTATATTAGTTTTTGTTAAATCAAATCACGTTGGCACGACCCTTGCGGTATGAAACTGGCACAAACCATGTGATGCGGATGAGTGCATGAGAGCCAAGATTGCGGTGTGCCAACTGAATAACCGGGTTGCTCCCCGGCTCGACCAGTGTCCCGAACTTGTACTGGTCACCATGGACGATCCTGAGGCTGTTAGGGAGAAAAAAGTGTTCCCCATCGCCACATTGAAACCAAAGGAGGTAGCCGATCTCTTAGGTCGCCTGAACGTAAAGACATTGATCTGTGGCGGCGTCAAGGAAGACTATCAGAAAGCCCTGAAAAAGCTCAACATTCAATTGATCGATAATGTGATCGGAGATGTTGAGGATGTTCTCACTCGTTATATCGAGGGCAGACTCTATCCGGGAAACACTAGGGGGTTGCATCCATAATACTCCTAGAGGCCGTTAACCTTAACCGCAAGGAGAAGCCTATGAACCAGGAACCAAACATTCGAGTTCTCTTGGTGGATGATGAGGAGAATTTGCTTGAGTATCTGTCCAAGCGACTGTTGAAACTCGGGTTCACTGTGAAAGTTACCTTTTCGGGTGAAGAGGCAATTACGGCAGCAACGGAACAGCACTATGATGTGGCTGTTGTGGATCTTAAGATGCCTGGAATCGATGGTGTGGAGACCCAAAAGAGACTCAGGGAGGTCCAGCCCTACATTCAGTGCATTGTGTTGACCGGCCATGGCTCCATAGAATCCGCCTTAGAAAGTGGCCAGGAAGACGCGTTTCAGTATCTCCTGAAGCCTGTTGATTACGACAACCTTTTGACCAACATAGAAGAGGCTTACAAGAAGAGAGTGGAGTTGCAGCGGGAAGACTTCTCAAAGCAACTGGAAACCATCCAGAGAGCAGGGCTCGGAGCGCACGGGATGAGAAAGGCAATCAAAGAGTTGCGCGAAATCTATGGAATCGAATAACTCGCTTTTGGCCGAACTGAAAAAGGTCACCCAGGAGCTAGCCAGCCACAAAATAGAACTATATCAAACCCGGAGTTACCTTCAGTGTATTTTGCAGAATGCCACCGACCTGATCTTTGCCACAGACGCGGAGGACGCTGTCGTTTCTTTTAGCAAAGGGGGCGAAAAGGTGTTGGGTTATTCCTGGGAAGAGATAATGGGACGGCCCATCAAGGATTTTGCCGAAGACCGGGTGTCATTTGGGTATCTGATAGCCACCTGCCAGGAAGAAGGTTCTGCCGTAGGGCTGGACGTGCGCTTTCGGCACAAGGACGGAAAAACGGTATTTTGTAATATCTCTTTGCTGAACCTGACCAACAGAGAAGGCCAGAGGGTTGGCGCAGTGGGCATTTGCCAGGACATTACGCAATGGAAACAGCTCCAGGAAGACCTCATCCGGGTTGACAGGCTGGCAGAGATAGGTCGAATCGCTGCTGGCGTGGCTCATGAGATCAACAACCCCCTGGCGGTTATCAATGAAGTGTCGGGTTGGACGGGGGAAGTGGTTCGGGATGCTAAGGGCTTGGGTCCTGATGATCGCCAAGAGCTGGAGAAGGCTGTGGCCCAAATTGGTGGTCAGACCAAGCGCTGTCGCACCATCACCCACAAACTGCTTGACTTTGCCCGCGATTCCGCTCCGGTCAAAAGCCAGTTCGACATTGACGAATTACTCAAAGAGACGATCAGTTTTCTTAAGCCGGAAGTCAAATATACCTCCATTAAAATCGACGTGAATTCTGCCGAGAGGCCTCTTTTGGTGAACTCCGACAGAAGATTGTTGGAGCAGGTCTTTGTGAACTTTATCACCAATGCCATTCACGCTGTGCAAGAAAGGGGAGAAGACACCGGACACATTCAGATAACCGCAGTGAAGACCAACTCAGATATCGAGATAAGGTTCCAAGATGATGGTGTGGGGATCCCCGCCGATATGCAGACAAAGATCTTTGACCTTTTTTTTACCACCAAGCCTCCAGGCAAGGGGACCGGCCTGGGGCTTCCTATTTGCAAGAACATTGTGAAAAATCTCGGAGGCGACATCACTCTTGAAAGTCAAGTGGGGGTTGGAACCACCTTCACAGTTCGAATTCCAATTGCATAACAGCATGAGAAGGCGTTGGGCGACATAGCAATCACGTAGCGGTTCATTCTAATATATTGGAGCAACGGGAGACCTATAGACTTCAGATAGATCTTGTCGTTGGATGATCACCATAGCAAGGAGGGATCGCCAAGTGGAAAGGCAAAACCAAGAAAATTTGGACGCCAACCACTCCCGTACGAGCAACGAGGACCAGCCTCCAGTCCGGCCTCCGCAACGCAGAAGAATCGCCTTCTCTGGTTTTGTGCTCACTTTTATCATCATGTTTGGCCTCTGGATTCTGCTTTCGGGCCGTTTTGATTCTTTTCATCTGACCCTCGGGCTTATTTCTAGCGGAATCGTTTCTTACCTTTCCTCTGACCTGCTGTTTTCTGCACCACGGCCACGAGGACTTCTGTCTCAGTGGGCCCGGTTTATTCGCTATATCCCCTGGCTTATGGTCGAGATCATCAAAGCCAATCTTCACGTAACCTACCTGGTCTTTCATCCCAGGATGATGGAACTGATCGACCCGAGGATTATCAAGTTTAGAAGCAAGTTAAGAAGTGACCTGGCCTTAGTGACCTTTGGGAACTCAATCACTCTTACCCCCGGCACCATTACCGTCGACATATCGATTGACGGGGACTTCAAGGTCCATGCCATTGACAAGGCGTCCGCCGACCCGCTGCCGGGCGCTATGGAAGCAAACATTGCCAAAACATTTGGTGAGGTCTGATGGATAACATCTTTTTGGGTTCGGGTCTCTACTTGGCCTTCTTGATGCTCCTTTCTTTGTACCGCGCTCTCGTCGGTCCAACGGTCGTGGACCGCATGATAGGCGTCAATGCCATCGGAAGCAAGACCGCTGTATTGCTCATTTTGATCGGCCTTCTCTACCATCGTGTAGATATGTTCGTGGACATTGCCCTTGCCTATGCCATGCTAAACTTCATAGCGGTGCTGGCTGCCTCAAGATACTTTCAAAAGCGCAAAGGTCTGTACGATGAACTCCCTCAGCGCTGAGCGTGTTCCGGGCATGCAGGGTTTTCCGTAGGGAGCTGAAAGCGTTTGTCGGGACAAAACGGTAGGCATTAAGAGGATCGGAGAAATGGATATAGCCATATGCTTGTTGTTGTTCGCGGGATTGTTTTTTTTTACGGGCGGTGCCGTGGGGATCCTGCGCTTTCCGGATTTTTATTCCAGACTCCATCCAGCCGGCAAACTCGACACCCTTGGCTCCTTGTTGGCACTGCTGGGCCTGGCCCTATTTAACCTCCATCATTTCTCTGTGGGCGCCTTGCTCACCAGCATCAAGATTATCATGATCCTGGTCTTTGTCTTTCTGGCGAGTCCCACAGCCACCCACGCCATTGTGGATGCTGGGGTGAGGGCCGGCCTGGCCCCCTGGATAAAAGGAGAGGAAAGGAGATAGTCGATGGTTTGGCCGCTGGATCTTGCCATTCTCACACTGGTCGTAATTGTAGGCATCGGAGCGATCACAGTAAAGGATCTCCTGGGGGCAGCTATCCTGTTCGGGGCATACAGCTTCATGATGTGCCTGCTCTGGTCTATCATGGGGGCTGTTGACGTGGCCTTTACCGAGGCCTCGGTGGGAGCGGGTGTCAGCACGGTCTTTTTTGTTGCGGCGGTGTTCCGCACATCAAGGAGGACAAAAGATTGAAGACCATAGGCCTCATTATAGCGGTTTTGACAGGCGCACTCTTGATTTACGCCACAGCGGATTTCCCGGCATGGGGAGACCCGCACTCGCCCGCAAGCCTGCACGTTTCTCCCTATTATATCGAAAAAACCATTGAGGAAACCGCCGTCCCCAACATAGTGACCTCGGTCCTGGCCGACTATCGTGGTTACGACACGATGTATGAAACCACCGTTATTTTTTCGGCCGGCGTGGCCTGTTTTCTCCTCCTGAGGACCTTTCGGCGCAAGGAGCCTGAAGAAAGACTCTATAGACATGTTCTCACCGGTGTGACGATCCACGCAAAAAGGGGCAAGTTACCACCTTCCGGTGACTTCGAAAGGATCGACACTGCGTGGACGCCCCCAGATCTCATCATAAAAACGATGTGTCGATTGCTGATCCCCTTTATTCAGCTTTTTGCCCTGTATGTGATTGCCCATGGACACCATAGCCCTGGCGGCGGGTTCCAGGGCGGCGTTATGCTCGGAGCCAGCGTCATCCTGCTGGCAATCTCCCAGGATCTGAGAACGGCTGTCAGACGGTTGGGTGAAAAGGTCGATGCGCTGCTGTGTGCTGCCGGCGTTTTTATCTATGCGGGCACTGGGGCCTTGTGTCTGCTTCTGGGCCTCAATTTCCTGGATTACAGCGCTCTCGTGCGCGTACTCCCATGCGATCCCATTATGGCGCGATCCCACGGCATTTTCATAGTAGAGATCGGCGTAGGAATTGCCGTCATGGCCACCATGATCTGGATTTATTGCAATGTCTCATCAAGTGGCGAATACGACGAAGGACTGTAACTCATGGGTGATCTCATTCAAGCGATTGTCGCCAAGTACAATTACTGGATCTACATTACCCTGATGATGATAGGCCTGTATGCCATGATCGCCAAGAACAACCTGGTCAAAAAGATCGTGGGCATGAACATCTTTCAAACGGCCATCATCTTGTTTTACGTCTCCACGGGCGTAAAGAGGGGGGGCACCCTTCCGATCATAGAGCATGGCCATGGAGGGCACTCTCACGTGATCCATGCAGCGGACTACATCAACCCCTTGCCCCACGTTCTGATGTTGACCGCGATCGTGGTGTCCGTGGCCACCCTTGGAGTGGCCCTGGCCTTGGCCATAAGGATCTATAACCGATATAATACGCTGGAAGAAGATGAAATCTTAGCGCAGATAAGGGAAGAATGAGCCAACACTATCCTGCACTCATTGTCATCGTCCCGCTTCTTGCGGCCTTTATTATAAGCGTCGCCGGATGGATCAACAAGAAACTCTGTTTTCCGATTGCCGTTGCGGCTGTCACCGTATCGACCGGTTCATCCATCGGCTTGCTGTTCCGGGTCATGAATGAGGGAGTGGTTCATTATCGACTGGGGGGATGGTTACCCCCATGGGGCATCGCCTACTACGTGGATCAGTTAAACGCGCTGGTTTTATGCGTGGTCACCGTAGCCGCCCTTCTTAATTTGATTGCCGCGAAAAAGAGTATTGAACAGGAGTTTCCAGAAAGGATCGGGCCGTTTTATACGCTATATGTCCTTTTTGTCACCGGCATGGTCGGTATCACGGTTACTGGAGATGCCTTCAATCTTTACGTCCTGCTGGAGATCGCCTCGATTACGGGCTACGCCCTGATTGCCATGGGAGACAAGGACCGTGCTCCTCTTGCGAGCCTCAATTATCTGTATATGGGTACCATTGGGGCATGCTTTTACCTCTTGGGCGTTGGGTACCTCTATATCGCGACCGGCTCACTGAATATGGTGGACATTGCCCGTATCCTGCCCGACCTCTACCAGTCCAAGGCGGTCTTAGGTGCGTTTATCATCTGTATGGTTGGGGTGTGGATCAAGATGGCATTCTTTCCCCTTCATGGGTGGCTGCCTAATGCCTATACATTCGCGCCATCTGCGTCCAGCAGTTTGATTGCCCCCTTGATGACCAAGGTGATGATCTATGTGATGATCCGCCTTATATTGACCGTCTTCACTCCCAAGTTTGCCTTCGCTACCCTGGCCATAAGCGACTCTATTGTCTGGCTTGCCTGCATAGCCATTGTCATGGGCGCAATCTTTGCCCTGGCACAGCGTGATCTGAAGAAGATGTTAACGTACATTATTGTCGCAGAAGTGGGCTATATGGTTGGCGGCGCCTGGCTCGGAAACCGCGCAGGCATGACCGGGGCAATCCTCCACATCATGAACGACGCCCTCATGACCTTGTGCGCCTTTCTGGTTGTGGGCAACATAGTTTACAAGGTAAAGGGGTATGCCTTTGACAACCTGAAAGGCTTGTTCGCCAAAATGCCGTTCACCATGGGAGCCTTTGTGATCGCGGCCTTGTCCTTCATCGGGGTGCCTCCCACATGCGGTTTTTTCAGCAAGTGGTATCTGATCTCCGGGGCAATCCAGGCGGGCCACTACGGTTTTATGGTAGCGCTGATCTTCAGCAGCCTGGTAAACGTCGTCCTTTTTTTCAGGATTATCGAGATCGGCTACTACGAGCCTTTTAGCGACCATCATGGGCATGACCATCCCGCAGAACCGATGGCTGAAGCCCCGCTCACCATGCTGGTTCCCCTTTATATCGTTGCAGCAGGCCTGATCTTAGTCGGTCTTTACACTGGGAACATCGTAAACCACATCATTCGGTTTGTCATACCGGGCAGCTTCGTATGACGGAGATGAAGTAGGGATCACATGGAAACGATTACGTCTATAAAGCCGCTGCTTGCAGTGTTGGTCTCTTTGCTAATCACTCCCATGCTGGTTTCCAGCAGGGCGCCGAATGTCCGGGAGGCGTGGACCTTTGTGGCGGCCATTGCAAAGTTTTTAATCGTCCTCTCCATGCTGCCAACCATCCTGAAAGGGACCGAGATCGTATATACGGTGGTGGAATTCCTGCCGGGCGCTGCGATCAAGTTCAGGGTTGATGCCTTTGGTATGCTCTTTGCCCTTGTGTCTTCTTCCCTGTGGATTATCACATCTGCCTACTCGATCGGCTACATGCGAGGGCTGAAAGAACACAGCCAGACCCGCTATTTTTGCTACTTCGCATTTGCCCTGTCAGCAACCGTGGGCGTGGCCTTTTCAGCCAACCTGCTTACGCTTTATCTTTTTTATGAGATGCTCTCATTGGCTACCTATCCCCTGGTTACTCACCATCAGGACCGTGAGGCGCGAAGCTCTGGGCGAAAATACCTCCTGTACATTGTCGGCACCTCCATAGGATTTGTTCTTCCCGCCATGTTGATATCCTACAACCTGGCGGGCACCCTGGAATTCGGAAAGCAGGGATTCTTGGCCGGAACAACCGGATCTGGCCACTTGATGGGGCTTCTTTTAGTCCTGCTCATTTTCGGGTTTGCCAAGGCAGCGATTATGCCCTTTCATTCATGGCTTCCCGCAGCCATGGTGGCTCCCACGCCGGTGAGCGCACTGTTGCATGCTGTGGCAGTTGTAAAGGTTGGCGTCTTTTGCGTTGTTCGCGTGATTACCGGTGTCTTTGGAACCGATCTCTTGCTTTCTCTTAATTTCGGCCCTTTCATCCTCTTTATTGCATCTGTTACCATTCTTGTTGGCTCATTCATTGCCCTTACTCAAGACAGCTTGAAACGGCTTCTTGCCTTTTCGACCATCGCGCAACTCTCCTATATCGTGCTGGGGGTGGGGCTCCTCTCCCCAAAGGGGATGACCGGTGGCATGGTCCATGTTGCTATGCACGCCTTTGGCAAGATCACCCTCTTTTTCTGCGCAGGCGCGATCTTCGTGGCAACGGGCAAGAAGAACATCAGCCAAATGGTCGGCATCGGAAGGCGGATGCCGGTGACCATGACAGCTTTTTTTATCGCCTCCTTGAGTATTATCGGGATGCCCCCCTGCGGCGGGTTCATAAGCAAATGGTATCTTGTCCTGGGATCCCTGGAGGCCCACCAGACAGCCATTCTCGTGGTGTTGCTCTTCAGTTCCCTGCTGAATGCAGCGTACTTCATGCCCATTGTCTACAGGGCATTCTTTTGCAGACCCGATGAAGCCATGTTTGAAAATAAGGTGCAAGAGGCTCCATTGTTTTGCGTGGTGCCTTTGGTGGTCACTGCCGTGATTTCCGTGATTCTCTTTTTTTATCCCCAACCCTTTTTTAGACTGGCTAGTATGATGGTACAGAGCATCATGGGGGGATAAACCATGGTCGAGGAAAGAAGCGACGAAATAGAAGGGAAGATGGAGCTTGGTCATGAGCCTATTCCGCCTTACAGGACTGTTTTTTTCATAGCGATTACTATAGGCGTTTTATATCTGGGCTTTATTCTCTTTAAAACGCTTTGAAGTAAAGAAAGTGAGATAGAGTGCCTGAAGTGAGCTAAAGTTGAGGACTTGAAGAAACTGTTTTTGCGAATTGGTTTTCTTCGTATGACTTTAGACACTCGAGGGAAGGACATTGACATGAAGGGAAAAAGCCGAGGGAGAAAAAGAATACCTTTTTGACAAGCCCAGAAACGTAAACAGACTCCTCGGGTGTTTTTTTACGTCGCTGGGTATTCTTCTTATCATCGACCTCTTTGTCCACAAACATCCTCATTTTCCTTGGGAAGGGTGGCTCGAATTTTATGCTGTATACGGATTTGTCGCCTGTGTGGCCCTCG
>JAQBAU010000209.1:0-4023 GCA_032126655.1 Desulfobacterales bacterium
GAAAGCATGGTCTCTGACATGGTGAACTCCTGGCAGATAGGCGATGTTGACACCTTGGGCTCTATCCTGAACATGAGCTTCAAGGAACACCCTGACATGTACGACCGCATGATGGTCCAGAGAAATAACAAATGGGTTTCCCGAATTGAAGGCCTGTTGAACCAAGACGGAAACGTTCTGGTTATTGTTGGTGCCGGTCATCTGGTCGGAGACGAGAACCTGTTGCAGCTCTTAAGGAGAGGGGGCTACAAGTTAGAGCAGAGATGATGCGGAGAGTCAGTGGACTATGGGCCCTTTGATAAGAAATCCTTTAAAGCCACAACAGACGAACACGCGCTTGAGAGAGGCCCCAAACTTACCCTTTGCCTTCGTCCGCAAGGTAATCCTTCAGTTTTTCCAGAAGAGAATCAGGCCACACTTCATCATAAAGAAACGCGTCAGCTTCCTCCTTGGTGAGAGACTGCTTAACTTCAAGCGGCAGGTCCCTTAATGCCTGCATTTTTTCTGGATCCGGTTTTCTCTTTTTCAATTCATCTTGGTTCATGACAGGTCCTCCGAGTTAATCATCTCCCGTATCCGATCTGCATCCTTCATCTCCGGATTGAGTTTCAACGCCTTCGCGAGATGCTCAAGTCCATCTTCCTTTCTGTTCAAGAACTGCAAATAGACCACACCCAGGTTTTTGTGGGCCAGGTCCCACTGGGGGTTGAGCTGAACCGCCCTCTCGAGGGCGCCAGCTGCCTCGTGATATTTCCCATTTCGCATCTCAAGTACGCCTATATTGTAATGTATCACGCTGTTTTGGGGATCGAGTTCAACTGCGATCATTAATTCGTCAAGCGCCTTTCCCAGCTTCTCCTGTCCAATGTAGATGTGGGCCACGTTGCTGTGGATTCTGGAGTAGTCCGGTTTGATGAGCAAAGCTCTTTTATACGCCTTCAAGGCATTTTCATCGTCCCCCATCCTGTCATAGGCAATGCCAAGGTTCAAAAGCGCATTCATGTGATAGGGATACGCTGCCACTACCCTCTGAAAGGCCTTAATCGCCTCTGGATGACTACCCATTTCGGTGTAAGCCCGCCCCACATAAGACAATATCTCGATGCGAGCGGGATTACAGCGATATGCTTTTTCCGCTTCGGCAATGAGACCATGCCAGTTCCTCTTTTTTTCCAAGTATGTGACATGAAACAAATACCGGTCACACTTTATGTCAAGGTAATGATATCGAACCGTCCATATCAATCCAACAAGAACAACCACACAGGCACAGAGTATCGTCCATTTTTGCCCTATTGAATAAAATTGCCTGTTGTCTCCTGCATAGAAGGAGCCGAGAATCCCCATTAGAATCATGAAAGAGAAAGGGGGTATGGCGCGCTGAAACGGAAAACTGAAGAGGGCATTCACCAACAATCCCACCATGCCCAGTGTGATTCCTATTATACAAAACCGTACATCGCTATCATATCGAGATGAAATCAAACGCATCGCGATCTTCACCAATACAAAGCCTATCCAGCCGATCAGAAGTATCCCCACCACACCCAGTTCGGCAAAAGTCTGCAGAAAATCATTATGAACTCTCCTCAGCTGGGACGTTATGCCAAACATCGGGTCTGTCTCCACCTTGCGGTGATAGATCGGGTAAAATACTCTGTGATTCCCAAGTCCTAACCCTAACCAGGGACGATCCTTGATCATCTCAATAGTGTTGAGCCACATGGCTCTTCTCAAGACAATCGATTTCCGCGCATTATCCTGCGCCGCAGAAGATTCTGCCCCGTATTCTGTGACCGTGGCAATATGCCGCAGAAGGTCTCCGATGCGCCACTCGAATCCCTTAGGGCTGACGTTAACCATGACGAAGAGCACGATAATCGTCAGTCCCACCGCAAGACTCTTATTACGACTCCAACTAAGGGCATCTGAACCTCGGATGCTCTCTCTGAGCAGCAAGACAAACAAAAAGAGAATTTCCACTCCGACAGCTATCCAGGCCGCCCTTGTTTTTGTGTACAAAAGGAAAACGATCATCAGACATGCAGCTACACCCGAAATCAGGGCCAAGATACGTCTCTTGCTGTTTAAGATAAACACGAGGGCAAGAGGAAATGTCAGAACAATGAAATGGGCTGCCATGTTTCGATTAGCGAAGGTGGCAGCGGGTGGCCCTATCTGAGGCACCCAGGAGAAGCCAAGGAGATGTTGGGTAATACCAAGCAGTGAACAAAGGAAGCCTGAGATGATAAGGGCAGCCAACAGATGAATCAAACGCCTCTTTTCATAGTTGTCATTACTCACCAGGAAGAACATCAGGGCCGATGCAGCCCACGGTCTCCAGGCCAAAAACCCTTCATACTTGTTGTGGGCATAGACAATACTGGCAAGTGACCAGAGAACAAAGGCAAGAATAGGAAGGTTGAGAGGTGATTTCAGAATGAAGCATTTCTTGAGGACGGAACCCTTGATCAGCCACACAAGAAACAAAAAAACCACGCCGATTTGGATGAAGGCCGATTGCGGAAGGTTGGAAAAGTCGCGAATACCCCTCAAGAATATTAGAGGAGCAAGGAATGAGATCAAAACCAGGCCCGAGTGAAATACCTTGTCCAGGGTTGACAACGTCTTGGATGAAGCCCAGTCCCCCGAACTACCCGGAGCCCTTTGAATGTCTTCAGCGTTCATGTGCAAGTATAGGGGATTTCAATCTAGTGTCCTGTCTGAGAACTTATTTACCAATATCAAAGCAAACATCATTCATTAAGATTGAAAATCCCAGTCAGGCTTCATGGCTGAGACGGCAGAATATTCCGGAGTGATGGAGTAGCCGACTTCGCCATAGTAGCCAATGGCTACGACGGCTGAACTGGAGTATTGGAGTGTTGGTTATGAAAAAAAGCAGTTGTTCTTTCGTTCTTTTCCAGTACTCCATTACTCCCTGGCCCAGACCGCAGCCTAAAACTCAAAGGTTTGATAGGCCGCTTATGTGTATTGAAGACAGTGCCTTGTGACAGCCGGGTTGCGCCAGGGCGGGCCATCACTCCAGTACTCCGGGTGTTTTGTTACTCCCTTACTCCCACTTTTGAGCGTGACAGTGAAGCCTCGGATGTCTTTTTGAGATGAGTTTTAGAACCCCTTGGCCCATGCTATCACAATAAGCATCAACGCTATAGCCAGAGAAGATGCTTGGCATAGCTTTCCACCCGGCCGGCTGGCAAGGAAAGCGTAAAGCACACCTACCACAATCCCGACGAGAAAGCCAAACAGATGCGCCGTAAGGTCAGCATGCTCCCCAGCACCTAGAAATGCGAGCAGGGCAAGGCCACCGGCCAGTGGTAGCCATGCCTTATTTCGTCTGCCCGGAGGACCGAGCTTCTTGAAAAACTGGTACCCCGCAAGTATACCAACGGCCCCGAAAACAGCCGTTGATGCCCCAACCGACAGATGGTGGCTTTTGTACAGAAAGGCATTCAAGAAGTTGCCGCCTAAGCCTGTGATCAGGATCATGAGCCACCCAACCCCTGGCCCCGTAATTTGACATACCGCCGTACAAAAGAGGGCGATGCCCAATACATTGCCAGCGAGATGCAAGGTGTCAGCATGAATGAAGAGCGAGGTGACAGCCCTGTACAGCTCCCCGTGCAAGACCTCATAGGCAGCCAAACCGTAGGTTTTGACAAAAGCCCCGCTCTCATGGTTCAGGGCAACCCCAACGTGCAAGGCGACCAGGATGAGCGATACCCATAGTCCAGAAAACGTTCTCCCGTATTCGAAGGAGTGGACTTCCTCAACAAGATGTGCATCCCGATTTTCGCTGAGATACTTTTCGATGACGTCAAGGGCTTTCTCGTAGTCAGTGTCACGGACATAGACTTCCCAGCCGTGCTCCCCCTTTCTCACATGGTACGTCACATCAGATGAGGACAACACCAGTCCATACAGGTCGGCCTCATCAGCACTTAGATTCGTGAATACCTTATACATGTCCCGGCATCTACGTCACATCTTTACGATTCTTGC
>JAQBAU010000210.1:0-2864 GCA_032126655.1 Desulfobacterales bacterium
GTGCCGATGGATTGCAGCCCCTGTCTCAAAACCAGTTGTCCGGAAGACCACCGCTGTATGGAAGAGATCAGCGTTGACCAGGTATATAGTGTTGCGAAGACTTTACTCAAACAGACTTGAACTGGGGTGAAGCATAAGGACGGTATTCAATCGTCAATCGTCAATATTAAATCCGTGAAATGAATATCTTGATTGTAAAGATGAGTGCTGTTGGTGACGTGATCCATACGCTCCCAGCCCTCAACGCCATCCGAAGACACTATCCAGACGCACACATTGCATGGCTCGTAGAAGAGGCTGCATCAGATCTTGTTGCAGGTCACGAGGCCGTGGATCGGGTTCTGATTTCGGGACGAAAACGGTGGATGCGAGGCCTTTTGGAGTCAGGGAACCTGGAAGACCTCAAAGAAGCGTATCAGTTCATCGGAACACTAAGGGATACCAGCTATGACTTGATACTCGATTTCCAGGGACTGCTCAAGAGCGGTGTTTTGATCGGATTGAGCAAGGGGGAGCGTAAGATCGGGTTTGGCAAAGGCATGGAACATATGGAACAGAGCTACCGGTTCTTGAACGAGCGTGTTCCTGCTGTCAGTATGGAGCATCATGCCCTTTTGAGAGGTATGATGCTTCTTGAGGCTTTGGGTATTCCGTCCAATGAGATTGTCTTTGATCTTCCGGTGCATGACCAGCATCGCGATGCTGCCCGTGACCTTTTAGCACGGCATGGAGTGACTCAAGATAAACGACTCGTAGCAATCCACCCAATAGCCAAGTGGGACACGAAACTTTGGGACAACGAGAAATTCTCGGCACTGGCTGACCGGTTGATCGAGGAATTCGGGGCAAACGTGGTTTTCACGGGGAGCCCAACAGACCACGATGCCATTGATGAAATCATCTCCGCGATGAAGGGCAATGCGGCTAATCTTGCCGGCGAGACCACCTTGTTGACGCTGGCTGCCCTTTACGAAGAAGCAGAGTTTGTCGTTTCCCCTGATACGGGCCCGATGCATTTGGCCGCGGCGGTAGGGACGCCGGTGGTGGCTCTCTTTGGGCCAACCGCGCCGTGGCGAACGGGTCCATTCGGGTCGGGCCATCAGATCATACGAGCTGAGTTGGAATGTAGTCCTTGTTTCAAACGGGGATGTGAGACGAAAGAGTGTATGGAGAGAATCTCTGTAGAGGATGTTCTGAATGGGGTTCAGAACCTTGGGTCGGCGTGAGTCCTCTTGTGGGTTCAATTCTTGTGACATGTTGAGACTTTAGGTGGTGCGGGGCAAGACATTATGAAATGCTTAGTTTCAGGGGCCGCCGGGTTTATTGGTTCTCATCTCTGTGAATATTTGATTGACAAGGGATGCGAGGTTACCGGTATCGACAGTTTCATGGATTACTACCCCAAATCTATTAAAGAGGCCAATATTGCTGCTTTGAAGACAGACAAGAAATTCGAGTTCGTTGAAGCGAGTCTCCTTGAAGTAAATTTGGCAAAACTTCTTAAAGGGGTTGAGGTCGTTTTTCATCAAGCTGCTCAGGCTGGCGTTCGGGCCAGTTGGGGAGAGAACTTCAAAGTCTATTCTGACAACAACATCCTTGCCACGCAGATGTTGCTTGAAGCATGTACAAGTAATCCGGTCAAAAAATTCATATATGCTTCGTCCTCTTCAGTCTATGGAGATACGCAGGACTTGCCTATGAAGGAGTCTTCCCTGCCGCGCCCCGTTTCTCCCTATGGGGTTTCCAAGTTGGCCGCCGAACACCTTTGTTGGCTCTACTTCAGGAATTCCGGGGTGCCAACGGTATCACTGCGTTATTTTACGGTCTTCGGGGACCGGCAAAGACCAGACATGGCATTTCACCGCTTCTTCAGATGGGCCATTGAGCGTAAGCCTATTGCGGTGTACGGAGACGGTGAGCAGAGCAGGGATTTTACGCATGTGGACGACATTGTTGAAGCCAACTGGCTTGCCTCCAAAAATGGGTTGCCAGGAGAAGTCTTCAACATTGGAGGAGGCTCACGCATTTCTTTAAATGATGTCATCCCGATTATACAGGACATCGTGGGTCGGGAGATTGAAGTCCGTTATGAGGGAACTCAAAAAGGTGATGTACGGCACACCTCTGCAGACATGACCAAGGCACGCCTGGAACTTGGATATGAGCCAAAAATGCCGATCGAAGAGGGTCTGCGGGACGAGTATGCGTGGATTACCAGGCTAGTGGGGTAGCTGGCGGGCTAGGCACTCCGGCTGCTTCTTATTGAACAATTCAGCCTTAAAGCTCTACCTTTGAAGGGAGGTTAAACAATGGGAATTAGCCAAGAGTTATTGGACATTTTGGCTTGTCCAAAATGCAAGGGAGATATTCATCTGAATGACAGCAAAGACGGTCTTATCTGTGATCAGTGCAAACTCCTGTACGAAATCAGGGATGATATCCCTATCATGCTCATAGACGAAGCAAAGCCAATAGAACCGTAAAGATGGTGGCCGGCTGATAGCTAGTGCCCATCCATAAATCAGTCTCTTGGTGATGGGTCCTGGCGTGAGTTTCCAATCCAGTCCCGCCGAAGCGGGATTCGCAAGGTCAAGAAAATCAAGGGATTGCGCGGAGGCGTGTATTTGGTACGTCGCACAAGCGATCCCGTAGATTGACGCCGAGATTGCGGAAAATGTCCATTTATGGATGGAAACTAGCTAAACCGAGGCTACATGGTCATGCCCGGGCTCCATGTTGTGGGCAAATTGGATCTGCCACACCTCTTTCATCCTATCTTCCCGGTCAAACGGATACTGAACATGAAAACATCACCCCTGGAGTATGTCACGACTGTTCAGATTGTGTCATCGATCTGCCAAAAC
>JAQBAU010000211.1:0-2928 GCA_032126655.1 Desulfobacterales bacterium
ATTGAGTCTGTGTCTTGCCTGCTCCAGAAAGGTGACCAACCTCGAGTCACCTGTCACACACTCTCCTCACATGACTTTCACGATTGAGCGGGACTACAAAACTACGTGGAACGCCACGATACGTGCTGTCATGGATCTCCCAGGCCATACCATACAGTCGTCGGTAAAGAGAAAGGGCACCATTGTTGTGGTGCCGGTCACCGTAAAGATTGAAGGCTACTGTGACTGCGGCAACATTGGTGAAGACCATCTGACCGGGTCGGCCACTCGTACTACCACCATTCGGCTGAAACAAAAATCACCTCCGCAAACTCTCGTGGAAATTTCCTGCAAGTATTCTACCGTCTATACCTGGAAAGACGTTTATGGAAAGGCCGTACGTAAAGCCACTATTGAATGTGCTTCCAGCGGCCGTTTCGAACGTGAGCTTTACCGAAGTGTCATGCGTTATACGCAACTGTAGTCCCAACAGAATAAAAGAAATTTGATAGCGCAAACCGATGAAAGGAGAGCGCCATGAAGATCCGAACAAAGGTCTGGATCGACGACGATAAAGGGAACGTCATATTCGGAAGTGGCCGAGAGCACATGCTCGAGGCAATTGAGCGCCTGGGGTCGATGAACAAAGCGGCCAAAGAACTGAACATGTCTTACCGTGCCCTTTGGGGCCGGATTAAGTGCACAGAAGAGCGCCTGGGGACCGAGGTTCTGGTCAGAAAAGCAGGTGGCGGAAAGGGGTGCGGCTCGGCCTTGACGCCTGCCGGGAAGACCTTCCTCAAGAACTACATGCGCCTGAAAGAGCGCGTTATCAAGGTAGCTGACCAGGAGTTTGCCAAGATATTCTAATGAAGGATCAAAGACACATTTACCTGCAAATGAAATCCCTGGAGGAAGCCCGGGAGATCTTCTTCAGCCGGTTCTCTTTTGACCAGTATCTTCAGCCGGAGAGCATTCCCTCCCGGGAGGCGGCCGGTCGGGTCACGGCAGGGCCTGTTTTTGCCAGGTATTCTTCTCCGAGTTACCATGCGGCGGCCATGGACGGGATTGCTGTCAAAGCGGAAACGACGTTTGGCACTACATTAGATCGCCCAAAGGAGCTCCGTATAGGGAAGGATGCCTTCTTTGTCAATACAGGCCAGATGATGCCGGTCGGAACGGATGCCGTAATCATGATCGAACACGTCATGGTGGTCAACGATGAAGCCGTGCAGATCGAAGGGGCTGCTTTTCCGTGGCAATACGTGAGAAAGGTGGGTGAGGACATTGTGGCGACCGAACTCATCCTCTCCCAGAACCACCTTATTACACCGTACGAGGTGGGGGCTCTTCTAAACGGCGGAGTCTTTGAAGTGGCGGTTAAGCAAAAACCCCGCGTTCTCATCATGCCGACCGGGTCAGAACTCGTATCCGAACATGATCTCACATCCGGCACTCCTCCTCAGGGGAGTGTTGTTGAAAGCAACTCTGCCATCCTTGGTGCGATGGTCAAGAACTGTGGGGGAGAATTGCTCAGCCACCCGATCGTTCCGGATGTATATGAACAGATCCTTGGTGCAGTCCGGGGGGCCGCAGCCGGAGAGGCCGACATCATAATTGTCAGTGCCGGTTCTTCAGCCGGCTCGGAGGATTACACGGCTAATGTTATTGCTGAGCTGGGGGAAGTCCTGGTGCACGGGATTACCATGATGCCGGGTAAGCCCACCATACTCGGCATTGTCGACAACAAACCTGTCATTGGCAATCCAGGCTACACCGTTTCAGCCATCATAGCGTTTGAGAAGACGGTTCAGCCACTCATCTACAGGATGCTGGGCATACAGGAGCCGGTGCGGCCAAGGACAAGTGTTCGAACTGCCCGGAAGTTGGCATCCAAACTGGGCATCGAAGAATTTGTTCGGGTCAAGCTTGGCCGGGTAAGGGACACGATTGTTGCAACTTCTCTTCCGAGGGGCGCGGGTTCCGTAACCACCCTCACCGAGGCCGACGGGATCATTCGTATTCCGGATCACGTGGAGGGGATCAACGCCGGCGAGTCAGTAGAAGCCGAGCTCTTGAGAGATCTTGCAGAGATTGAGAACACGGTAGTCGTTGTGGGAAGTCACGACAACACCCTCGACATCCTGGCAAATCAGATGAAGGTGCAAAATGCCCGTTTCGGCCTGTCTTCCAGCAACGTGGGGAGCCTCGGAGGGCTGATCGCCCTCAGAGACGGATATTGCCATGTGGCGGGCTCCCACCTCCTTGATACAGACACCGGTATCTACAATATTTCATATATCAAGCGCTACCTTCCGGATTTGAGGGTCAAGCTGGTTAACCTGGTCTATCGCCAGCAAGGCCTGATTGTGCCCCGCGGTAATCCAAAAGGGATCGCCGGAATCTCCGACCTGGCAAGAGACGATGTGACTTTCGTGAACAGGCAGGCCGGATCAGGCACGCGCGTCCTTTTGGACTATCGGTTGGCAGAATCAGACATCAAGCCGGAGAGCATCAGGGGGTATGACCAGGAGGAGTTTACTCACATGTCTGTGGCAGTGAGTGTGCTGAGCGGCGCGGCAGACACAGGGCTGGGTATTTATGCGGCAGCCAGGGCCTTGGACCTGGACTTTGTCCCGATCGTGACAGAGGACTATGACCTGGTCATTCCGGAAGAGTTTCTTGAGGAAGAAAAGATCCAGTTGATGTTCGACACCATTCGATCCGAGTTGTTCAAGGAACTGGTGCACCAGTTGGGCGGCTATGACACCTCAAAAACCGGCACGGTCGTCGCGAGTTTGTAAGCGCGGCACATTCGAGTTATATTCTCAACGTATCTGCATCACTAATCAAACGACTCTCACTGCAAGATTCCAAGAAATCATCATGCTTTACAGCAAATAGAAGATTCGCCCGGGCAAGCATTGGAATATTCTGGGCCTCAATTCTCGC
>JAQBAU010000212.1:0-8661 GCA_032126655.1 Desulfobacterales bacterium
GTGGTGGCGTCAAAAAAACGGTCCGACACAACCACCTTACCCGCGGCCAGAGCAGGTTTGATCACATCATGGATGTGCTGTGCCCGGTCGGCTTCGTACAACAGGAGCTCGGTAAGGGGAAGCATGTTGCTATGTATCGAATCTAGAAGGATTTCACGGATCCCACGCCCGATCCTGGTGGCTCCGGGCTCACGGGTTGCAACGCACTCATAGCCTTTCGCCTGGAGTACACCGATGAAAAGTTCTACCTGGGTCGTCTTGCCCGAACCTTCTATTCCCTCAAAGGTGATAAACATTTGTCATTTATTATTGTTGATTGATGTTTGCTAAATAAAGTGCCTAAAGTGCAACCGAAAGTGCCTATAGTGCTAAAGTTAAATGCATGGCGCATGGCGCATAGGGCATAGCGTTTTCTTCTTTCACGCTTTGCGCTATGCTTTCCTGTTCCGCACTCCGAATTGCGCCTGACGGCTTGAAAACATTCCCGCACTCCGCATTGGTTTCATTCCGCACTCCGCACTCCGAATTCTTACGTTCTTCCTTTATAAAAGAACCGCTCCAGAACCCTGTGGTAAGACGTCCATGCAGCGTCCGGGTCCTCACTCTCCATGAAAGTGCGAACTGCCGTAACCTTGGCATCCAGTTGGTCCAGGTAGTGCAAAATAACAGACTCAAGGGTCATGGGCGGTTCAGGCGATCCAAAATCACGGGTGCCGTGGTGGCTCACGATCATGTGTTTTAGGACTAGGCGCAGATCTTCTGGAAAGTCATTGATCGCAGCAATCTTTGCTTCGAGCATCTCGACCCCGATGACAATGTGACTGAGGAGTCGCCCGGCGTCTGAATAGTCTATATGGGTCTCGTAGGAGAACTCATCAACCTTGCCTATGTCATGAAGGATTCCACCCGTAAGGAGGAGGTCCCTGTCAACTCCCTTGTAATGCCCTGCAATTGCCTGGATAAGCAGGGCCATGGACAGGGTATGCTCGAGCAGGCCCCCAAGATAGGCATGATGCATCTTCTTTGCCGCAGGAGCGATTTTGAAACGATCCACAAACGCCGCGTCCTCAAAAAACGCTGACAGGAGCCTTGACAAGTAGTGGTTTTCCACTGTTTGACTGATCTCGATCAGTCGACCAAGCATATGGTCCACGTCGCGCTCGGTGCTGGGCAGAAAATCCCCGGGGTTCACTTCGGAGGAATCTTGCCGTGCCAGGTTCAGCACAACAAGTTGCAGTGCCCCTTTGTACTCGGTGGCATTTCCCTTGACCTTAACATGGTCCCCGGCCGCAAAGGCCTTGCTGATTTCCTCTACATTGTCCCAGGCCACCGCCTTCACGTCACCAGTGCGGTCAGCAAGGGTCATGGTGAGATAAGGATTGCCATCCTTTTTGTAGGCGAGCTGCTTCTCCCGGACTACAAAGAGGTCACTGACTGTCTGTCCTGCCCGGATTGCGTCTACAAAGGTTTTTTTCAATTGCTTCTTCACCTGATTGAAGCTTCCTGCAGTCCCGCCACGGCGGGACAGGGAATGCACTCGCTATGGCAGTTCAACGGACTCTATCGCCCCTCTTCTTTGTATGAGACAGCGATCAGTATCATACGGTCAGGCATCATGTTCTTCCATACGGAAATCCCAGTTCAGAAGATGCTTCAAGGCCTGGTAGTCCGTCATATCGCATTGGATGGGAGTAACAGAAATGCAGTTTTGGTGCAGTGCCGCGCCATCTGTATCAGTGTCCTGATCGAAAATCTGAGTTTCGGTACCCTGCCAGTAATAGGCTTGCTCTCTAGGGTCGGTTCTTCTGTGGAAGATTTCTTTTGGCCGGGAGATCCCTTGTCTGGTAATGCGGATTCCCTCAACCTGATCAGGGGGGCAGGCCGGGACGTTCACGTTTAGAAAGGTTCCCTCCGGAAGACCTTTTTCCATGATCCTCGCAATCAAGATGCCGACGAAACCTGTTGCTGCGTCGTAGCCTTGCTCCGCATGGGGAGTTTGTGAAATGGCTATGGCCGGAATGCCCATCAGAGCCGCTTCTTTGGCTGCCGATACTGTTCCGGAATAGTTCAGATTGATGCCTATGTTAGGTCCCGGGTTGATTCCCGAGACCACGAGATCGGGTCGGGATTCCAGAATCTCAAGAACTGCAAGTTTGACACAGTCCGCCGGGGTTCCGCTCACTGCGTGCCCCCAGCCGCCGTTTGTCTGAATCCGACTGATCCGCAGTGGATGGGCTAGAGTAATACTGTGTCCAACCGCGCTTCGTTCGGTATCAGGGGCAACGACCGTCGTTTGATATCGACTGGACAAGGCCTTTTCCAAGGCCCAGAGGCCGTCAGCGTGGATTCCATCGTCATTTGTTAGGAGGATGTTCATAGCCATTGGCTCGAATCAAGAAGGTGCCGATCGCAGACTGCAACCTGACACATTTAACGTTTTGGAATGTCTATAACCCCTTATATTTACTGTTATTCTAATGGTTCTTCGATTTGTGCCACCCACATGGAATGCTGGAATGGTGGAATACTGGAATAATGGTCAAAAACGTATAACTTCTGTGTCCTGATCCATCGCTTTAAGCAATTCATTTTCAACTTTATAGTGCAGGGTATCTAACTTCTCGTACTCATCATCTGAAATTTCACCAGCTTGTTTGAAGCTCACATAACAGGAGTGAATATCTCACGGATCGTGATATTTTTCAACGAGGTAAAATAAAAACCCAATATTCCATCATTCCATTATTCCAATTGTGAGCGAAGCGGACTGAGTTCGGTTCCATGATATTGCGAGCCCAAAGGCTTGACGGTCTCGTCCCTCGGATAAGAACTACTGCCACAGTCCAGCTGCGGCGACAGTAGATGCAGCCGGTAAATAACTATTGATCTTAAGTGTTTTCTGACTATAGAATGATAACCATTATGACCATCGTGACCCCACGACCCATGCGAAAAAAACAAAAGAGAGGAAACAGCCCGACAATGGTATTGAAACAAGCCAAAGAGGTTCTTCAGATCGAGGCCGAAGGGATTTTGGGTGTTGTTGATCGTCTCGACAACAATTTTGTGAAGGTGGTGGATCTGATTCACAAAAGCAAAGGACGAGTCATCCTGACCGGCATCGGGAAATCTGGGATTGTGGCTCGGAAAATCGTTGCGACCCTTAACAGCACCGGTACCCCTTCGCTTTTTCTTCATCCGGTGGAAGCCATGCATGGTGACTTGGGGATGGTGAGTCCCGGTGATGTCGTGATTGCGCTGTCCAGTAGCGGGGAGACTGATGAATTGAACGTGCTGATTCCCAGTATCAAAAGAATCGGATGTCCTTTGATTGCCTTCGCTGGCCAGATGGATTCTACCCTGGGTCGCCAGAGCGATATTGCAATCGATGTGGGTGTTGAGCGAGAGGCGTGCCCCCTTGGGCTGGCACCAACAGCCAGCACAACGGCCCTGCTGGCGGTGGGAGATGCGCTGGCGGTTACGCTTATCAATAAGCGGAAGTTCAAATCGAGCGACTTCAAGAAGTTCCATCCCGGGGGCACTCTGGGCCAGCGTCTTTCGATAAAGGTTCAGAAGATCATGCTCACGGGGAGGAAGGTTCCAAAGGTAATAAAAGGGGAGACCATGCGCCATGCGATCAAGGAGATGAATCGCATCCAGATTGGGGCGACACTGGTCGTGGAGAAGGACAACATTCTTGTCGGGATTGTCACCGACGGCGACATCCGACGGCACCTCATGACCCAAGAACGCGTTCATGATCTGCCCGTGGAAGAGGTTATGACGAGGAATCCCAAAACTCTCGGACCTGGCAGCCTGGCCTCGCAGGCGCTTGGTATAATGGAGAAGCACGAGATCACGGTCTTGCCCATCGTGAACCCGGTGCAGAAAGTCCGGGGTATATTGCACCTCCATGACGTTTTAGGAAAGGGTGCTTTCAAGTTCAATGACGTCTGAAACGAACAAACTCCCCAGGGGATTGATTTGCCCCCTGGTTACCCCGCTGAAAACCGGCGATGTGCTGGATGTGCCTGCTCTTGATCGTCTCATCAGCCAGGCAGGGACTGGCGCGGATGCTCTCCTCGTTGGTGATGTTCTCTGGGGTGAAGGTTTGGTGCTAAGCCGTGAAACAAAGATAGAGATGGCCAGCGCGGTCCTGGAGATCATTCAGGGGCGATGGCCGGTCCTTATTACGATCACGTCAGAGACGCCCGGGGAGACCATTGGTCTGATGGCCAAGATTGAGTCCTTTGTGGAAAGGTCGGGCTATTCAGGGAGCGTCTTCTGGGTGGACTACCCTATTACCTACCACAGCAACCGGGGGCTTCCCCAATTCTATGAGAAAGTGGCTCGAGACACGGCGACTCCCCTAATTCTAGGCAACAATCCCTGGCTCATCCGGACGCCTGACAAAAGAATCAAACACAAGAATGTTCGGACCAGTATCCTGAAGAAACTCTCGGGGATTGAGCAGATTAAGGGCCTAATCTATGCGGGCCCGTTGAAACGGTCGATGCACTACCATGAGGCACTTCGGCATCGCCGTGGATTCAAGTTCTACGATGGAGACGAGGCCACTTTCATGAGACGGCCAAGCTCTGATGGTGTGGTAGCCGGGGGGGCTAATCTGCTTCCGCAGGCCTGGCATGAGATTACTTGGTCTTGCCTGAACCGATACGATGTTCAACGCCAATACGCTGATCACGTCGGCCAAATATGGGAAACCGGCGTCATGGCCCAGGAATTCTACAAAATCTATGCAAAGAAACCGGCTGCTGCCCTGAAACGCATGCTCCATGTTGCAGGGGTGCTGCCAAATGCTCACGCAGCTTCAGGTACGCTTCCTACCGACAGTGCGGAGAATCGAGCGATCGAGGCCATCAGCCGTAAATATGATCTAATGTGACAGGGAAAAGAAAGGTAACCTTACATGACCAACAACTATGACTTTGACACGTCAATCATGACACTCGGGCCTGCAAAGGTTTCTTCTCCCATTGAGGCCCGGGGAAGGGGGGAAGAGGGGATGTGCTTTATTCCTGACGGAGAGCGCATCCTGGTGAACATCTATGAAAGTGATGTGACGAAAACCTTCGAAGATGGAAGGACACCTTTGTCGTTTGAGAGGGCGGGACCTCGACGTAAGATCTACTTTGATTCGAGCAAACTTCGCTGTGCTGTGGTGACTTGTGGAGGGCTCTGTCCGGGGACAAACGACATTATCCGTTCACTGGTGTTGGCGCTCTGGTACAACTACGGCGTGCGCAACATTTACGGCATCCGTTACGGACTCCAGGGCTTCATATCTTCATATGGTCATGAGCTGATGGATCTCAACCCGGAATCTGTGTCTACCCTGCACGAGGATGGCGGCACGGTTCTGGGAACTTCCAGAGGGCCCCAGGATATTGACAGCATTGTAGATGCTCTGGAGCGGATGAACGTTGGCCTCCTCTTTGTCATCGGAGGGGACGGTACCATGGTTGCATCGGCCAATATTGCTGATGCCATTAACAGTAGAGGGCTGAAGCTCGGTGTGATTGGCATCCCAAAGACGATTGACAATGACATATACATAATAGATCGATCATTCGGGTTTGATACTGCGGTGGGCGTTGCAGCAAATGTCATCCGCTCTGCCCATAATGAAGCCACTAGTGCCCCGAACGGGATTGGGCTGGTAAAGGTCATGGGCCGTCATTCAGGGTTCATTGCGTCGTCGGCTGTCCTGGCAATGCCTGTTGTAAACTTTGTCCTCATCCCGGAGTCGGACTTTGATCTTGAGGGGCGGTCAGGGCTCTTAGGCGATTTAAAGGAGCGGCTGCTGCGCAGACAACACGCAGTCATTGTCGTTGCCGAGGGAGCGGGGCAGAAATTCTTTGAAGACAAGCCCAAGCAGCACGATGCCTCCGGAAACGTTCGCCTGCACAATATAGGTCTCTTTCTGAGGGAAGAGATCAATGATTATTTCGCCAAAGAGAAGATGGACATCACGCTGAAATACATTGACCCGAGCTATATGATCCGGAGCGTTCCAGCAAACACCAATGACGGTCTCCTGTGCCTTCTATTGGCCCGCAGTGCCGCACATGCCGGTATGGCCGGCAAGTCCAAGATGTTTGTTGGTCTCTGTCACAACCGTTTTGTTCACGTTCCCATGGAGGCGGCGGTCGGAAAGCGAAGACAGGTAGACTGTTGCGGAGATATGTGGACGAGTGTGCTGGAGACGACAGGCCAAAACTCGCTAAAGAACTCAAACAATAGATAGTGTCGCGCACTTCACGTCGCATCGATCGTTGACGACGTGAGCATCATACACTCCGCATTCTTTGCCTGGACTAACGACCGATGCCCGCACATATTACCGATCCCCTGAGCTATGATCTGGTCCCTGCAGAGGAGATCTTCTCCCGCATTTCCAAACTTCAGCAAGGACTGGCGGACAAAGGCCTGGACGGTGCCGTCATCCCGGACGGGATCAATATGTTCTATTTCACCGGCACTATGCAAAACGGCATCGTATTCGTCCCTGCTGAAGGGGAGGCCGTCTTTCTTGTTCGCCGAAATCTTGAACGGGCCAAGAAAGAAACGCCCATCAAAGCCCTTGTGCCGTTCAGGAGCATTTCCGAGCTTCCTATCGCGTTGCAGGACTATGGTTGCACGGTAAGAAGGGTGGGGGTGGACGAAACCGGGGTCGCAGTCTCGATTTACAAAAAGCTGTCAGCAGCTTTTCCCCAGACCACATTTGAAGATATCAGTCTGACCCTGTCGATGATTCGGGCCGTGAAATCCGACTACGAAATTGCGTTGATTCGAGAGGCGGGCAGGAGACACCAAGTCATTTACGATCGCATCCCCGGCATGATTCGGGAAGGGATGACAGAGTGGGAACTCGGATCGGAGATCCATGCCCAGATGCTCAAACTCGGATGCACAGGGCTCATGAGGCTTTCCGGCTTAAACGACGAGTTTCTCGTGGGTGTGATCAGCTTTGGAGAATCGGGCAATTATCCCACTGCCGGCGTGGGGCCTGACGGGCTCGTTGGCCTTTCCCCTGCATTTCCCTTCGTGGGCGGGGGAAAGCGGCTTGAAAAGGGTGAGATAATCTTCGTTGATACCGGATTTGCGTATCAGGGGTATTTCACGGACGCAACCAGGATCTATGCCCTGGGAACTGCATCGCAGGTAGCCGTGGATGCTCACAGTGTCTGTCTGGACATCCAGGAGGCGGTTCGAGGCCGGCTGAGGCCGGGTATTATTGCATCCGAAATATTCCAGGAGGTTTACCAGACCGAAGTGCTGCCACGAAACTTTGAGGAGCACTTCATGGGGTTCGGGAGCAACCAAACCCCTTTCCTCGGCCATGGCATTGGCCTGGTCGTTGATGAGTTTCCTGTCATTGCGGGAAGGGTTGACTTTCCACTTCAGAAAAACATGGTGATTGCTGTTGAACCCAAGAAAGGGCTCAAAGGGATCGGCCTTGTGGGAGTGGAGAATACTTTTCTCGTCACTGAGCAAGGGGGCGAGAATCTCACGCCCGGTCATGATGAGATACTAGTTATTTGATACTAGTGTTGCGTCTCAAGAATAACTTGCGTTGTTTCCAAGATCGCAGAGGGCCCAATAACTGAAAGCCCCAAATCCCAAATTCCAAACCTGTTTCATCGGGCATCGATGGCCCTTAACTCTGTTTCGGTCATTGGATATAGCGGCTTACGCCTTGGCACGAAGTGCCTCTTTTCAAGCCGTCAGGCGCAACCATAGCGCAAAACAGTAGGAATTTGGTGCTTGGGCTTTGCGGCCTCCGCCTTGAAAACAGTAGCGGCCTCCGCCTTGACACGAAGTGCCTCTTTTCAAGCCGCCAGGCGCAACTGCGACGCCAAAACAGTAGGGATTTCTCAGTTTGATGTACGGGGTTGTTTCACTTGACTCTTAATCCTTTTATCAATATATCCCAGTGAGGTGGCGTAGAACATCCAGATATCGACAGGGGGTGCATGATGACCGCTAAAAACAAGATCGGAACCGTCGGAATTCTTACAGGGGGTGGAGACGTCCCGGGCCTGAATCCGTGTATCAAAGCCATCGTCAACCGGGCGATTGACGAGGGGATGCGGGTGGTTGGCATAAAAAGGGGATGGGCCGGCCTTGTGGAGTACCACATTGACGATGAAAGCACGCACGATGAGAATATTGTATCTCTGGACAAAGGGACAGTGCGCACGATCGACCGGTCAGGCGGTACCATTCTGCACACTTCACGAACCAAACCAAGTGCGGTGAAAAAAGGAGAGATGCCGCTCTTTCTTGATGCCCATCCGACCGAAGACAAAACGGATGTAACCCCCCATATTCTTAAGAATCTGGAGCATCTTGGCATTGACTTACTGTTCCCCATTGGTGGAGACGACACGTTGAGTTACGGGGAACGACTTTCTGAAGAAGGCTTTCCCGTTGTCGCCATTCCAAAGACCATGGACAATGACGTATTCGGGACAGACTACTGCATAGGCTTTTCTACCGCCATAACACGGTCGGTCAATTTCATACATGCTTTGCGAACATCCACGGGTTCGCATGAGCGTATCGCGGTGGTCGAGCTGTTTGGCAGAAACTGCGGGGAGACCTCCCTCATATCCGCATACCTCGCAGGGGCTGACC
>JAQBAU010000213.1:0-17139 GCA_032126655.1 Desulfobacterales bacterium
CTCCGAGTGGCTTTTTTTTCTTTTCATTGTTCAGTCTGGCTCCCTTTCAGAGGGAGCTCCACGGTGAAAGTCGTACCCTTGCCCTCTTCGCTCTGCACCGTGATCTGCCCACCCAGTTCGTTCGAGACGATTTGATGGGTAATATACAGTCCAAGCCCTGTGCCTGATTCCTTTCCTCTCGTGTCAAAGGGTGTGAAGAGGTGCTTAACTTGTTCAGGGGGCATGCCGCACCCATCGTCAACGATCTTGACCCGCGCAGTTCGTGGGTCCTTGAGGCAGGTCGTAATAGAAATGTGTCCCTTGTCCTCCACAGCCTCAAAGGCGTTCTTTATGATGTTGAGGAATGTTTGCTGAAGGCCGCCTTTGTTGCTCTCCATAATGGGAATATCTTGCGAAAGATCTAATTGAATGTCAATATTTCGATGAAAAGCCTCCTTTTCCAGAAACCCGAGAACGTCTCCAAGAAGGCCATTGAGGTCCACAGCTTCCGTCTTCACATCCTTTTGCCTGGCAAACCCCAGGAAGCGCCGGACAATCCCCCGGGCCCTATCCACTGAACCAGAAACGGAGCCCAATAAGTCCAGAAACTTGTCCCGATATTCGAATGCATCGGAGAGTTGTAAATAATCCTTCATCAGGCCGGCCTTCTCTTTGATGATGGACAGCGGGTTGTTGATCTCATGGGCAACTCCGGACACCAGAAGACCAAGAGAGGCCAACTTCTCAGTGCGTATCAGTTGCCGCTCCATGAACCTTGCCTCTGTGACATCACTGATATGGATGATGGACGCTTCTACTTCGCTATTCTCGTCTCTTACAGGGTAGAAGATAACCTGTTCCAATCTGTCAGGGTCCATCATGCCCTCTCGTTCAAAGGTAACAGACTCCCCCCTTGACACTGCTGACGGAATTTTGCATCCGTCACATGATTCGGGCCTTCTCTGCAACACATCGCAACAGGGCATGCCAATCACATCCGCGAATGCTACCTGGTAGTATCCGGCAGCGGCCGTGTTCAGCATCATAATCATCATGTCCATGTCCAACATGATCACGGGGTCTGAGATCCCGTCGAAGATCGACTGGAGCATGGCCTTGCTTCTCAAGATCAGTCTTTCGGCCTGCTTGCGTTCGGTAATGTCGCGGACGAGAACGAGGTCAGCCGGTCTTCCCTGATACGTGATAAGACCCCCGCTGATCTCGGTGTCTATCCTGCTCTGATTCTTGTGCCTGAGACCCCTCTCATATCTCATGGGCAGTTGCTCGCCCACAATGCGCCGTTTATAGTCCTCCTCTGCGTTTAAAACCTCATCAGGATCAATGTAATTCGTAAAAGGGGTATTAATGCCCTCCTCGATGCTGTACCCGGTCATCTCCGCCATACGAGGATTCACGTATTTCAGCAGCCCGTCCTGAATGATGGCGATACCGTCACTTGCCCTCTCAACGACCATCCGATATTTTTCTTCGCTTTCCCGCAACGCTTCCTGGGCCCGCTTCCGTTCCACGGCCTCTCTTTCCAACTCGTGCACCCTTCTTTCCAGTTCCTCATTGGTTATCTCTCTAGTCATAAGGGCCTCCCGTGAACAAGCCACTCTCAAACATGAACGAAGCCCAGCCTGCGGAGTGGCAAGAATTCGAGCCTTTCAAAACTCTGTACGTCCTTGTCATGGATTTTCGAGCCAAGGTCACTGCGGCTATTTTCTTTCCACGCCTCTTCATGACCCTGGCAAGAAGCTGGCGAAAAAGTAATCACCCGCCCTGACTGCACGTATTCCGCGGGTAGTCCAGCAATAGGGATGTTCAGAAAGTGTTCAGTAGGATATAACGCCCTCTTAATCTTCCTGCTTGAGATCCGGCGGTTTGCAAAGAGATGGGAAACTCAGACATTGGTTACTAAACATATGGAGCAGAAAAACAATATGCTGATTTGCTTTGCCGACGCCGGCGGGGCTTCCTCACTCCTCCATTCCGTAGCGCTTTAGCCTTCTCCAGAGGGAGACACGGTCAATCCCCATTATCTTTGCTGCCTTGGTTCTGTTCCCATCACACTTGCCAAGCACCCACCTGATATACTTCTTTTCCTGCTCTTCAGCGGTGGGTATTCCGGAAGAATGTTGACGGTATGTCTCAATGGAGAGGTCGCGGATGTATTCTGGAAGATCATCTTTGGAGATGATAGGCCCCTTTTCCAGGGCAACGGCCCTCTCAATCACATTTTCCAGCTCTCGGACATTCCCGGGCCAGCCATACTTGTTCAACAGGTCCATGACCTCCCGGTCGACTTCCTGAATGTCCCTCTTCATTTCCTGACTCTTTCGAGCCAGGAAATAATGCACCAACAAAGGAACGTCCCCATTTCGCTCAGCCAGGGGAGGAACGTGGATGCTGATTACATTGAGGCGGTAATAGAGGTCCTGCCGGAAGTGGCCCTTTTCTACATCATCCTTCAGGTCACGATGGGTTGCCGCGATAAACCGGACATTGACAGAGATGGGGTCAACGCCCCCGACGCGCAAGAATTCCTTTTCCTGGATGACACGCAGGAGCTTCACCTGCATGGAAAGTGGCATGTCTCCAATCTCATCCAAGAAGATGGTTCCCCCGTCAGCCGCCTCCACAAGGCCCGCTTTTTCTTCTACGGCACCGGTATAGGCACCCTTCTCATGACCGAAGAGTTCATTGGCCATCAGTTCTTCGGCAAAAGAGCCGCAGTTAAATGCCACAAACCTCTTTTCAGAGCGTGGGCTGAGTTGATGGATGGCCTTTGCCACCAGTTCCTTCCCCGATCCACTCTCTCCCAGAACGAGCACATTGGTCTCAGATGTTGAAATCTGCTGAATGGTTTCCAGCACAGGCATCATCGCCTCACTCTTACCCACGATATACGGGACCCTCTGGACCTTCTGGAGAGCCTCTCTGAGTTCCATGTTCTCAAGTTGGAGCCTCCGCTTAAGGAGGGCCTCTTTCACAATCTTTCGAACCTCATCGATCTTGTAGGGCTTGGCGATATAGTGATAGGCTCCTTCCTTCATGGCATCAACCGCCGACTGAACGGTTGCATACCCGGTGATCATCACCACTTCACTATAGGGCCACAAGTCCTGGGTCGTCTTCAACACTTCCATGCCATCGACCTTTTTCATCTTGAGGTCTGTAAGCACCAGATCAAATTCTCTCTTCTTTAACAGATCTATAGCCTTCCTACCGCCGTTTACGGAAACGACCTCATACCCCCCCTTCTTCAGGATGTGCTCCAGGTTCTTACGGGCAACATCCTCATCCTCAACAACCAGTATGACTTCTTTGGGCGTTTCCATGAGTTTGCTATCTCGTATGGTGCTTTCGGAAGCTTAACCCTTTGGCAAAAACACAGTAAATGTTGTCCCCTTCCCCAATTCGCTATCCACCTTAATATAGCCTCCATGCTGCTCGATGATGCCATGGCACACGGAGAGGCCCAGCCCGGAGCCTTCCCCGACATCCTTATGCCCGGCAATTTTAGTGGTGAAGAAAGGCGTAAAAATCTTGGGTAAGTTCTCCGGGGAAATCCCTTGTCCTGTGTCCTTTATCTGCAGGTAGAATCCTCGGATGTCCGGTGCTTCCGTTGCCAGGATGTCCATCCTTCCTCTACCTTCCATGGCCTGGACACCATTTATGATGAGATTGATCAGGACCTGCTGAATCCGTCGAGGGTCCAATTCTGCGCTGATGCCATCCGGAATATCCAGTTCAATACTCACGTTGGCAGGAACTTCCCCCCTGATCAGTTTGAGAGTTTTTTCGACGAGGTCCTTAAGACGAACCGGTCTCGGGCTAAAAGACGTGTCCCTGGCAAACTCCAGAAGTGCCTTGACAATATCCCTGGCCCTGTCTACCTGGTGTTCCGTCTCCCTCAAGAGTTCCTTGTGATATTCCTCGTCCGTATCCTGCAACTCTTCCAGCAGGATCTGAACGGACGTTGAGATATTGTTAAGAGGGTTATTCAATTCGTGCGCCACCCCTGAGGTCAACGTTCCCAGTGAGGCCATCTTTTCCTTCTGGACGAGTTGTTCAGACCGCCTGTTAAGCTCTGCAATCATATGATTCAAGCTGGTAACCAGGGATGCAAACTCGTCGCCGGTGTTCAGGGCTGGGATATGCTCGAAGTCTCCCCGGGCAATCTTGTCTATGGCACCCTCAATCGATTTTAGGGGCCGATGGACATTGAAGACCAGGTACAGGGCGGTGAATATGCATAAAGACAGGATGGCTACGAGGGCAATATAATGATATGTCCGCGCCTCAGCCACCAGCCGAATCACATATCGGCCCTCCTCTTCCAACATCAGCTCCACATCGCTCGTGATTCGTTTCCCGGCGCTTCTCACTTCTTCGTCATGTCTGACCAGATTCTGCATGAGTTCTGAGGGAGACTTAAGGGAGCCCTCCTCATAGTAATCTGACAGGGCAGTCAAAGCGCTCTTGTATTCCCCAATCTTCTGCAATTTGTCATTCAGATTGTAGGTGAGGATGCGGGGTCCTTTTTCGGCCATTATGCTGGAGAGCGCGTCCTCGCCACCCTGCACGTAAGACAGGGCATCTTGGAGGTTGCGATATTCCATGGTAAGGAAATAGTTCTTCTCGTAACGGCGGGCCTCAAGGATGGTATTAAGCAGATCGTGTTCCTTTTCGAGGATCTGAATTGTCAGCTCCAGGTGGCGTGCCTTGAAGTAGTTCATGGACCAGAAGACCCCACCCACCAGCAGGAACACGACAAAGGTAAGGATGATCTTTCTTCTGAGAGTCAAATTCATCATCGGCTTTTCTCCGAGACCCGCAATTCTTATACTATGATCGAGTGAACCCTGCCTGTTCTTCCCGGCGGGTGTTTTTCATTGAGGCAGCACTTCACACACAGGGAGCACGCCGGTCAAAACTCAATTGGTCTGCTGCGCATCAGCCGTGGTCTGAAATGCCATCGCTCAAAAGAAACGTGTTGGACCGGACAAGCACGTGTTGTCTTTAACGGACAACGGTCAACGCTCGATCAGGAAGTTAAACAACTATCAAGAATAGTGGTAGAGGTCAAGGTTACCGCCTCCCCCTGATCCACCATCAGGGCATCATCTGCGGCGTTGCCTTCGATCGCTCCTCCCTGCGGAGTATTGCTCATACGCCTCAGTCGTCGCTCCTCGGCGCCTTGCATCTAATACCTTGCTGGTGATCAGGAATACCTCGAAACTATCTGGTTCTATTGGACCCCGTAGAAGAAATAGAGGACCGCCAGCTCCACGGCCAGGAAGATCACAGTCATACCGGCACCGGCCTTGGCATAGTCTACCGTTCGGTACCCCCCTGGTCTCATTATCAGTGCATTCACCTGGTGCGTTGGAAGGACGAAAGTGTTGGACGCAGAAATTCCAACGACCAGAGCGGCCATGCGGGGATCTCCGCCGGCCATCACCGCCATGTTCATGCACAGGGGCACCAGCAGGACCGTGGCACCCACGTTGGAGACAACAAGGGTGAAAAAAGACGTCATGACACCCACCACGGCGAGGAGGACTATGGGCGACGGGGTCCCGATGAGCTCAAGGACACCGTGTGCAATGAACGCCGCTGTCCCCGTCTTTTCAAAGGCAATTCCAAGCGGAATCAGACCTGCCAGGAGGAACACCGTCATCCAGTCCACGGCACGGTAGGCCTCGTCTATGGAAAGAACGCCGGTGATAATCATGCCCAGCGCCCCGGACATGAGCGCCACGGAGAGCTGTACCTTAAACACGGTTATCTGAAGCAGGGCTACGGCCAGCCAGATTATGGCAAGTTTTGCCTTCCTGGGACGCAATATCTCACCCTCCAGAGGGGTCGCAAAGCTAAGTGCCCTTGGTTGAGGATGGTTTTTCAGGATATGAAATCTTTCCCAGGGCCCCTGCAGGAGTAACGTGTCTCCCATCTGCATGCGGATGTGGGTTAGACCGCTATAATAGATCCTGTTGCCCTTGAACAATGCTACGGGGTTGACCCCATAAAGTTCCTTGAAATTCACTTCACTCATTGTCTTTCCGATGAGTTCGGAGCGCGGAGAGACGATGGTTTCTGCCATGCCGGCACTGGTCCTGGAAAGGCTTTCAACAAAGACCTCCAGGCCATCCTTGATTTTCCAGCCGTATTCCTCGACCAACTTCCTGACATTCTTTTCCCTGCCCACAACGGCAATATCATCACCCGCAACAATCTCATCGATGCTGCGTGGTACGAAGTTCTTTTCTCTTCTTACGGCATCGCTTATGCCCACTACGGTGACCAGGAATTTCTGCCGTACTCCAAGTTCCTGTAAGGTCTTCGGCCCCTTGAAGTCGTCAGGGACGCGTAATTCAAAAACCGTTCCCAGGGCTCGGTATTCCTCCATCAAAGCCGCAGTGACCCCTTTGTCCGCCTCCCCTTCAGCCCCGGGCAAGATAAGCTTTCCGAACACGATAAAGTAGATAATGGCACTGGATAGCAGGCAAATGCCGATAGGGGTCTGCGTGAACAGCCCGAAAGGCTCAAGTTTTTCACCACCCAGAATCATTAGATCGTTTAACAGGATAGTAGGACTGGCACCCACCAGGGTGATGGTGCCGCCGATAATGGCACAGAACCCCATGGGCATGAGGATCCGCGAGACCGGCACTTCCATTCGTTTTGCAATTCGTTCGGCAGCAGGCAGGAAAAGGGCTGCCGCGCCAATATTCTGCATCATGCTGGAGATAATCCCTACTGTCCCCGAGATCAGGGTAATGATCTTCTTCTCACTCCTCCCGGCAAGTTTGATAATGGGGCCTGCCACCTGGTTCATGACGCCAGTCTTATCCAGCCCGGCCCCGATGATAATCACCGCGATAATGGAGCACACGGCGTTACTGCTCAGGCCCACAAAGGCATCCCCGGGAGAAACGATCCCAATCAAGGGAAGCATAACCATCATCATAATGCCAACCACATCGACTCTCACCCACTCAAAGATAAACAGCACAATCACAAAGACCAGCACAATCATAGTCAAAATCATCTCAGGTGTCATTCGCCACAATCCTCCCCTTTATTCAATCCTACGAGTGTCGCATGTTATGGTTGTCATCAGTTTAACAGGCACTAATCCTTTCCCTTATTCTCTTTCTTGAACCAGAAACACAACAGGAACACACATACGATTAGGGCCAGACCAAAAAAGAACTGGGCATCCATGTCATCCTCCTTTTCCCAACGATCCCGATGTCCAAATCGGGCACCATTCTTGTGACGGACCACTGCTGTCGTGTAACAATACAGAAGCAGAAAATCCAGCTCCGTCCCTTATGGACGAGGCCAGATAATCTGCTTCCTTTGATCTATTTCTTGAAGGGTTTTTTCTATGTTGTCAAGAATTACTTCTATGTTGTCATGGAGTATACATAGATCGCCTGTGTTGCCCTCGCACCCTCCTCGGCTCTTTCTACCGGCCGTTCTTCTTCCGAGTCAGAAACCACAAATTCGATATTCGGAAACTCCTTGTTGAGCTCTTGAATGGCTTCGTCCCTGGCACTGAACTTCACCATATGAGCAAAGGCCACCCCAAGCCTATCGGCCTCTTCGTGAAAGGGCATTGCATTCTTTTCCGACAGCTCTTGAAAATCCTCGGAGAGCTTCCTGTGCGAGGCTGAAAACAGCCTGAATGTCTCACCGGACAAAGCGGCCGTGTTTAACGCCAGGATCTCATAGTGAAGTCTCTGAGCCATATCAAGGGCATAGTCCATGATTTCCCTCGAGAATGTGCCTTCCCGACCAACTACAAGAAGCTTCCCCGCTATTTCTTCGGCCACCTCTGCGTCTGCCTGAAACAATGCCTTGACATGCTCCTGCTCCCCCACTTCAGCAAAAGTGACGGCTTCCTGGTACTTCTCCATACTGCTCCCAACCCTATTTGCCTTTTTCATCAATTTAGCAAAAAAACTTCCCATTTTCTGAAACCTCCTATTCTTTCTATTATGCTTCAGTTCTTACTACCACCAGAGGAATGGACAGATATTGCTTAATGTCAGCGGGTTCGTCTCCGTCTTCGGCAAAGATACCGCGCCCTGAGTTTTCCTCCGGGGCTGTGTCATAAATCGTCAGCACCACGTCCCGATGTTCATTCACATAACGGACAATCTCTTCACCAGGGCATCCGGACCTCATTGTTGTGTGACATGAAACCCCTGCCCGTTCGGACTCGGGAAAAAGTTGTTGCATGTTCTTTCTCGCCTGAGCCATGATCTCCGTGGCCATTTCATGTTCGCCTGCCTCGGCAAAGGTCGCTGCCACCATAGAATTCTCTATGAAACGCCTTGCCCGGATAGCACCGTCTCTGGCCTTTTTCAGATACCGGCTATACTGCGCGGGCCTGATCACCTGAACCACCCGGAGCTCTGCGCTTAGGCGCTGACAAAGCTCTACTGCATAGCGGAATACCTTCTCGGTCGGTTTGATGCCATCTACGGCTAGTAATACTTTTTGCATTGTACTTCCCTTTATGCGTGAAGCCTTGGGCGATGGTCGACTGTGGAACGACTGCTGCGCCGGATTTGTTTGGTCTTTCTGGTTGTTTTACCAGTGATCTCGAGGGCCGTATCCGCGTCTCCTGCCTCGGCAAAGGTGATCGCCGTCATCAACCTATCAAACTTGCTGATGCGCGAGCTCTTTCTTTCCACATTCATTCCGCTGACCTCTATGGCCGTCTTTGCTTCTCCAACTTCGGCAAAGGTAATGGCTGTCATCATCCTGTCGAGCCAACTAATGTTTGAGTTTCTTTTTTCCATTTCTACCCCTCCTTTGTTTTATTGTTGTTCTGTTGTTTGGGACCCTATAAAGCATATCCCGTGCCACCGAGAGAGAATTGCCCATATCTACTTGATATTACAAGTGTTTCCCCCGCTCGAAAGGGATACGAAAAAAACGCGGAAATCGTTGCAGTCTGCAACGCCAGCCAGCGTTCTGTGATAATTATGCAATATATCAGGAAGTTATAAACCGTTGCAGGAACGCGGCGCCTGTTGCAGATTGCAACGAAATGAAGACTCTTATGTTTACGGCCGCACGATTCTTCTCTTGCGACCCAAAGGAGATGTCTTGTATAGTCGCGGGGAAGGGAGATCCACGCATGCGAATATTCAAAAGGGACGAAGAGGTCGAGGAGAGTTTCCAGGAAATTGAGGAACTGCGGGAAACCGTAGTCCGTGCCAACATGCCGCCTCGGGTGGAAAAGGCGGCCCTCAAGGAACTGGACAAGCTGTCCAAGACCGGACCCTCCACTGCTGAATACAGCATCGGCACCAATTATATCGACTACATGGTGAGTCTACCGTGGAACAAGGTAACGGAAGATAACCTTGATATGAAGAGGGCCGAGTCTATCCTGGAGCAAGATCATTATGGTCTCACGGAGATCAAGGACCGTATCTTGGAGCACCTGGCCGTAAGGATTTTGAAGCTGTCACACGGGCACAGGATTCTGGTGGCGGACGACGAGAAAATGACCCGGATGAACCTGAACCACGTGCTTACAAAGGAGGGGTACGAGGTGTTTGTTGCCTCCAGTGGGAGTGAGGCCCTGAGACTCTTGGACAAGGGCAGCTTTGATGTCATTGTGACCGATCTCAAAATGGAAGAAGTTGACGGCTTGACCGTCCTGGAAAAGGCTAAGGCCAAAGATCCAACTACAGAAGTCATCATGATCACCGGTTATGCAACGGTGCCCACCGCTGTCGAGGCCATGCAGAAGGGGTCCTACCAGTTTCTGGCAAAACCGTTGAAACTGGTCGAGGTCAGATCCACCATAGAAAAGGCGCTGATGAAGAAGAAGGCACGACTGCAGCCCAAGGGTCCTGCCCTATGTTTTGTGGGACCACCGGGAACAGGCAAGACCTCACTTGGGATGTCCATTGCCCAGAGCCTTGAAAGGAAATTCACCCGTATTTCTCTTGCCGGCATGAAAGACGAGGCCCAAATCAGGGGGCATCGGAGGAGTTATGTGGGGGCCCTGCCCGGGCGAATTGTCCAGGAGATCCGAAGGGTGGAATTCAAGAACCCTGTCTTTATGCTGGATGAACTGGACAAGATCGGACAGGATTTTAAGGGCGACCCCGCTTCAGCGCTCCTGGAAGTGCTGGACCCCGAGCAGAACAGCCAGTTTATTGACCACTATCTGGACGTACCCTTTGACCTTTCAAAGGTGATGTTCATTGCAACGGCCAACACGACCGACCTTATTCCAGGGCCGCTTCTGGACAGGCTGGAGGTCCTCTATCTTTCCGGGTACACAGAAAAAGAGAAGGAACAAATCGCCTCTAAATATCTGATTCCTCGTGAAATTGAGGAAGCAGGGCTTTCCACTAACCCGCCAGAATTTACCCCCGAGGCGGTTCACAGGATCATAAGAGAATACACCCGGGAGGCGGGACTGAGGAATCTGCAGCGACAGATCGCTTCTGTCTGCCGCAAGACGGCCCGGGCCGTCTTGAAAGATCGCGGGAATATGGCCGCGAGAAAGATCACGTACGAATCTGTCGAGGATCTGCTTGGGCCGAGGAAATTCTACTTTGAAGTGGCCGAGGCCGAAGACAAGGTGGGTGTGGCCACCGGTCTAGCCTGGGCCGAGTCGGGTGGACAGATCATTTTCATTGAAGCCACCAAGATGAGGGGAGAAGGCCGTCTCCTGCTGACAGGCTCCCTTGGAGAAGTGATGAAGGAGTCTGCACAGGCCGCTCTCAGTTACATTCGAAGCCACACCGATCTGTTGAATATCCCCGAGGATTTCTTCGAAGGTCAGGATATACACGTTCACGTCCCTGCCGGGGCCACGCCCAAGGACGGTCCTTCAGCTGGTCTTACCATCGCCATCGCCCTCATTTCACTACTCACGGACCGACCCAGCAGAAGGGATGTTGCTTTGACGGGTGAGCTGACCTTGACCGGCAGGATACTGCCGGTGGGGGGTGTCAAGGACAAGGCCCTGGCCGCTCACAGAGCCGGAGTGAAATGCGTGGTCTTTCCCGAAAAAAACGACGGGGACCTGAGAAAGATTCCCGAAGATATCAAGAACGATCTGGAGATCATTACAGTCGGTGAGTTACGGGAAATCGTGGACATCGTGCTGAAAGAAAAGGTGATGCCTGACAATATCTCCGTTACTTAACCCTTCCTCTGAGTCAAGAACACAAAAAAAGCGGTCAATCTTTCACATGGAATGACCGCTTCAAATAACTCCCCAAAACCCTGCTTGTCACAGAGCCCTCACGTCTTGCGAATCCTCTGATTTAGCACTCGGCCAAGCTACTGAAATTGTTGGCCAAAGCGAGAGGATTTATCCGCCTCCGGCGGGCTCCGACTTCACTTCTAGCTTATCAAGCCATCTACGTCCTTGACCGGACTTCAGAAATTTCTCCCTTTTCCTCGCTAATCCGTGATCGGAGAACTCCTCTTTATGAAGAACCTGGATGAACTGAGAGCCTTGCTGAGGGCCACTCTTTGTGATAGGGACCTATAAACCATTTCAAAATCCATCAAACCCTCGACGGTCCCGCCCCTGGCGGGATTGTCCAGCGAATCGGAATGCTCATGCACTAACGTGTACGCTCCGTTTTCACCCCGCCTGAAAGCGGGACTTCGTATCTGCTCTTAACATGAAGGTAATCAGTAAGACACAGGACGGACTGTCCCCATGTTAGAAGACATAATCAACAATCCTGACCTCAACAAATTCACGACAACCTTCAAGGCCGGTGAGACTGTTATCTTGGAGGGAGATTCTTCTGAGGATCTTTACATCCTGGTTTCCGGCGAGCTGGATGTCCTTAAGGGAAAAAGGAGAATATCAGCCATTACAGGGGCAGGGTCTTTCTTTGGTGAGATGTCTTTTCTCCTCGGTGCCAAGAGAACAGCCACAGTCAGAGCAAAAGATGACGTCAGGGCCATCCGCATTCCAAAGGAGGAGGTTAAGACATTCCTCAGTGAGTTTCCCGATGTGGGAATCGAGATAACGAGGGTCCTTGCCAAACGATTGGATGACACGAGCCAGATGTTCTACGGGTTCAAGGAGTTTTGTGATCAAATGCCCGACGCTGTTGTTTTCACCGACAAGGAGGGCAAGATCCGCTCCTGTAATGCTGCTGCCGAAACGCTGTATGGCCTGGATTGGCAGAAGATGAACAACAAACCGATCGAAGAGCTCTATGAAGAGCCTGGAGCTTTCAGGGAGCTCCTCTCAGAGGTTCGGAAAGGCATACCGATCCGGGAGAAGATGCTCTCCATAGAACATCCTGACAGAGGCAAACGGTTTGTCTCAATAAGCACGACGATGCTCCATGACGGGCACCATAATTTTCAAGGTGTCCTTTCCCTGGGCCGAGATACCACGGCCGTTGAGAACCTTGAAAGGAAATATCAAAGAGCTCGCCGGTGGTTCCTCCCCTCGCTGATCATGTTGGGTCTTTTGTCGGTCATTATCTTGTTAGGTTATCCTTACGTTTCGAAACGCTACCAGGCCATAACCGTCAAGGAACAGGAACTGAAGGATCAACTGGCCAAAGACTACCTGTTGCTCAAGTCTTTGCTGTTAGAGGGCCTGAAGGCTGGCGACAGAGAGAAGACCAGTCGATTGCTCCAACAGGCGCTTAAGTTCCAACATGCGAGCACCATACCTTATACCGGCGTTGTCCTCCTTGATCAGGACAAGAAGGTTTTTGATGCCTATTCAGCAAAAATGGGACCGGAAGCGATGAAGATGGTCGGTGCGACTTATGCCGGCATCGAGTTTCAGGGGGACGACAGTTCTTTTCACAGAGTACTTTCGTTGTATCGGGCAGACAAAGATCATCCTATGGGCACCAGGGGCGTGGAGGTGGCTTTCGAAATGAGAGAAAATGACCAACCCCTGGGGTGGATGGTTTTTCAGATGGACATTGATTTGCTTCGGGACGTCTACGGCGTTGACGAAGAGGGTTTGAAGAAGCTCACGTTCGAGTCCCCCTAACCTATGAAGACCGCTGAAGACTTACAATCCTGTCGATACGAGTTGTCAGAGAACGGTGAGGGCGAAGTCACCCTGCGTATTCAAGGACAGTTGGACGTGTCCAATTCGGCTGCCTTGATAAATGGGCTGAGCGAATGGTTTAGGGATCGGCAGCCTCGCGCATTGATTGTGGATCTGGGGGCGCTCACCCATTTCGATGATTTTGGTGTGCTCGCTCTTGTCCAGACGAGAAGACTCATGGCGGAAAAGGAAGCCACTTTTCACCTGGAGAACGTTGGTGACAATGTCACTCAGATGCTCAGCTTTTTCCACTTTGATTCCCTATCAAAAAAACCCCCCTTCGCCAAAAAACGCCGCCCCGGCATGTTGATTCGTCTGGGGGACGGAACGATTCATATTGCTTCTGAGTTCCGATCCTTAGCAACTTTCATTGGTGCCGTGTGTCTGGGATTACTCCATGTCTGTCGGCATCCCAGGTCACTCAGGACTGACGACACGTTTTTGTACATGCAGAAAACGGGCGTAGATGCCCTGCCCATCATCCTCCTGATCAGTTTTCTCGTTGGCCTGATCATGGCCTTCACGGCTGCAGTCCAGCTCGAACAGTTCGGCGCCAATATTTACGTAGCCTCATTGGTCAGCCTGATGATGACGAGGGAGTTAGGCCCTATCATGACGGCCATCATCGTTGCCGGAAGATCGGGATCAGCCTTTGCGGCTGAGATTGGGACGATGAAGGTTTCTGAAGAGGTTGATGCCCTGTTTACCATGGGATTTGACACCGTCCGATTTCTCGCTGTACCTAAGATTGTTGCCACTGTCCTTGTCGTCCCGCTGCTGACCCTCTTCTCAGATCTTTTTGCCATACTGGGTGGCCTTGTGGTGGGTGTCTTCATGTTGGATTTGACGGTAAATAGCTACGTGGCTCAAACGGTCAAGACCCTGTCCCTTTTTGACGTTTTTTTCGGGCTCTCCAAGAGTGCTATTTTTGCATTTCTTATTGCCTGGATCGGTTGCTTCAGAGGCTTTCAGGTCAAAGGTGGGGCAGCCTCAGTAGGAGAATCAACGACGTCAGCTGTTGTGAGCGGCATCTTCTTGATCATCCTTTCTGACGCGATTTTCTCGGTCATACTTCGATACTGGGGGTAACAAACGAGTTATGGGAAAACAGGCCCTTATCCAGGTTAAGCATCTCGTAGCAAAGTATGGCGAAGATGTGATTCTGGATCGCATCTCCTTCGACATCTATGAAGGTGAAATATTTGTCGTTCTTGGGGGCAGCGGATGCGGGAAAAGCACTTTGCTCAAACACCTGATCGGGCTTATCCCCCCTCATTCTGGTCAGGTGATCATTGACGGGTACGACATCTCCAAATGCGATGAGGCAACTCTAAAAGGAGTCCTCAGGAAAATAGGGGTTCTATACCAGAGTGCTGCTCTTTTTGGTTCAATGACGCTGGCCGAGAATGTGGCTTTGCCCATCAAGGAATACACGGCGCTGCCCCCCGAGGCGATCACGACGCTGGTCAGAATGAAGTTGGATTTGGTCAATTTGGGGGCTTATGAGAACCATCTCCCCTCTGAGATCAGTGGAGGCATGAAGAAAAGAGCGGGCCTGGCAAGAGCCATGGCCCTGAACCCCAAGATCCTTTTTTTTGATGAGCCCTCTGCTGGCCTAGACCCTGTGACGTCGGTGGACCTCGACAATCTCATTATTCATCTTAACAAAAGCCTGGGAACGACGATGGTGATCGTGACCCATGAACTCGAGAGCATTCTTTCGGTCGCCCACAGGGTGATCATGCTGGATAAACACTCCAAAGGGATCATCGCTGATGGGGATCCGAAATACCTTCGCGATCACAGCCAGAATCCATTTGTGAGCAAGTTCTTCAACCCCCAGACCGCTGGAGAGATTACTGCCTGAGAGGTGTACCAGTTATGGCTTCTGAGAAAGTGAAATTCACTGTGGGGCTATTTGTTGCCGGCGGGATTGCCATTGCCCTGGCGACCATGGTTTTGCTCGGACTGACCGGTTTCCTGGAAAAGGGGCAATACTATGTGAGCTACTTCAATGAGTCTGTGCAAGGGTTGGACGTTGATTCTCCAGTGAAATACCGGGGGGTGTCTGTGGGCCGTGTGGAGGGTATCGATGTGGCCCCGGATTCAAAGCTGATTGAAGTAGTCATGAAGATCGAGTCCGGACAAGCACTGGAGAGCGACATAGTCGCTCAGTTGAAATCCGTTGGCATCACCGGGATCATGTTTGTAGAGTTGGATCGAAAAGAGGAGGGCGAACCCGATCGCACACCCCCTGTCAGTTTCCCGACCAAATACCCTATTGTGGCCTCGAAACCATCTGACATCAGCGAACTGTTTCGAGGCATTGACGACGTGTTGGGTCAAATGAAATCCCTGGATCTGGAAGGAATTTCTGATCGAATCAAATTGGCTGTCGACAACATCAACCAGTCGGTCATAGATGCAAACGTAAAAGGGATTTCCAGCGACATTGGATCGTCTTTGGCAAGCCTGGAGCGTATCCTGGAGACCGAGAGATGGGACAATATCCTGGGCTCAATGGAGGAAGCTAGTCAATCCCTTGGCGCCTTGATAACAAAGGTAGACGGGGTGATGACCGATGAGGAATTGGAAATCAAGACAGCGATTGAGAACTTCAGCAGAGCGATGGAAAGTGCCAATCGGTTGCTGGCTGACGGGTCATCCCTGGTCAGCGGAACAGAAGAGACCCAGGCACGACTTCAGCGCCAATTGCTGGTGATTGGTCAAAACCTTGAACAGGCCAGTACAAACCTTAAAGAACTGATGGAGCTTCTTGCAGACCAGCCTTCACAGTTGATTATTGGACAGCCTCCTGCCCCGAGAGATGTGGAATAGGGGACCCGGGAGGTAATCGGAGGTATCTATGGGTCGGGATAAACGTATTTTCGTCTTTTGCCTCATCCTTTGCTTCACCCTCAGTGCTTGTCTGAACCTCAAAAAGCCAAGGACTAAGGTTGATTTCTATACGCTGGAATATGACCCGCCACCCCTGGAGGAATTGGCCCCCCTCCCCGTTGTTCTCCGATTGCAGCGTTTTGGTGTCGCCCCGACTTACAACACAAGTCGACTCATCTACCGGGATGCATCCTTTGAAAGAGACGCCTATCTCTATCACAAGTGGCGCGCAAACCCCGGAGATCTAGTGAGCTATTTCCTGGGACGCGACTTGAGGCAGTCTGGTTTGTTCAACGGCGTTCTTGCGTACGACAGTCAGAGCCCCGCTTCTTTTATGCTTGAAGGTTTCGTCGATGAGTTTCTCGAATGGGATGAGGGAAGTGTGTGGCACGCCGTCTTGACCTTAAGCATCACGCTTATGGTCGAGAACGAACCGGACATCAGCCAGAGAATCCTTTTTCAGAAAACCTATCATGCTAAGGAGCCAAGCAGCAAAAAGCATCCACAGGAATTGGCCGCAGCAATGAGCCGGGCCATGTCAAAGATTTCCAGGGAAGTTACCATAGACATATATACGCATATAAAGGACTTTGAGTGAAAGAGATAGGCGGGTTGTTTACGTGAGAAAGGACTTAATTAGTTGGTCGGGGCGAGAGGATTTATCCGCCTCTGGAGGGCTCCGTCTCTAATTCCAGCTCATCGAGCCGTTTACGTCCTTGACCGGACTTCAGAGGGCCTATCCTTTACAGGTTAGGCCCTCTCATTTCTTCTCGGAGATGGTTAGGGGATGAACACTACCTCTTTAGATTGCAGTAATTACCTTGAGGAAATGCCAGACCGGAAAACTTCCCATACTTTCTTGTAATCAAGCAGTGAGAGTCGTTTGACCTTAAGCAAGCCTCGCGGTTAAAGATATGAAACCGCTATCGAAAGGACCTAAGCAATCATGGGGAGTCATGATAAATAGCAGATCTATACTTTTGGGCTGAAGGGTTATGCACAATATATGGACATTTCTGACCCTGTGCCTGCTCTTTGACCAACTCTGCCATATGACAGCTTAAAGGAACCAGCCAACCAACACAGATCGGGCACCAAGGCTGCGTGCAGCAGTGTCCATGTAAATCTGTTAAGCCTAGGAAGAAGCCTTCTGTTCTCTACTTGGTCTC
>JAQBAU010000214.1:0-13773 GCA_032126655.1 Desulfobacterales bacterium
ATTCAATCCTTTTTTGATCCCAGCCGAAGGAAGATGTACAAAGCCTTAGGACCGTTAAACGCTAACCGAATAGCCCGGCAACACCGCTTCGAAGTCCTTGTCCCGCCAGACCAGAACGTCAACCATCCGCAATTCATCGAAGACCTGAAGACCCGTCTCAAGCCAACCATAGCGCTTTCTTGTTATTGCCTCCAGAGATTCTCTCCCGCGCTGCTTGACGTCTTCGAATGTGTGGTGAACTATCACAACGGGCTTCTGCCGGAGTACAGGGGATGGCGGGCAACGAGCTGGTCAGTATACCACGGAGACAGGGAGACGGGTTTCACCTTTCATCAGATGAACGAAAACATTGATCAAGGTAATGTATTCATTGAGGGCACGGTACCAACCAGACCGGACGCTAGCTGGCTCGATCTCGAACATGAAAAGGCACTCGCGGCCGCAAGACGTGTTCCCCGGCTGATAGACATGCTTGTAGAGCGCCAAACCGGGCAGGCACAAACGGGCACAGGCAGGTATTTCTCAAGAGAGGACTATCTGGAAATCACCCGAATCGGCGCCCCGGCCGAGCATACGAGTGCCGAACTAATGAAGAGACTGCATGCCTTTGATCTTCTGCTCATGAGGATCAATGGAATATGGTACAAAGTCACAAAGCTGGAAAGGGTGTCGGCAAGAGCTAAGGTCCGCAAGAGCCTATGTTTCCGGGCCGCTGACGGGATAATAATGCAACCAACCCGATTTCACTACGTTCCATTCCTATTGTACCGGCACCTGAGGTCGATCACACGAGCCGTACGATCACGACAGGCGACACTACAGTGAACTGAGAACCTAGTTGCGTGTATGCCTCAGGGCCTCAAAGACCGCCCTGGCTGCCTGCGAGGTCATGCCCGGAACAGCGGCGAGTTCTTCAACCGAGGCAGCTTTGATGCGTTTGAGGCTGCCAAAATGCTTCAGAAGGCGTGTTTTCCGAGTTTCACCAATTCCAGGGATCCCCTCCAGGATCGAGCGTCGATAGGTCTTCATGCGCCGTTTGCGGTGATACGTTATGACGTACCGGTGGGCCTCATCCCTGATTCTTTGAAGAAAGAAAAGCACCCCCGGACACTTCTTGAGCCCCACGGGGTTCTTTCGACCCGGTTTGTATATCTTGTCCTCGGTGTCACCACGCTCAGGATCTCTTTTTGCAATCCCTATGAGATCAAATGAACCGTAAATCCCAAGGGTTTTGAGCACGGCAATCGTTCTGTTGAGCTGTCCCTTTCCTCCATCCACTATAAGGAGATCTGGCAGGGGTTCTTTGGCACCCCTCTTTTTGTATCGACGCGTGAGAACCTCATCCAACATCGCATAGTCATCACCGCCTGGTGCGGTCTTGATTCGGTATTTGCGATATGCCGACGGCGCCGGATGCCCTCTTTCAAAAACCACCATGCCCCCTACCCCCTCGGTGCCCGCAATGTTCGAAAGATCAAAGCATTCTATGCGCTCAGGGTATCGCCGCAGGGCCAGTCGTCTTTGAACCTGATCTAGAAGCTGCATCTCGGCCATCGTAGCCGCAAGCCCTTCCTTCAAGCCTTTCCTGGCATTCCGGTCTGCCATTCGGGCAAGGCTGGCCCTCTCGCCCCTCTTGGGCATCATGATGCGGACCTTCCCGCCTTTCAGATCACTCAACCATTCCTCAAGGAGCATTTGATCTTCGGGCAGGACCGGCAGCAGGATCTCTTCCGGAATGAATGGAGCCCCCTCATAGTACTGCTTCATAAAGGAACCAATCATCTCTGCATCTGAAGCAACTGTCTCCGGAAGATAGAACGGCCGGTTTCCCAGCAGGAATCCCCCCCGGATAAAGAGTACCGTCATCAGAGCCGCCTTCCCGTGTCTGGCGATCCCTACCACATCCCGGTCTCTGAAATCGGTGGTTGCAGCTACCTGTTTTTCCAGGGTCCTTTCGAGAGCAAACAGCCTGTCCCTGTGGGCTGCTGCCCTCTCAAAATCCTGGTCAGCCGCTGCAGAAACCATCTGTCTTTTGATACGTTTGATCAACTCCGGCGTCCTTCCATTCAGGAACAGGACGACCTCATTTACAACGGCTGCATATTCCTCCGGATCTACACCCCGACTGCACGGTGCAAGACAGAGTCCAATCTGGTAGTTCAGGCAGGGCCGTTCACGGAGTTTGAGCTTGATGCTCTTGCACTTGCGCAGCTTGAGGGTTTTATGGATGACTTTCAGGGTTTCTCGAACCGCAGCCGTTGAAGTGAACGGGCCAAAATACAGGGCTCCATCCTTTTGGATCTTTCGAGCAACTGTCAGATTGGGATAGGGAGTCTGGATGTTCAACCTCAGGCACGGGTAGCGCTTGTCATCTTTCAGGATCACATTGTACCTGGGCCGGTGCCGTTTGATGAGGTTCGACTCAAGGATGAGTGCCTCCTTCTCGGTATTCGTGAGGATCGTGTCAAAGCCGGAGATCTTTCCAATCAGGAGACTCGTTTTCAAATCCTTGGGGCCAGCATCCCGGAAGTAGGAGGCAACGCGTTTCTTCAGGTCTCTTGCCTTTCCAATGTACAGAATACGGCCTATAGGGTCCTTCATGAGATAGACTCCCGGCGCCGATGGAAGCCCTGCAAGTCTTTCCTTGAGTATGTTCTCCACGCTAAAGTTACCTCAGATCCAAATCGATCGCTCGAAGCTCCTTGAGCTGATCCCTCAACTCCGCGGCCCTTTCAAAAGCCAGCTCCTGTACCGCTCTTTTCATCTCAGATTCGAGTTCCTGAATCAGATGGTCGAGATCGTCCATCGACTGAAACTCAGATAGGGGCTCCGATACGGTGGGGACTGTAACGTAGTCCGCTTCGTACACCGAGGTGAGTATGCTCGTGATATCCTTTTGTATGGTCTCCGGCGTGATACCGTGCTCCTCGTTAAACGCTGTCTGAAGCCTGCGCCGCCGATTCGTCTCATCAATTGCCCACTGCATGGATCGCGTCACACGATCCGCATAGAAGATCACCGTGCCAAAGACATTCCTTGCCGCCCGACCGCACGTCTGAATCAAAGAGCGCGCTGAGCGAAGAAACCCCTCCTTATCAGCGTCCAGGATGGCCACCAGGCTGACCTCGGGCAAATCGAGTCCCTCCCTGAGCAGATTGATCCCGATGAGAACATCAAAGAGACCAAGGCGCAAATTGCGTATGATTTCAATTCGTTCCATCGTGGCTATGTCTGAGTGAAGGTAGCGGACCCTGACGCCCAGATCCCCGTAGTAGTCGGTCAAGTCCTCTGCCATCCGTTTGGTCAAGGTTGTGACGAGCACTCTTTCTTTCCGCTCTTCGCGGACCCTGATCTCCTCAAGAAGGTCATCCACCTGATCCTCAGCGGGCCTCACCATGACCTTGGGATCGATGAGCCCGGTGGGACGGATGATCTGCTCAACGACCCCTCCACCGGCCATCTCGACTTCGTAGTCGCCCGGTGTGGCGGATACGTGGATCACCTGAGACACCTTCTCTGTAAATTCTTGAAACGTGAGGGGCCTGTTGTCCAGGGCAGAAGGGAGCCTGAATCCATGCTCGACCAACGTCTCTTTTCTGGAACGATCTCCGCGGTACATGCCGTGCAGCTGAGGAACGGCAATGTGGCTTTCGTCAACAAAAAGGAGGAAATCCTGCGGGAAATAGTCGATCAGGGTCGGAGGAGGTTCCCCCGGGTTTCTGCCGGTCACGTGGCGGGAGTAGTTTTCGATCCCCTGGCAGTAGCCCAACTCACGCATCATCTCCAGATCAAAATCAGTGCGCTCCTCGATACGCTGGGCTTCAATCCATCTCTTTCCATGTTGAAAATGTGCGATACGCTCCTTGAGTTCCTCTCTAATCGTTCTGACCGCTTGATTCAAGGTGACTCTTGAGGTGACGTAATGGCTTGCCGGGTAGACAATCACTCCCTTGAGAGGCTTTACGACCTTTCCTATCAGAGGGTCGATTTCATAGATGTGCTCGATGGTGTCACCAAAGAACTCCACGCGGATCGCTCTGTCGTCCTCATATGCCGGGAAGATTTCCACCCGGTCTCCCCTTACCCGGAAAGTATCCCTGTGGAAATCATAATCGTTGCGGGAGTAGTGCATGGCCACAAGCCGACTCAACATGACGTCTCGAACCAGCGCAACCCCAGGCTTAAGCTTAAGACACATCTCCAGATAATCTTCGGGTGACCCCAGACCGAAGATGCACGACACACTCGCGACCACAATCACGTCGCGCCGGGCTATGACAGACCGCGTGGCTGAATGCCGCAATCTGTCGATCATTTCATTGATCGAGGCGTCTTTTTCAATGTAGGTATCGGTAACCGGCAGGTAGGCCTCAGGCTGATAATAGTCATAATAGCTGACAAAATACTCCACTGCATTTTCTGGGAAGAGAGTCTTGAATTCCTCATAGAGTTGGGCAGCCAATGTCTTGTTTGGAGCAATCACAAGGGTGGGTTTGTCTGACCGTGCGATCACATGAGCCATTGTGAAAGTCTTGCCCGAACCGGTCACACCCAAGAGCACCTGTTGGCGGAGACCCTCTTTGACCCCCTGACTCAACTGCTCGATCGCCGCCGGTTGGTCACCTCTTGGCGTAAAGTCTGAAATCAGTCTGAAGACGGACAAGGCTCAGCTCTGCTTTGCTCCACAGGTTGCATGATGAAGTGAAACGTGGTTCGCTCCGCGCGGAATTGGCGCAACGGAAACGCGGTGCAGTTCCGCGCGAACGATGGGGGGATATGGTAATGGGTCTTGATGGAATTACCGAGACGTTTACCTAATACAGACTTTCCTGACTTCTCTCAGATCCGTATGACCGGCAAAGACCTTCTCAATACCGTCCTGCTTCAAGGTCCTCATCCCGTCCTCCAGCGCCTGCTCCCGAATGAAGTCCATGGATGACTTCTGCTGGATCAGCCGCTTCATCTCATCGGTTCCCATCAGGAGTTCATGAATCCCCATACGACCCCGATACCCGGTATTGCTGCATTGCTGACAACCTATACCTTTGTTGAGCGTCATCTTGTCCGTATGGGGGATGTTAAGCTGTTTCGCGAACTCCTTCTCGCCATACTCCCGCACCAGTTCATCATATTCCGGCTTAGAAGGATGGTAAGACTTCTTACAGTTCTTGCAGAGGGTGCGAACCAGCCGCTGGGCAAGGATGCACAGGATGGCATCGGCAAAATTGAAAGGATCCATACCCATGTCAAGGAGACGTGTAATGCTCTCGGGAGCGCTGTTTGTATGCAGCGTCGAAAAGACGAGATGTCCGGTCAAGGAGGCCTCAATACCGATGTGCGTGGTTTCCTGGTCGCGCATCTCTCCGACCATGATGACGTCGGGGTCTGCTCTCAAGAACGAACGCATGGCCGCAGCAAAATCAAAACCTATCTTGGGATGGACCTGAACCTGCCGCAGTCCCCCCTGCGTGATCTCCACCGGGTCTTCAGCGGTCCATATCTTGACGTCAGGTTTATTGATATAAGCAAGCGCGGAGTGCAGCGTTGTAGTCTTTCCAGACCCTGTCGGCCCGCACACCAAGACCATCCCGTAAGGCTTGGTAATGACGCCTATGAACTTTTCATAACTATGTTCTGCAAATCCCATCTGATCAAGAGGTATGGGTTCACCTGCCTGCAAGATACGCATCACCACATCTTCCATGCCGCCCGCTGTGGGCACCGTGGCCACGCGAAGCTCAATGTCCTTACCGCCGTACTTCTTGAACCTTATCTTGCCGTCCTGAGGCTTACGGCGTTCAGCAATGTCCAGATCGGACATGATTTTGAGGCGGGAGACGACGGCACTGCGATGATTGTACGGAACGGTCTGATAGAGCTGGCACGAGCCGTCAATCCTGAACCGAACCTCGGTGTGTTTCTTTCCAGGGTAAGGTTCAATATGAATATCCGAGGCACCTCGCTCGTAGGCATCCAGGATGATCTTATTGACCATTTGAACAATAGCGCTGTCCTCTTCGGTTACACCCTTTTCTGCCTCCTCAATCTCAGCCTCCTCCTCCTCCAGCTGCCCGATAATATCTTCAATAGAGCTCAGATCTTTTTCGTCCTGGTAGAAGAGATTGAGGTACTTATCGATATCCTCCTTAAGTGCTACATGGAAGACGAGCTCCTTCCCCGGAAAAAGGGCCTTGATCATGTCCGCTTTCTGAAGATGGTATGGGTTGTCGATGGCAATGATAACCTGTCTGGCTTCCTTATCCTGGCCAAGGGGAACCCAGCGATTTTTCCGCATAAACGGCACCTTGAGTCCGGCCAAGAGATCACCCGGAATTGGAAGCCGTTCGTTAAAGTCAACAAATGGTGCTTTATAGTAGTGGCTCAGAGCCTGCCCAATATCCTTCCTGGTGACCTTATAGGCCTTCTGCAGGAGGTCCTCAATCTCCTGCCTCGTTTTGCGGGCCTCGAGGACCGCCTTGTCCAGTTCCTTTTGCGTAATGAGCCCGTTTTCTATGAGGTAATCAAACTTGCCCGGACGGGCCTTTGCCATTCTCTTCTGATTGAACAGTGCAATCCCAAGGGTCTGGGCCAATTCGTGGACGGCTTCTTCCTCCCGCTCGGTAAACCCCGTCCCATCCTTGCGATTGATAAGCTGAATCGCCCCCATGAGATACTTCTGGAAATTCACGGGCGCGACCAGCACTTGTCGCGTCCTAAACCCGGTCTTTTCATCCCAAGTCCTGTCGAACTTCAGCTTCGGATCAATACCCCCTAACTCGTCTTCATTGTACACATTATTGATATTGAGCAATCGTCCTTTATACGCTGCATAGCCTGCAAGGCTGTTGGTGGAAATCGGAACGCGTATCTCGGTGATCTCATCGCCGGACTTGACCCTGGACACGAGGTCCTTCTTGATCCCGTCCACCACGTATATCGTCAGCCGCTCAGCGTCGAACAACCTGGTGATATCACCCTGCAAATCAATCAGGATTTCATCAATGTTGCTTGCGGCGTGTACGCGGTTCGTAATCTCGAGGAGCCTTTCTTGATAGCCCAAGTCGCCTTCAAGAACTGCACCACTGGCCACTACGTTTTTAGCCGTCTCGTCTTTCGCCAAATCTACTACGACCATGATTGATCAAATCTCCATTTGGAAAAAGTTTTGCTCCAGACGAATATCCCTACTACCCGTCTTCTGGCGGTTCCCGGTCTTTGGGAGAATACAACCTGTAAAGTCTCTGGGCCCCGGCAACGATCAGAAAAACGGCAATGAAGTATCGAGAAAAGTTCAAGAAACCAGACTCCGGCGACATACGCAGTGCATACGGCGTCGTGAGACAAAGAAGGAGGCCCATTGCGACTAGAAGGACACCCCAAATTAGCTTTGTCAGATCACGCTGATCAAGGGCCATGAAAGAGATTCCCCCCTATCACCCCCGTACCGCCGGAATAAGGGCAATATCAATGCCCTAAGCAGATCCTGTCCTTCATGCAGAAGCATTTAATTTGTATTAAACTCCGTTAGTTAGTCTATAATACCCCATTGATAATGTCAATGTTTATTGCCCTGGCGGCCCCGTGTGGCCGTTGACTGTTCACCTGCCGCTCTTGTCAGCTCCGCATACCCAACCCCCGGATGTGTCCAGGAAAAGGCCTTCATCTTACTTCATCTCCTGGACCTTTAAAACAAGCTGATCCAACCCTATGACTCGAATCTTAGCCCCGACCTCGATCGGTTCAGGCGCTTCGGCGTTCCAAAGCTCCCCGTGAACAAAGACCTTGCCGTTAGGGGCAAGCCGTTCCCTGACCACACCAATCTCCCCGATCAATCCCTTGTCGCCAGTTCTCGGCTTGGATATTTGTGAGCGAAAAACAAGGCCCGCAACCACCACAAAAAAGCCAGACACCATGAGGACCGTTGGAATCAGCACACTCCAGGAGAGGCGCATTTCAGGTCCAGTCCCCTCGAACAGCATCAACGATCCCAAAAAGAGCGAGATCACCCCGCCCAGGCTCAAAAGACCGTAGCTGGTCACCTTCATCTCGAGAATGAACAGTATCAAGGCAACTGCGATCAACAAGATCCCCGCATAGTTGACGGGCAGTGTTTGAAATGCAAAGAAAGCCAGAATCAGAGAGATGGCGCCGATAACGCCCGGGAAGATCGCTCCGGGGTGGGACAATTCAAAGTAGAGCCCCGCCATGCCAATCATCATTAGTAAATACGCAATGTTAGGATCGCTCAAGGTCTTAAGGATCTTGTCTCTGAAGCTCTCTGTCAGGACCACCCGTTTGACGCCCTTCGTACGAAGAATTCCCTTCTCTTTGAGGTCTCGACCATCGATTTTTTCGATCAGATCATCCAGATCCTCCGCAATCAGGTCAATGACTTTTAGCTCCAGGGCTTCCTTCTCCGTCACCGAGACACTCTCGCGGATCGCCTTCTCAGCCCATTCGCTGTTCCGACCCCGTTTTTCTGTGATGCTTTTAGTATAGGCCACCATGTCGTTGACAACCTTGTCCGCCATGGTCTTGTCCATCTCCTTTTGCCCGAGGTTCACCGGGTGGGCCGCACCAATGTTGGTGCTTGGCGCCATGGCCGCAACGTCACTTGCAAGGGTGATCATCACGCCGGCAGAGGCTGCCCGTGCCCCGCTCGGCGATACATACACCACCACCGGGATCTCCGAGGCCAGCATAGCCATGATAATGGAGCGCATGGACAGGGCCAGCCCACCGGGAGTGTCAAGCTGAATCACGAGGCAAGCTGCCCCTTCGCTGGAGGCCTTTTCCATACTTCTTATCACGTATTCTGCTAAACCCGGATTGATCGTGCCGGAGACTTCCATCACGTAGATATCTCCCGTGTCAGCCCAAGCAGCGGGCACAACGGCACCTGAGAAAATACCTGTCAATGCCAGTCCCAGAAACGCACTCCTTGGCGAGACTTTCACAAAGCGTTCAATGAGGGCCCTAAGTCTTTTCATAAGCCTTCTGAAGTCTCTGCATATCCTGCCAGACATCGGCCTTCTTTGAAGGATTCCGCAGGAGATACGCAGGGTGATATGTGGGAAGGAGATCGATTCCCTCATAGGCATAGAAGCGTCCTCGCAATCGAGAAATCGGCGTGTTGGTTCCCAGAAGGGTCTGGGCGGCAAAGGTGCCCAGGGCACATATGAACCTGGGGGCTATGGTTTTCAACTGCCGCCGGAGAAAAGGGATGCATGCGGCAATCTCGTCGGGGTCAGGGTTTCGATTCCCCGGAGGCCGGCACTTTATGATATTACAGATATAGACATCCTCTCGGGTCAAGTCGATGGCCCGGAGGATCCTGGTGAGGAGTTGACCGGCCTTACCCACAAACGGCTGACCCTGCATATCCTCCTCATAGCCCGGCCCTTCGCCCACGAAGACCAGCTTTGCCTTGGGATTCCCGAATCCAAAGACGATATTCTTCCTCCCCGTGTGCAGTTTGCATCTCCGGCAGGCCCCAAGATCATCCCGGATCATGTCCAGGCTTTCTGCCATGCCCCTTTTGTCCCAGCTCTCCAGAATCCTGAGCGTATTATCTGAGAGGGCCACACCTGGATACCCTAGTCCGCGAACATACTCTAGGTAGCCCTTGAAATTCTCTCGGATTTCAGCCAGGAGTTGCGTGGGGTTCTCGGGGTTGGTCACTGATCACCTGCAATTGAAGCTTGACGATTGAAAATTGAAAAATAGATTATTTTTGGCTTTGGCTTTATGCCATGCGCTATGCGCTATGCGCTTTGCACCGCGGTGAACGGACAAAGCCTAACACCCCTCTGGCTGGTTATTCATGGCCCGACTTGTTCTTCATCGCCAAAATCCTGTCGAACAGCACGTCGGCCAGTGCTCCCTTTTCCATGAGCGGCAAGGCCTCGTTCCGACCGTCTCTATAGAAGAGACTCACCTGGTTCGTATCTGAACCAAACCCCGAATCAGCCTGTCCAATGAGATTGCCAACAATGAGATCCAGGTTCTTCGCATTCAGTTTGGCTGAGGCGTTCTGCTGCAAGTCCCGAGTCTCTGCCGCAAAACCGACCAGGATCTGGTTTTTCTTGTTTTCTCCCAATGTTTTCAAGATATCCGCTGTCCGTTCAAGGGGCAAATTCTCGGCCATCTCCTCTTTTTTTATTTTGTGTTCAAAGAGGCTCGCCGGCCGCCAATCTGCCACTGCAGCGGCCATAATGGTGATCGTGGCCTTTTCCGCAGCACCGATCACTGCATCGAACATCTCCTGGGCCGTTTTTACCCGGATCACTCTTACCCCCAAAGGGTCAGGTAGTGCCGTCGGCCCCGTAATCAACACCACTTTCGCTCCCCGCCTCCGCGCAACGCGTGCGATTAGGTGTCCCATCTTGCCGGTAGAAGGATTGCTGATGAACCTGGCCGGATCGACCGGTTCGTGAGTGGGTCCGGCCGTCACCAGGATTTGTTCTCCCGCCAGATCGTTTGGACACAGGAGTGAACGGACCTCCTCTGCAATGGTCCCTACATCCGGCAATCGACCGGGCCCCTCGCGACCGCAGGCGAGTGACCCTGTCTCGGGACGCAACACGGTGATCCCGGGCCGTTCCAGCCGTGTTATGTTCTCCTGAACAATGGGATTTTCATACATGTTCGTGTTCATGGATGGACAAACCAGGATCGGCGCTCGAACTGCCAGGACAAAGGTGGTTAGAGGATCGTCGGCTATCCCATGGGCCATCTTGCCGATGGTATTGGCGGTGGCAGGCGCGATGACCACGGCATCCGCCTCCTCTGCCCATGCGATGTGACGAAACGGAGCACCGTCCTGCCCCCCAAACATGTCGGTCCACACCGACTCTCCCGAAAGGGCCTCAAAAGTAGCGACACCGACAAACGCCTGTGCGGCCTTAGTCATGATCACCCGGGTGCGGGCTCCCGCCTTCGCAAGGACTCTAAGAAGATCGGCTGCCTTGTAAGCGGCAATCCCGCCGCACACTCCAAGTACAATGCTCTTGTCCTTTAATGGATCTGACACTTGACCGTTCCCAATCGGGAAATCCCGATATGTGCCTTGAGGATGGCTACGTCGATTATTGGTCTCTCCATGCCGCCAGTTGTCCGTTGTGAGTCGTTAGTTGCGTCCAAATCTTCGGCGCAAGTACGGGATTAACACCCGCATCTTCGTTGTGCGGCCAGATTGACCACTACTGCTTCTCAACAGCGGACAACAAACAACCTGCAACAGGCGCCTTGCGTTATTTCAACAACAGCCCCTCGTCTTCAGGAGCCGTGGTAGGGGCTACCCAGATCTCAACCTCAGTGTCGAATCTTTGTTCGGTAATGTTGATAATGCAGCTCCGATTCGCCTTGGTGAAAAACAAGATCGTGCGGGGAGACTTGAAAGAACTCATCAAACGCCAGTTGTCCTTTGCCATGTTGTTATCAAAGAACCTGATGAGGGAGTTTATCTCCACGCGCCCTTTCAGTACCAGGACTCCGGCTGTAAACTCATTCGTATGGTAGACAAAAGACCCCTTTTTGTCGACCTTCAGCTCTGATGGGACGAGAACATCATCAAAGTCATAGTAAAGTGGTGTTGGCGTATTATCCGGCTCGGTTGCAGCAGGCTCTGCTTCCTCTAAGGCTGTGCCACTTGACTTCGGTTTAGCACAACCCGCGACGACCGCAAAAACAAACAACAGTACTGAAATCCCTACAAGAACCCTGAATCTTCTCAAATCTGTCATAACCATCCCCTCCTGCTTATCATTTGTCTTTGATGCTGCCCTCACGCAGTGATTCCCACTGGCGAGCCGCACCTATTTCTACCAATGTGACGAAGCATAGTCAAGGCGTCGATTTCGGAATGCGGAATTCGGAGTATCGAATGCGGAATTCGGGGATGTTTTCAAGCCGTCAGGCGCATTCGACTCATTGTTCCAGGCGAGAAAGGGTCTGCAACCCAAATCGCATGGGCCAGAACAGGGCCACCACATTAATACCTGCCACCAATATGAAGGAAACAGAAATCCAGATCCAGTGAACCAGTGGTATGGCCTCCCCGCGCAGCCTGGCCATGAAGATTGTGTAAACCGGTCCGGCCTCCAGGATAATGACCGATCCAATGAAACCAACGCACAGGAACATAAAGAGCATGCCTCCAAACCCGGTGGCCGCCTGGGCCACGTTCTCCAGACGAAAATTAGGATAGGCCGCACCCAAACCCACGCCCATAGCGGTGATGCCGAACACCATGAAGAAGACCGTTATTGTGGAAAGCCCCATCATGAAAGGGGTCACGGAAAGGAGCGTGTTTGTAGCCACGATGAGTATCTCAGACAGGACAAGCAAAGGGATCAGGTAGGTCCAGAACTTCACCCAAAGGAACGTCTTCAGCCGGAGAGGCCCCGATCTTATGAGCCAGAAGGCTTCCCCCTCGATACTCACAGCCGGGAATACGAAGCGCACTGCCATGGCAGCGAGCACAAAACCGGCCAGGCCCATGTTCAGGAATGCCAAAATGTTTTGAAGATAGAAGGTTTGGATCGGGGCCTTCTCAATGGGAAGGACCTTGAAATTGTAAAGATAGACAATGATGAGGGCTACCAGCAGAAAAAGCTGAGACCACTGGGTGTTATCCCGAAAGAAGGTCTTGATGTCTTTTGCCAGGAGGGCCCTCACCTTGCCGGAGCTCAGCCATGTCCGCTTTGAAGGCGTTCCGGCAGCCTTCTTTCTGCGCCTCGGTCCCCGGCGGGCCACCTGTGCCTTTGATACCCCCTTGAAATAAAAGACACGAGAGAGTTTCGTGGCAATGAAGACGAGAGAAAGGGCACCTGTCAAGCAAAGCCCCAGATGGAACAACGCCGAACGATTGATCCCTGTCAAAGCAGGCCACAACGTCTCAAGCATCCATGTGGTCGGCAGGAATGGCGAACCCGGGGCCTCGAGAGATCTGAGATACCCCGTCAGGGTTGCCAGGGCGTCGGGATCTACGAGCCGCTCCGGTCTCATGAATCGAAACATGAAGTACAAGAGGATGACCAGAACCATGGAGAGGAAAACAAAAATGTCTCGCATGCGGTTGGCCGGAAGCGCAACCACCAGCAACACGACCACCAGTGTGCCAATGGCGGAGGCGAGCAGACAAAACGGGATGAGCGAGACGACGAGGATCAGATAGAACCACAAGCCTGCGTCGTACACCAGCGCATAGGCCAAGAAGACGGGCAGGCCAAACAAGAACAGCATCCACGAGCTGTCAAAGGTGCTCTCGATCCAACGAGCCAGAAACACCTTGTCAACCCTGACAGGGGCTGCGTGGACCAGAGGGAGGTCCTTTGAAAGATAAAGAGTGGACAGCGCCGTAAGGATGCTGCTGAATACGAGCACAGAAAAGAAGGTCAGGAGCACCATGGAAAGAAGCTTGCGGGCCAGGACGTCGCCGAACCCTTCAATGCTGTGAAAGTAAAGGAGGACCCTATAAACCACGGCAAAGATGCCTGCCCAGAAGAGCAGGCTTATCAGGGCAAGGAGGATCTTTACCCAGGCCTTCCCTTCAAGCCGCCCCCGAAGCCGGTTCCTGAAGGACCATACGCGGGGTTTCAGTAATGTGAGTACCGTGTGCATAAGAAAATCAAAGTGCCTAAAGTGCGCTAAAGCCTGCCCTGCCCGCCCTGGCGCTTCGACTCCGCATAAGCTGCCAGGCCAGTAATCCCGGTCCGGGCCAGGGGCGCGACATAGTCAGATCCACCAGCTAAGTCTATAGGTGTTACGTGC
>JAQBAU010000215.1:0-14360 GCA_032126655.1 Desulfobacterales bacterium
GACGAAGTCAAGCATTGGGTGAAGCGGGCCATTGACCTGAGAAACGGCGACTCGAAGTTCATAAAGATGGTTTTTCATGAAAAGTTTGTGGCTCACGTGGGGAACCTTGAATTTGAATGCTTTAGAAGTCCCAGGAAAGAGGCGAGGATTCTGGATCTTGTTGGAGAGCACAGGAACTTCATGCACGGGTATTCTATGGAGGATGAGAAGGGGAACGTTATCCGGATAATCGAACCTGTCCCTGGAATCCCGCTTTCCAAGTACGTAGGAAATATGGAAGTGGATCACGAAGCTTACTACCATGATCAGTTTCCAGCGATTCTGGATCGCTTCATAGAGTGTATTGAAGGGATCCGTTTCTTACACGAGCACGGTGAGAAGCACGGGGACATACGGCGCGATCATATTTTCTTAGACCGCGACACCGGCCACTACCGATGGATTGACTTTGACTTCAACTATCGTCACAGGGAAAATATTTATGCCTATGATCTGTTCGGTCTTGGCAATGTGTTGGTTTACCTGGTCGGCATGGGAGATATTGTTGTTCAGGACCTGATCAAAGGGAATCATCCTGCAGTGGGGAGCTTGAGCAAGGACGACATGAACATCATTTTTCACAATCGAATTGTCAATTTACAGATGGTTTTTCCATACATTCACGATTCCCTGAACCGGATCCTCATGCATTTTTCAGAGGGCGCAAACTGGTTTTATGAAAACACCTCACAGCTTCTGGATGATCTCGGAGGCTACAGGCAAGATATTTCCCCCTAGTATGGATATTTTACTACTTTCACTATAATTGGAAAGGACAGGACAATGGCCAAAGAAATAGACGCTTTTAATAAGAATATCTTGATTGCCGTGGACGATTCGGACAACTCTCGGCGGGCGGTTTCTTATGTGGCCCAGCTCCTGGGAGGAACTGGGGGATTCAAGGCAGCAATTCTGCATGTGATTCCTGAAGCCGAAGAAGACTATTTTCCAACAACTGACGAGAAGGAGAAATGGCTTGCCCAATATGCAAAGAAAGTGGAGGTTATGCTGGAGGACTATCGTCAAATCCTCATCCAGGAAGGTTTTGACGTCAATGATGTTTCAGTGCGTTCTACGCTCCGTTACTGTCCGTCCATGGCGGAATGTATTCTGGCTGAACAAGATACGACAGAATATCACACTCTTGTTGTGGGCAGGCAGGGCATATCCAGAAGTGAGGAATTCCTGTTTGGCAGCGTTTCCAGCAAGATCGTCAACCACGCGAAAAATTGCACGGTGTGGGTCGTGGCATAATGCCATTATGGAAACACGTGAGTTGATGGGCGAGACCTCCCTTTGGCGGGACAGAGACCGTCATCAGAAAGGCACCTGTTTCTCGACGTCGAAACATACGCATGAATGCGTGAGACCGAACAAGGTTATCATCACTTGTTCTCGTGCCGCCCGTTTTTGCCCCTGAAAATGATATCATAGAGCCCATATGGGCACCTATCTTGTCGCTAACCTCAGTGATATCAGTTAGTTAGCGTGTTCGAGCCCTGTCCGGGGAGTTTCTCAAAGAGATCGCGGGCCATTCAAAAAATGCGCAATAATGCGCAAGTAACACAAAATAATAGTTGCGCATTATTGCGCAATATGGTATGGTACGTTTCCTAATAGAACCTGTATCACTCAGGAGGCCATATGCTCTCTTTTATCCCTAGCAACAAAATGGAAAATGAACTAAAAAGGCTCCAGGGGTTATTTGTGGAAACATATAAAGACCTGGAAGCTCTACCTCCTGACGAGGCGAGATATCTTCATCGTTTTGCCTTAATCAGCAATATCGGAGCCTCCACCAGAATAGAAAACGCAGTTCTAACAGACCAGGAAATAGAATGGATCGATACGGCCTTGAACAATAACGGCAAAGTAACCGCGTTTGAGGAGAATAGAGCTTATATTCTGGACAAGTTGTCAAAAGATAGAGAACGAAGCGTTGAGGAGGTGGTTGGTTGCCGACAGGTGCTGACAACCGTCTACCTGCAAGCGAATGAACTTTTCCCCTTAACGGAAACTGTGATTCGGGGGCTTCATCATGAATTACTTCGATACCATCCCAAGGCTGCGAGTCATGCAGGAGGATACAAAAATATGCCGAACCGCGTGGTTTCCATCAATCACGACACGGGAGAAGAGCGGGTAGTTTTAGATCCCTCTCCTCCGGGAGTTATTACGAGTACTGCAATGGCGAAGCTGGTTAAATGGTACAACAATACAGTCCGAGAATACCCGTGGACCCTATTGGTTGCCGCTGAGTTTGTTTTTCGATTCCTGGCTATCCACCCTTTCCAGGATGGTAACGGGCGGCTCGGGCGAGCCCTTTTTATTTTGGCCTTATTTCAGTCAGATGATAAATATTTATATGGCATTACCCCCTATATCGCCATTGACCGTCATGTTGAGCAAAACCGCCCCCTTTATTACACCGTCCTGCATAAATGCTCTGGCGGCAAGTTTCAAGCCGAACCGACACAGTATCAATTAGAGCCTTTAGCCTGGTTTTTCATCAAGACTATGGAGTCTTCGTTAGCCGATGTTAAGTTCTACCGTAAGAAATATGCCAGCCTCCAGAAGCTTTCGGCATCGGCTCTATCCGTTTTGAACTGCTTCAGATCCAGCCCGGAAAAGCGCCTGAAGGTAGCTGATATCGTAGAAGAGACAGAGCTACCCCGCCGCACCGTTCAATATGCCCTCAAGACACTTACCAGCCAATACTTTATCCAGTTGCTTGGGCGAGGGCGCGGAAGCCGTTATCAGCTTGTGTTTTAATGCGACCCTGCTCCGTCAGGCCCTGAAATCCGAGGAGGTCCAGCTCTGGGAATATCGAACCATTGAGGATGTTCAAAAACGAATTCCCTATTTCATTGAGGACGTGTATAACCAAAAACGATTACACTCCTCTCTTGACTACCGGCCTCCTTGTGAGTTTGAAGCTATGGTATCGTCAACACAAAACACCTGTCACAGTACTCTAATTAAAACCCTCTGATCTGTGCAGCTCATGGGGGTCAGTCCAAACATTACATAACGAGCCCATGAAAATTTGAGGCGTTCGTGAAATGTTGACATCTATGTGAAAGACAAAGGGTCAAATTCTTAGCCTTGACGACTGATTTCTTGGAGTCCGATTCGCAAAGAATAAAGATTTTTAAGTGCTTCACGCATGGCGGTGCCTCCTATTCACTCTAACTGCAACATCTCAGAAGTGTTGCCTCTTTCTCACCCGACAGAATAGCCCCATTGCCTGGACAAGGTCTTTCTGATCGCTCAGACCAGCGCCACACCCCTTGAAAGAGATGCAGTTCTGTCCTATATAGAAAAAGGGGATTTCAGCCCAATGAAAGTATGGGCCCGAAACCCTATACCTGGAGCACAGGGCGTCAGGCACAAGGGGAAGACCCTCTTTACCTTTCGTTTTGTGCTGTAGTGCGTTGAAACGAAGGCGCAAGGCTTAAGGCGCAGGGCACAAAGAAACAAGGACAAAGTTAGAACAGCCATGAAACTCTTGGGTCACTCCGTTGAAGATCTAATCGAGATGATTCGGCAGGCAAAGGGTCGGATCAATTGCACTGGTTTGTCCGGAGCTGAGCAGGGGTATCTGCTGTGCCATCTGTATACCAAGCTTGATCGTCCGCTTTTTGTGGTGTGCAAGGGAGCGAAAGAGGCCGAGACCCTGAGTGCCGATATCCGTTTCTTCTCCGGGAGCGCCGGCATTCCAACGATCATTTTCCCATCTTATGATATTTTTCCCTTTCAGCCAGTGGCCTATCATCCCAAGACATCATGTCAGCGCATTGAGGGGCTGTATAGGATGCTGACAGAGGCTCAACCCTCCATTGTCATCACCACGGTCTCAGCACTTCTCCAAAGAGTAATCCCAAGGCAGGCCCTTTCTCAACATGCAGAATATGTTGTGGCAGGTGAGGAGCTTGATCGGGAGACACTTGTGCAAAGATTGATACAGGGTGGATATCAGGAGACAGCTCTGGTGGAGGACCCGGGAGATTTTGCCATTCGCGGAGGGTTGGTTGACGTTTTTCCGCCCCTCTACCGTGACCCAATCCGCATAGAGCTCTCTGGTGATACGGTGGAGTCAATAAGGAGTTTTTCGCCGGCAAACCAGCGTTCGTTGAGGCCTATGACTGAAGCCACCCTCCTTCCAGCTGTGGAAACTGTCCTCGACCCCGCAGCCATGGACCAGATTTCGGAGCGCATCCGCCAGCACGGAGAAGCCCTTGAAATGGCCGGGCTGCGTATCGAAGAAACTGTAGAACGAATCAGAGGGCTGGATCAGTTTCCGGGGATCGGAGGCCTCATCCCCCTCATTCATCCCATGCTGGATACGCTGTTTGACTACATGCCGAAGCAGGCCTTGCCGGTTGTTATCGATCCCGGCACCACGGACACGGCGGCCTTCGACATCGAAGAGGCTGTGACCAAGAACTATTTGTCAGCCCGAAATGACCGCAGGTTGTGCGTGGAACCCGAAGCCCTTTATCTGCATTGGTCTGAAGTCAAGGCCATATTTGACCGCGATGCACACCTTCTCCTGAGGGAGATTCCTGTGGTTGATACTGGCGCTGCTAGCTGCAACCTGGCTGTCGAAAAGAATGATCTCGTAACCCACCAGCTCAGGGTAAGGGGGCAATCCGGGGCCCTGTTGAAGCCTTTTGTCGACTGGATGAACCGCGCCGGAGAAAATGGCCTGGCGGCGTATTTTCTGTGTCGCACCAGGAAACAGGCTCAGCGGATAGAGGAGCTTCTCGTTCCGTATAACATCCACCTGAGGTTGCTTGACTCGTTTCCGGCAGGCGCTTCCTTGGAGAATATTCCAAGCATCTGCCTGGGAGAACTCTCCTCCGGATTTGTCTGGGCTCGAGAGGGCCTGGCCATCATCACAGAAGATGAGGTTTTCGGTTCCAAACACCGACTTTCAAAGGTCTCAAAAAAAGAGACAACTACCCGATGGTTGACTTTTGAGGATCTAAAAGAGGGCGAATTCGTCGTTCACACGGAGCATGGCATTGGCGCATACAATGGACTTGTCAAGCTTGAGGTGGGAGAAATCGCTAATGATTTCTTGGTCATAGAGTATAGGGACCAGGACAGGCTTTACGTTCCCGTGGACCGCATGGACTGCGTTGAAAAGTATGTGGGTGTGGATGGAATCGTCCCCCCTTTGGACAAGATGGGGGGAAAATCGTGGGGGCGCGTGAAGGAGCGGATCAAGAAATCGATCCGTGAAATGGCTGGAGAACTCCTGAAGCTCTACGCATTGCGGAAGGTTCAAGAGGGTCACGGTTTCTCGCCGCCTGACAGCTACTTTGAAGAGTTTGAGGCTGCATTCGAATACTCTGAGACACGGGATCAGAGCCAGGCCATCAGGGAGGTCATGGCCGACATGGAATCCTCCGTGCCCATGGACCGGCTGGTATGCGGCGACGTCGGCTATGGAAAGACGGAGATCGCCCTGAGGGCAACCTTCAGGGCAGTATGGGATCATAAGCAGGTGGCTTTTCTGGTTCCGACAACCGTGCTTGCTGAACAGCATTTTCAGACCTTTAAGAAGCGATTTGCCCCTTACCCCGTTGAGATAGAGACGCTCAGCCGATTTCGTTCTCCCGGCCAGCAGCGGGCCATTGTACAAAGACTGAAGGAAGGAAACATCGATATCATTATCGGAACGCATCGGCTTCTGCAAAAAGATATTGGGTTCAAGGAGCTGGGTCTGGTCATTGTTGACGAAGAGCAGCGGTTCGGTGTTGTCCACAAGGAGAGACTGAAACAGCTCCGTCGCCTGGTTGATGTCTTGGCCCTGACGGCTACACCCATACCGAGGACGCTGCACATGTCCCTGATGGGCATCAGGGATCTAAGTGTTATTGCAACCCCTCCGGAGTACCGGTATGCCATCAAGACATATATCAGTCCGTTTGACGACACGGTGGTGGCAGAGGCCATCCACAGCGAACTTCAACGGGGCGGCCAGGTATTTTTCGTACACAATCATATCCGAACCATCTGGGGTGTGGCCCGTCATCTTGAAAGTCTTGTACCGGGTGTCCGGATAGGGGTTGCCCATGGGCAGCTCAATGACGAGGAACTCGAAGCAGTGATGCTCGAATTCTTTCACCGTGAGATTGATATATTGGTCTGTACAAGCATCATCGAGTCAGGGCTAGACTTCCCGTCAGCCAATACCATCCTGATCAACCGGGCTGACAAGTTTGGTCTGTCCCAGATTTATCAACTCCGGGGCCGCGTGGGGCGGGCGGATGAGCAGGCCTACGCCTATCTTTTCATACCGCATGAGGGTGCTCTCACCAGGGACGCCAAGAAGCGCCTCAAAGTCCTGATGGAACACAGTGATCTTGGGGCTGGTTTTGAGATTGCTATGAGTGACCTGCAGATAAGAGGTGGTGGCACCATTCTGGGGCCTACACAGTCCGGACAGATTGCATCAGTGGGCTATGAGATGTACCTGAAGCTCATGGAGCGCACCATGCGTGAGCTGAAAGGCGAGCCAGTCGAAGCAGAATTGGAGCCGGAGATCAAGGTGAACCAATCAGCATACATCCCCGAAACCTATGTGTCCGGTATTGACCAGAGGCTGGTGTCGTACAAGCGGTTGGCCAGGATGTCGGAACAGTCCGAGGTTGTACAGTTTCATGAGGAACTCACGGATCGGTTTGGTCCTCTTCCCGAACCGGCAAAGATTCTCATGGACAAGATCATGCTAAAGGTGATGTGCAAGGAACTGGGCATTGAGCGCCTGGACCTGGTCGATCAAAGGCTCGTGCTCTCTTTTGCCAAAGACTGCCGCGTGAGTCCGGAGAGGATAACCGATCTGATTCAAGGAGACCCGGAGCGATTTCGCGTCACGCCGGACAGTGTGCTCGAGGTTTCATTGCCGTCCGGTCACTCTGCCAACCCCCTGGAGGCGACCAAAAAGGTGTTGCAAGATCTGGCCTGATCTGTCAGAAAACACTAGGTTTCGTCCTTGTCCGAGTCAAAGGTTGAACTATGGTTGATTGCAAGATAATAGCCGTTGGACTTATTCTCTTGTTCATGGGTTTGGGGTGTTCAAATCAGGGGGAAGGGTTTCCCCGGGATCAAGTGGTGATCCGTGTGGATAACCAGGTGCTCACCCTGGGTGAATTCAATGAGTACTTTGAACCAATCGGCCTGAGCTCCGACAGCGAGGACGTTCAAGACAATAATGCAGTCCGCGAAGCTCGAATTAGTTTCCTGTTGCAGCTTGTTGAGGAGATGATCATAATAAGGCGGGCTGAGGAGCTGCACCTGAGCATTTCGCCTGAGGAATTGGATGAGGCAGTGCGCGACATTCAAAAAGACTATCCCCAGGCAGGCTTTGAAGATATGTTTCTCAAGCAGGCTATCTCTTTTGAAGCGTGGAAAGAAAGACTCAGAAAGCGGCTTCTGGTGGAGAAGGTCATGCGCAAAGAGCTGTTGAAAGAAGATTCAGTCACAATAGAGGAAATGAGGGATTATTATAATAGACACCGGGAAGAGTGGAGCCGTGGGCCAGAGATACGGGCACGTCAAATCTTGCTTCCCACCGATGACCAGGCAAAGAAAGTTCTGAAAAGCCTTCAAGATGGTGAGGCCTTTTCCGCATTGGCTCGCCGATATTCGATAGCGCCGGAGGCTCAATTTGATGGGGATATGGGATATGTGGTTCGTGGCCAGCTCCCTAAATCCCTGGAGGCACCTCTTTTCGACTTGGAACCGGGGGATGTGAGCCCCGTGGTCAAGACCCCTTATGGATTTCATATCTTTCAGGTGATTGAGAAAAGAGAGACGCCTGTGCCGAACATCGACGAGTCCATTGAAAGAATAAAGCAGGAGATTCTGAAAGGAAGGCTCGAGGCTGAATACGGGCCGTGGTTGGCCGAACTCCGATCACGGTATCACATCAAAGTGAACACGGAGATGATATGATAAGGAGAGAATTTATTTCAAGCAAGCTTCTGAAGCTCTTCATTGTGCTGGTAAGCGTGGTCCTGGGGATGGTGACAGTTCACGCCGAAGTGGTAGATCGTGTAGTGGCTGTCGTCAATGGTGATTGCATTGCACTGTCAGAACTGAGTGAAAGGCTCCAGCCCTACCTGCGAAAACTCCGTGAGGCCAACTATCCTCCTGAGGCGGAACGTGAGATGCTTTTCAAGCTTCGTATGGATGTCCTAAACAGGATGATCGACGAGAAGTTGACCAGCCAGGAGGCTGAGAAATTGGAGGTCAAGGTTAGTGACAGCGAGGTAGATGCACAGATAGAACGGATCAAGAGCCAACATTTTATCACAGAGGAGGACCTCAGGAAGTCGCTTGCAGAGGAGGGCTTAACCCTGGAGGAGTACCGAGAACGGCTCAGAGCTCAAATCCTTCAGGCGACGCTGGTCAATATCGAGGTCAAGTCCAAGATTGCCATCACCGACAAAGACATTCGAGACTATTATGAAGAAAATAGGGGTTCCTATGAGGAAATAAAAACATACCACCTGCGCACGATTCTCATAAAGACTACGGTTTCGGCCAGTTCTGATGATAAGGAAGCAGCACGGGCAATGATGGAATCCATTGTGAGGGCGTTATACTCTGGGGCGCCTTTTGACGAACTTGCCAGGAAGTATTCAGAGGACTCCTCTGCCGCGGCAGGTGGAGACCTCGGCCAATTCAGCCTGGATGAACTCTCGGTTCAAGTGCAGGAAGCGCTTCGCAACATGTCGAAAGGTCAAGTCAGCAGTACCTTGGAGACACCTGAGGGGTATCGGATTTTGATGGTGCAAGACATTGAGCAGAAACCGGGAAAGAGCATGGAGGAGGCCAGGACTGAAATACAAGAAAAGCTTTACCAGAGGGTCGTGGGAGAAGAATACGAGGCGTGGCTCAAGGCTCTCAGGGAGCGGTCCTATGTGAAAATTAATATGTGAACGGCTTCGTGAAACACTTGGAGTGATGGAGTAGTGGAGTAATGGATCTAAATAAGAAGTGTGCAGCCTTTGTTGTTGTTTCCCAATACTCCAGTACTCCAATACTCCAAATCCTTCAGACAGGATCGGACTCTGCACTCCGCACTGGTTTATTATGCCAACAGTCTCAATCGCGGCCATAGGTGAGTACGACGGTCAAGACGTGACCATCTGCGGGTGGCTGACCCACAAACGCTCCAGTGGTCGTATATGTTTTCTCGTACTCCGGGACGGTACGGGCTCAATTCAGGCTACCTGCGTTCAGGGTGAGACTGATCAGCATGCCGTGGATCTTTACCCGAAGCTGACTCAAGAATCCTCATTGGCTGTCACAGGAACGGTTCGCCGTGACGAGCGGGCTCCAGGGGGATACGAGCTCCTGGTATCAATGATTGAAGTCCTTCAGCTCGCCGAGACCTATCCTATTTCCCCAAAGGAACACGGTGTGGGATTCTTGATGGACCATCGCCACCTGTGGATCCGATCTCCCCGGCAACAGGCTATCTTGCGTATTCGCCACACCGTGATCAATGCAGCACGCAGGTTCTTCGACGATGAGGGGTTCACGCTGCTGGATGCCCCGATCCTAACCCCTTCGTCCTGCGAGGGGACTACGACCCTTTTCGAAACAGACTACTTTGGGGACAGGAAGGCCTTTCTGTCGCAGAGCGGGCAACTCTACATGGAGGCCGGTGCTATGGCCCTTGGCAAGGTCTACTGCTGCGGGCCTACTTTTCGGGCTGAGAAATCAAAGACACGGCGGCACCTGACCGAGTTTTGGATGATAGAGCCTGAGGTTGCATTTGCTGATCTCGACATCATCATGAAACTTGCAGAAGGTTTGGTTGTGGCTGTCATCAAAGAGGTTCTGAAGACCAGAGAACCGGAACTGCACCAGCTGGAGCGCGACGTCGCGAAGCTTGAGAAGGTCGAGCCCCCATTTCCTGTTATCAGTTATGATGAGGCGATGAAGATCTTAGAAGATGCCGGGGAACCTTTGTCATGGGGTGAAGATTTCGGCGCCGGTCAGGAAACGATTATCTCAACTCATTTTGACAAGCCTGTGTTGATTCACCGGTATCCTGCAGAGATCAAGGCGTTTTATATGAAGAACGATCCAGACCGCAGTGAGGTGGCTCTCTGCGTTGACATGCTTGCTCCCGAAGGCTACGGGGAGATCATTGGCGGGGGGCAGCGTGAGGATGATCCGGGAATCCTGAAGCAGAAAATCGATGAAGCTGAACTCCCGGCTGAGGACTTTGCGTGGTATTTGGATGTAAGACGCTACGGAAGCGTTCCACACGCGGGCTTTGGGTTAGGCATTGAGCGAACCGTGGGCTGGATATGCGGCCTTGAGCATGTTCGTGAGTCTATTCCGTTTCCCCGCCTCATGGACAGGCTCTATCCATGACAAAGAAATTAATCACGCTTCTTCATAAGGCGTAAGCCGCAAAGCGCGAAAAGAAAAAGAAAGCACGAAAAAAGGAAATATACAGGAAACAATATAGTCGAAAAAGCGTTGATTTCAGGCTTGTATTTTGTGGAGTCGAAACGAACTCTGGGACTCAAGGCTTTCGTGTTTTCTTCTTTTCTTTGCGGCTTCCGCCTTGAGAACATTACGTGTCTTCGTGATAAGTTCCCTCCTTCTTCATTTCGTCTCGCCAAAATCCCGAAATACCTTGACCGCCGGGACTGTACAGGGTAAAAATTTAAACTTGTATGCTTTTTTGCGAGAAAATGAACGATTAGAATCGGACACGATCTACTAGAACAATGAATATAACCGTCGATCGCACAAGAATTCTTCTGGACACCATCAAGAGACTCTTCAGGAGAGGTGCGTCTGCCCACCTGCACAAGATCGTCAACAAGACCCACGCTGCGGACCTGGCCGTTGTCTTTCGGTTTCTTACGCTCCGAGAGCAGGAAGCGATCTTTAACCTCATGGACGATGTTGAACATGAGGCTGTGCTCTTCAGTGAGCTGGAAGAAGAGATTCTGATCAAGCTGATTGAAGACATGCCGGCTGACAAGATCGCCGGCATCCTGGAACAGGTGCCTAACGATGATGTGGCCGACCTGCTCGGGAAGCTCTCTGATGAACGGTCCAAAGCACTCCTCGATCTCATGGCCAAGGAAGAGTCTGAAGAGGTGGAGGGGTTGCTCCGTTATGATGAAGACACTGCTGGCGGCATCATGCTGCCAGACTTCATTGCCCTGAAAGAAGACACCACGGCAACAGAAGCCATAGGGGCCTTACAGAGAGACTATGCAGATATTGAGATGCCGTTTTACCTGTATGTGGTTGACGATCATGGCCATCTCGTGGGGGTCATCTCCCTGCGGCAGCTTGTTGTCGTCCCACCGCATACCCAACTCAAGGCAATAATGGTTACTGACGTGGTGAGTGTTCAGACCGAGACAGACCAGGAAGAAGTGGCCAGAATCGTGGCGCGCTACAATGTCCTGGCCGTACCAGTAGTAGACGAAAACAATAGGCCTGTTGGTATCGTTACCGTGGACGATGTTGTCGACATCATCCGAGAGGAGGCCACAGAAGATATTCTCAAGATGGCTGGTGTGGGCGAGGACCTTGTAGAATCCCAGTCCATCTTCAGAAGTACTCGGACCCGGCTCCCGTGGCTCCTTGCCAGCTGGCTGGGCGGCATCGCCGCTTTTCTCATAATCGGACACTTTGAGAGTACACTCAACAAGCTCGTCTACCTTGCCGCTTTTATACCCATCATCATGGGTATGGGTGGGAACATTGGCACCCAGTCTTCAACGATCGTTGTCCGCGGACTGGCCACGGGAAGGATAAACATCAAGCAAATATGGGAGGTCGTGTTCAAGGAGTTGGCAGTTGGGTTTTTCCTGGGCTTCTTCTACGGACTTCTCCTTGGATTTGTTACCCACTTAACTTATGACAGGTGGCTACTCGGCGTGACTGTCGGCCTCGCCGTGATGAGCTCCATGACCATTGCTGCTCTGGTGGGGTCTTTGGTCCCCATGGTTTTTGCCCGTATCAACGTTGACCCAGCGGTTGCTGCCGGGCCCTTTGTCACCACATCCATCGATATCCTGAGTGTGTTCTTTTACTTCCAGATTGCAACGATGTTGCTCCGCTTGTAGCCCTCATGCCGCACGTCTCTTCACCTGCCATTGTGCTTCGCGTTATTGAGCACGGAGACTATGACAAAATCGTGACTTGCTTTACCCTTAGGCGGGGCAAGGTGCCGCTCATAGCCAAGGGAGCAAAGAAGAGCATCAAGCGTTTTGCCGGTGTTTTGGAGCTTTTTTCGGTTTTGGACCTGGTATGGAGCTTTGGGCGGGGTGGGAGACTGCCCGTTCTCCAAGAGGCCTCAGTCGTCAATCCTTTTGAGCAGATTCGAACTGATATCACCAAGACAGCCTATGCCAGTTACTGGTGCGAGTTGGTCTATGCGTGGATGGAGCAAGGTCAGCGGCAGGCTGCTGTTTACGGGCTGCTTGAGTTCACACTCGACCAACTCGACCGCGGGGCTCTGCCAGAGCGCATCCTTCACATTACGTTTCAGCTTCGCTTCATGACGCTGAGCGGCTTCAGACCCGGGTTCGACCACTGCCATGCCTGCGGAAAGGTCCTCGAACAGTTCGGACGCTCTTCTGTTTCATTTGATGTTAAACGTGGCGGAGTATTGTGCGAAGGATGTGCTTCTCAGGGAGTTGGTCCCTTCTCTCTCTCAAAAGGGACGATCAAGGTTCTCAACTGGGTGTTGAATGCCCCTCTGGAGAAAGTCCATCGACTTCGGTTTTCCAAACAGGCCGTAGATGAGAGTCTTCAGATGCTCGAGGCCTTTGTGCCGTACTATCTCGGAAGAGAGCCAAAGAGTCTGAAATTCTTGAAGCAACTCAATGCGAAATTACCTCATTGACCGCTTTACAAACCATGCGTTTCAGTGTATCCAAGGCGAAAAATTGAACATAGCAAATCCGAATATCGAATTTCAAAATACCTGCTTTAGACTTACAAGTCGTTTAAAATGAACCAAAAGATCGGGGCTCCTGCACGATCAGGTTGGAGAGAAAACCATGATGACTTTCCAAAAACTCATCCTGGCTCTGGAAAACTTCTGGGCGCGGCGTGGGTGCGTCCTGCAGCAACCCTATGACATCGAAGTTGGGGCAGGCACATTTCATCCCGCAACCCTGCTGAGGGTCCTTGGTCCTGAGCCCTGGCATGTGGCTTATGTGGAGCCCTCTCGCCGTCCTACTGATGGCCGTTACGGCGAGAATCCCAATCGTCTACAGCACTACTACCAGTATCAGGTCATCCTGAAACCTTCTCCGATTGACGTCCAGGAGATCTATCTGAAAAGCCTCAAGGCGCTCGGGATTGATCTCCTGGCCCACGACATCCGGTTTGTGGAGGACGATTGGGAATCACCCACTCTCGGGGCATCCGGCCTTGGGTGGGAAGTGTGGCTCGATGGCATGGAAATAACCCAGTTTACCTACTTTCAACAGGCGGCAAGCATTGAACTCGATCCCATTTCCGTTGAACTCACCTATGGACTGGAAAGGATTGCCATGTATCTCCAGGGTGTGGACAACGTCTATAATCTGAAGTGGAATGATGCCATCACATACGGCGACGTGCACTATCAGGCCGAAGTGGAGCACTCGACCTACAACTTCGAACAGGCCGATGTCAAAATGCTGCTAAGCCTCTTTGACATGTATGAGGGAGAATGCAAGCGGGTTATCGCGGCCTCGCTTGTCTTGCCGGCATATGAATACTGCCTGAAGTGTTCCCACACCTTTAACCTGCTTGATGCCCGCGGTGCCATTAGTGTGACTGAGCGGACCGGCTATATTGGTCGTGTCAGGAACCTGGCTCGGGCTTGCGGCGAGGGCTTTCTCGAGCAGAGAAAGACAATGGGCTTCCCATTGCTCAACACCTCCTAAATGAAACAACGGACAACAGCCAACGGATAACCAATAACGAATAATAAACCATGAAGACCTTACTCATTGAAATAATCACCGAAGAGATTCCTGCCGGGTACATTGAACCGGCCCTTGAAGCCATGAAGGCCCTCATGTCGCAAAGACTGTCACAGGCCCGTATTGAGCATGGCCCCATGGAGGTCCTCGGAACCCCAAGGCGTCTCGCCCTCGTGGTTCAGAAGATTTCTGAACGACAGACATCCGTTACCAAGGAAGTGGTAGGGCCTCCTAAGTCCGCCGCTTTTGATGCAGAAGGACAGCCCACGAAGGCGGCGGAAGGCTTTGCCAAGAGTCAGGGAGTCTCCATCAAAGGTCTCAGAATCAAAGAGACGGCCAAAG